>JAYOMW010000147.1:4837-7741 GCA_038121045.1 Opitutia bacterium
GTTCACGTCTGGCTGAACGAACGTTTTATCGACGCCTCCCCCCCCGTAATCGAGGGGTTTTGCAACTTGGCGTCTCTGACCGTCTTGCAAAAGGAAAAAAGCAAGCTTTCGTCTATTCTTCTTGAGAACATGGACAACAGTGCAAGTCCCGTGTACGGGGCGGGCTACCGAAAGATGAGACAGAGGTTGAGCCAAATCGGTTGGCCTGCTTTGATTTCCGAAATGAAAAGAAAATCCACTCCCCCCGGTTAAAAGAAACATCATGAAAATTGACGCTCATCATCACTTTTGGAACTACGATCCGATCCGGTATTCCTGGATGAATGATCGTATGGATATCCTGAAAAGGGATTACCAACCGTCCGACCTTCAGGCCGAAATAGAACGGGCCGGCATAGACGGTGTCGTTTCGGTTCAAGCCGATCAATCCATGCTCGAAACCGATGAACTTCTCGAGCATGCGGCCCAACATGATTTCATCAAAGGGGTGGTCGGCTGGTTTCCCTTGGCTGATCCGGAGGTCGAAGAAACGCTGTCCGAGTATGCGCAAAATCCATGGCTCAAGGGGGTGCGGCACGTGGTTCAGGACGAGCCGGATGACCGTTTCATATTGGGAGAGGCCTTCAACGAGGGCATTCGAAAACTCGAGCAGTTCGACTTGGTTTACGACATCCTGATCTATGAGAGGCAACTTTCGGCTTCGATCGAATTCGTCGATCTTCATCCGAATTTGTCTTTGGTTCTCGACCATGTCGCCAAGCCGAGGATAGGCGACGGCCTCATGGAGCCATGGAAAGACCAGATGTTCGAAATGGCCCGTCGGGAAAACGTCAGCTGCAAGCTTTCGGGCATGGCGACCGAGGCAAATTGGACGGAGTGGACTTTCGATACGTTGCTGCCCTACATGGAAGTTGCCTTGGAGGCCTTTGGCCCCGACCGGCTGATGTTCGGTTCCGATTGGCCGGTCGCCCGCTTGGCGGTTGATTACCAGCCCTGGGTCGATCTCTGCCGGAAGTTCATATCGACCTTGTCGGGGGACGAGCGCGAGGCAATCGAGGGGGGCAACGCGATCCGGGAGTACCGGTTGGATTGATGGGCCGGATAGCTGACTTCTACCTTTGGTAAATGGGAAGATAGTGATACTTGACCGCCAAGGCGAGAACGGCCATACAGGTGGAGTATATCTCCCCCGCGCTTCCCTCCGATCCGGAGCCTTGCCATGAACCGTTTTCCCTTTGCAGCTTCTTGAGGATTTCCTCGACTTTTTCGCGAGCCTCCTTGGCATGATCGCCTCCTCTTTGGTACATGGCTTGGGAATAATAGTAGGTGCCGTAGTAGAAGAACTTCCTGCTGGTATTGGGTTCATTTTCAAGCAGCCAGTCGGCGGCTCCCTTGACGAAGGGGGATTCGTATTCTCCGCAAACCTGCATGGCGAGCAATCCGGCGGCCGTGGTGGTGTATTCAGGGTGCCCGCCCGGTTGGTAGGCAAACCCGGACTTTTTGTTCACCGGCTCGCCCTTTGAATCAAGGCTCGACCAATAAGAGCGCTCCAGGTATCCAATGGCGTCTTCAATGGCGGCGGATGGAACGCTCAGGCCGGCATTCTTGGCCGAGCGCAAAGACATGAGCTGCCAGATCGTTGCGGAAAGATCGGCGTCACGGGAATCCGGCGAATAGCGCCATCCACCTTGATGAGAAGGACTTTTGGGAACTTTTTGCGACCGCAAAATCAAATCAATCGCCTTCTGAGTTCGTTTCCGGATTTTCTGATCCTGTTCTTCGTCCAAACCCATGCCAAGCATTTCGGAAAGCGTAAGCGTGGTTATTCCGTGTCCGTACATTCGGCTTCCGTCTTTTGATCCGAAGTATCCGGTCTCGCTCTGCCTGTCTTCCTGCAGAACGAAGTCAAGAGCCCGTTGCATGGCTTCGCCTTCGTCATTGGGGTTGACGGGTTGGTGGCCTGCGGCAGCCATCGCCATGAGGGCAAGGGAGGTCATGGTGGTATGGTTTCCACGATCATAGATCGAACCGTCCTTCTTTTGCTTGCTGATGATGAAGGCAATCGCTTTGTCAATGCGCTTGTCCACTTCGTCCTTTTGGAAGGGATTACCGGTTTGACCGGCTGATTCGTCATTTTGGGCAGACAGGAACGTAGCGAATGATTGAAAAAGAAAAATGAGTAATGCGAACGATTTCATTCTTTGAAAAATCTATTTTTTCTTGCGAGATTTTTCGGCCATGGCCCGGAAATAGGCTTCCACGCGGTTTCGGTATTCGCCGGAAACCGCTTCCCGGCGTCCGTCCATCAGGTCCTTGGCCAATTTTGGCGGGAGGCGGCTCCATTCGAGTTTTGAATTGTTTTCCAAATCGGCGACGGGCAATTCCAAAAAATCAGTGATCGGGGCAGAGTCGACAGCCGCTCCTTCGCCCGAATTGGGCTGAAAACCCTGAGTCATTGCATTTTGGCTTTGCATTCTGGATTGAGCCATGGAGCTTGCCTGAGCCATGGTTGCCTGAGCCAAGGCTTGAGCCGCTTCGGCCAAAGCCTGGGCTTGGGCTGCCTGAGAGCTTAGGCCGGACTCTTCTTGACTTGGCTGTCCTTGTCCCGCCTGTCCCTGGCCAGGTTGTCCTTCCCCGGGTTGCCCTTCGCCCGGTTGTCCCTGCTGGGCTGCTTGAGCGGCTTCGGAAAGGGGGGAGTCAGAGAGGTTGCCCCCTTCGGAAGGAGCCGTCTCTTGACCGAACGGATTGGACTCCGCGTTCAGCGCTTGATCGAGAGAGTCGAGAGTTTGAGCCAGCGCTTGGGCGGTTTCCGGATTGGTAAGGGGGGTATCACCGGATGAAGGAGAGGGCGAACCTTGTCCGGAAGGTGGAGTTTCACCGGGTTGAGAGGGCTGTCCTTCCCCG
>JAYOMW010000148.1:0-7692 GCA_038121045.1 Opitutia bacterium
TCGAGTTGGGCTATGATTGGGACTCCGAATGGAAATCTAATCTTTCCTTTTCCTGGATGGAGAGCAAAGTCGAGCAACTGAAGGAAGATGCCTTTGGTTCTCAGATGAAACTCGTCGACCATGATAACGACGAATCCACCGCAAAAATTCTCAAACGATTTGAGCCGGTTGACCGTGCAACCACCCGCCTAATGCCAACCCAAATGCAATTTCTTACTCGTTACGCGCCTCAAGCATCACCTTGGTGGGCCGAGCTTTCCATCCTTGCCGTCGGCAGAGCCGGCGATCTTTCCCTCAAAGACGAAACCGATTCGTCCCGCATACCTGCCGACGGTACGCCTGGCTTCGCCCTTTTTGGACTCCGGGGAGGACGAGCAATCGGCAAAAACACCGAACTCACCCTATCGGCGGAAAACTTGGGCGACGTCGACTACCGGATTCATGGATCGGGATTGAATGGCCCGGGACGCAATTTCATTTTCTCGTTGGATCATTCTTTCTAGTCGTCGTCCAAAAAGGTTGATTGGCAAACGGGCTTGTCGTCAAGGATTTGGGAAGACAGCCTTCCATTAAGAAATTTATTTCAAGACATAGATTAAAGGTGCAACTTTTTTACAAACCGCTAGTGTAAGTAACTAGATTATGAAAAAGTTTTTGCCCTTGTTCACTTTCCTTTCGTTGGTTTTTTCCCTGTATGGAAAGGCACAACTCAGTCAATTTTCGCTTTCCTTCAAAGAGGTCAAAAAGGAAGCCGCGGCCATTGATCTCATTTTGGAAAAGGCTCACCGGAATGAAAAAGTCCAAATCCCAAACGATCTGGAGGAGGGGCCGCTTGTACGCAGGCTTTATCTGTCAGTTGCCGGAAGGATTCCATCCTACGACGAAACCACCGCCTACCTGGCCAATGAAAGTGACCGGCAAAAGTCGATGTTGATCGATTCCTTGTTGCTTTCTCCCGCCTACGAAAGCCAAATGTTCAATTGGTGGGCGGACTTGCTCAGGTTACAATCCAGAATGCGGGGAGGCAACCAAATCGGGGCCGGTGAACTTTACAACCATTGGGTCAAGGAGCAGGTAGCGGCGAACAAACCTTTCGACCAGGTAGCCTATTCGCTGGTTACTGCAGAGGGCTATCCTTGGGAAGACGGCGCCGCCGGTTACTACCTCAGGGATGCCGGCATGGAATTGGACAACATGTCCAACACCACGCAACTCTTTTTGGGTACGCAAATGGTATGTGCCCAATGCCACAACCACCCGTTCGACAAATGGACCCAGAAAGAATACTATGAGATGGCAGCTTTCACTTACGGCATAAGCACTAGAATGGGAAGTGATCTGCAAGCTCGGATTCGAAATCATTTCAGCAGCACTTTCAAAGGGTTCTCACCTCAGCAAAAAAAGAAAAAGATTCAGTCCAAGGACGCCGTCGCCATGCGCAGAGCCCTTCAGGAAATGATGCGTCCTCTCCAGTACGGGGCCCGGCATACGGCAAGAAAGCTCACCTTGCCTCACGATTATCAATATGATGACGCAAAACCCAAGGAAGGGGTCTCTCCCACCCCTATTTTCGGCGAAATATCCGGTTTGTTAGAGGCCGAAGACAAGGTCCATTCCTATGGAAAGTGGATGACTTCCTCCGAAAACCCCCGCTTTACCAAGGTCATTGCCAACCGGATGTGGAAAAAGGTTTTCGGTCGGGGGTTGGTCGAGCCCGTGGATGATTGGCGGGACGACACCCAAGCATCCATTCCCGAGCTTCTCGACCAACTGGAAAAACTCATGATCCGGGTTGATTACGACCTGAGGGAATTCCAGCGCGTGCTCCTCAACGTAAAGGCGTTCGGGCGCGAGGCGACCCATTACGAAGTTGCGAACGACCAACCTTATTATTTCGAGGGCCCGATCCTCACCCGAATGTCCGCCGAACAGTTATGGGACTCCTTCGTTTCTCTCTCGGTCCCGTATGCCGATGAACGGGTCCGGGATCCAAATGCCATTAAGGAGAAACTCAGTCGATTTGCCGAATATCAGAAAAAAATGGAAGGTTTGGAACCCGAGGCATTGGTCAAATTGGCAAACAGGGGGACGGAGGCAAACAAGCTGGTGCTTAAAAGAATGGATCAAATCCAAAAGGATCTCAATGAGGCGCAAGAGGCTGATGACCGAGAGGCCGTTTCCCGCTTACGGCGAGAATACGGGCAGGCCCGAAACGAGCAAAGAACCCTTTTTGCCAAATTGATTATGGGGGATGACTTCGACGTACGCTCGCTCTATGGAAGGGGAATGTCGGCGAACCCTTCGGATCCACGATGGAAGGGCTTCAGTTCAAACTTGATGAGAGCCTCCGAAATCCAAACTCCGGCGCCTCCCGGACACTTTCTGCGGGAATTCGGCCAATCCGACCGGGAAATAATTGAGAATTCGAACAGGCAGGCATCCGTTCCTCAAGCTCTCACTTTGCTTAACGGCGTAATTTATGGTGCCGTTTTCAGTCCCGCGTCTCCACTTTCACAGAATCTTGCCAGGGCTCGTTCCGAAGAAGAAAAGGTCAAGGTTCTGTTTCTTTCCCTGCTTAATCGTGAACCCTCAACGGAGGAAACCCAGGATTGCCTTGAGATTGTCCAAAGAAAATCGACCCTGCCTCCTCCCTCCCTCAAGATTCCCGAACATTGGACCACAGAGAAGAAGAAAAAGTACCGAAAGACTATGTCCAAGAAAATGGAGGATTTGGCCTTGTCGGACAACAGACGCTTCTTGGGCCTTGCTTGGGCCTTGATGAATACCCGTCAATTTTCATTCGTACAATAAGAGTCTCTCATTTTAAAAATCATCATGAACACCAAACTTAATCCCGTCGGAGAATTGGAAAGACGCAGGTTCATCAGCTTGGCCGCCAAAGGCTTTCTTGGCGTCAGCATATTGCCTTGGGCAATGCCTGAACGGGCCTTCGGAGCAGGACTCGGTCTGAACAGGCCTCTCAACCATGCCCCCAAGGCCAAGAACGTCATCTACCTCTATATGTCGGGCGGTATGTCCCACATCGACACTTTCGACCCCAAGCCTGGAGCGGAAACCGGTGGACCCACGCAGGCGATCAAGACCAAGACGGATGGAATGAAACTTGCCGAAAACCTTCCGCTGTTAGCCAACCACACCGACAAGATCGCGGTGATCCGCGGCATGACATCCACCAAGGGAGCCCACCAGCAAGGCAACTATTTCATGCATACCAGTTATGCTCAAAGGTCAACCATCGTCCATCCCAGCATGGGAGCTTGGATGACCAAACTGGACGGGAGGTTCAACCCGACTCTTCCGGGTGCAGTCGTTGTCAACGGAGGCAGTCGGCATCCTTTGTCGGGGTTTCTTCCCTCTGCCCACCAACCTCTCGCAATCGGGAACCCCAACGAGGGTTTGCGCAACTGCAGAATGCTCAAGGGGTTTTCCGAGCAAGGCTTTGAAAAGAATCTCGAGCTTTCCCAAAAGCTCGATCGCAATTTCGTTCAGAAATACGACCTGAACAAAGTTCGAGCCTATTCCGACATGTACGATGACGCCGTGCGTCTTATGAAGAGCAGGGACCTCAAGGCCTTTGATCTTTCAGAAGAACCGGACGCCCTTCGCAAGGCTTACGGAGATGATAATTTCGGACAAGGAGTGCTCCTGGCTCGTCGACTTGTGGAACGCCAAGTGCGATTCGTGGAGGTTCAGCTCGGAGGATGGGACACCCACCAAAACAATTTCACGCGCGTTCCCGAGAGAACCGCGATTTTGGATCAGGCTCTTTCCTCCCTCCTAGACGACCTGAACAAGCGCGGAATGTTAGACGAAACTCTTGTCGTGTTGGCAACGGAATTCGGACGGACTCCAAACATCAACGTAAACGAGGGTCGTGACCACTACCCCAAAGCCTTTTCCTGCATGCTTGCCGGCGGAGGAATTAAAGGTGGGCAAGTATGGGGCGCAACCGATGACGAGGGAAGAGAAGTCATAGACCAACGCGTTGAAATTCCTGATCTGAATGCCACGATTGCTTACTGCTTGGGACTTCCACTTGATGAAATCATCTACTCCCCCACCCGTAGGCCCTTCACGCTTTCGGACAAAGGGCAACCTCTTACCAAGCTAGTCTGAGTAAGATTCGCCCCTAGGTTGGTGAACAGAGTGTCCCCGGACGCCCCATGAAGCTCCTCCTTACAGGTGCCACCGGCAAGGTCGGCACCCGGTTTCTGCAACGTTTCCTTGAAGAGCAAAGGTTTTCGCATGGCACCGTGAGAGCTTTGTGCCACAATCGCCTTCTCGAAAAAAGGGCCAGGCTTGAAGTCATTTCGGGAAACATTGTCGATCGAAAACTTGTTGGTGAAGCCATGAAAGACGTCACCCACGTGATTCACTTGGCCACCTGCAAGGAAACCCCGGAACAAGTCATGGACGTTACGGTCAAAGGTTTGTTTTGGCTCTTGGAGGAATGCCGCTCAAAGGAGTCCTTCCGTCAATTCATCTTGATCGGTGGTGACGCCGCAATGGGACATTTCTTCTACCCTCATCCCGTGCCCGTGACCGAAACTCAAAAGCATTCCCCCTACCCCGGTTGCTACGCGCTCTCGAAAGTTCTCGAGGAGGTAATGCTTGAACAATACTATACTCAATACGATCTCAATGGCTGTTGCCTCCGGGCTCCTTGGATCATGGAGAAGGACGACTTCAAGTATTCTCTCTCCTTTGGCAAGGACGTCTTCGGAGGCCCCGTTTGGCGTGACTTGGTCTCCCCGGAAGAGGCCTCTTCCTACGAGTCCTCCGGAACCATACCGGTGATGCTTGACCCCGAAGGCAAGCCGGTAAAGAGAAATTTCGTTCACGTGGAGGATCTGGTTTCGGCCATTCTTCTCTCGATCGACAACCCCAAAGCCCGACAGCAACTTTTCAACGTCTGCATGGACGAACCAGTCGACTACCGCAAGGTTGCCGAATACCTTCACGAAACTCAAAGCCTTCCCTCGGTTGACGTCAAAACTCAGTACCAAAGTACTTGGCTTGATAACACCAAGGCCAAATTCCTCCTCGACTGGAAGCCCAAAATTGATTTGAAAGAACTCATAGACAAAGCATGGAGCTATGATCGACCCAAGGATGATCCACGCAAGATCTGGTACCCCGGCTAACCAAGAAGTCACAATTACATCATCAAGAAAACCATCACCAATGAATAAACTACCCCTTCTTTCCGCGTTTATATTTGCTCTCGTAATTTCCGAAGCAAAAACCGAAAAAAGACCGGATCCGGAAAATTTGCTCACTCTTGAACTTGAGAGCGGGCTTGTCGTGATCGAGTTGTTCCCCGGGGACGCGCCCAATCACGTCAAGCGTATCAAGGAGCTCGCAAAGGAAGGCAAATACGATGGGGTGGCCTTTCATCGTGTGATTGACGGATTCATGGCTCAAACTGGAGACGTTGAGTTCGGGAATTCCAAAAATTACAACGCCGGAAGAGTGGGTACCGGCGGTTCAGACAAGCCTGACTTAAAAGCCGAGTTCAACAAGAGGAAACACGTCCGTGGAACTTGCTCCATGGCCCGTTCGAGATCTCCCCACAGCGCCAACAGTCAATTTTTCATCTGTTTTGAAAGAAAGGCCCATCTTGACGGACAATACACCATTTGGGGTCAGGTCATCGAAGGAATGGACAAGGTTGAAAAGATCAAGCGCGGCAGCCCGTTTAGTGGTTCGGTCACAAACCCGGACATCATGAAGAAAGTATCCGTTGGCAACAGCAAAGCCGCAACAAAATAAGAATGACTGAAAACAATACTGAAAATTTACTCACGATTGAACTCAAGGACGGAACGGTTGAGATCGAACTGTTTCCCGAAGACGCTCCCAAACATGTGGAGCGAATCAAAGAACTTGCCCAAGAGGGCCTTTATGACGGCGTGACCTTTCACCGGGTAATGGAAGGTTTCATGGCTCAAACCGGCGACGTTAAATACGGAAACTACAATGATTATGATGAGGACAGAGTAGGAACCGGCGGTTCGGAAAAACCCGACCTAGCAGCTGAATTCAATGAGAGAAAGCATGTCCGGGGCACCTGCTCGATGGCAAGATCCTCTTTGCCGGATAGCGCCAACAGTCAATTCTTCATCTGTTTCGATACCGCAGATTTTCTAGATGGAGATTACACCGTTTGGGGTCAAGTGATCTCAGGTATGGAGCATGTCGACAAAATCAAGCGCGGCGCATCCGGAAGCGGATCGGTGACCGATCCCGACTTCATGAGCAAAGTGTTCCCGGGAAAACGCGAAGAGGATTGAACTACACCTGCAGGGGAAAAGCAAAGGTCACCTTCAAGACCTAAGGCAACGTCCGTCCTTGACTGACTTTCAGTCAAAGAGCTGGGCCGGTAATTTCCTTGCAGTCCATGTGGTAGAGACCAACGAAGAACTCCTCGTCCCAGCGTTCCTCCACCGTCAGCGTTCCGGTAACCCGAATAATCTGATCCATCAAGACCTCGACTCCCTTTGAGGCAGTCACCACCACCCAACCATTGGCCTCCGGTGACTTGCCGAAGCAACAGCTCATCTGATCGGGAAGAAGCAGAAATTCCTTCACCTTGTTGTTCTCATCGACCACGGTTGGGATCATAAAGCCCTCTACGGCCACCTTTGCTCCCGATTTTTCCCTCAACCTGGAAGGCACCCTCTTGGCATAGGCGGAAAAATCGAAGTCCTTCCCGTCTGCCTCCCATTCGACCAGATACTCGAAATTCGTAAGATCTCGAAAAGCCAAAGGCTTGTAGACACTTCCTTCCTCAAGTGGCGGGAGTTGTTCCGAGATGGCGGGCGGCTCAGGCTCCGTTTGTTCCTCCGGCAAAGGACGGGGTTTTCCTTTCACTACCATGCCCTCCTCGATAACCTCGGAACCATCTGCCGTAGCTTGAACTGTGTTCGCTTGAGACGGGTCCATGTTCCAACCGGCAACCTTTCCTTTGCCTATTTCACTGAACTGACGGGCAAAGCTCAAGTAAGCGGGAATTGTTTGACTGAGAAAGTAATTAATATTGGTCGTAGCCGGCCATGCCAAGGTCACTTGGCTGTCTTGCTTGTTGTATTTCATGTTAAGAGCCAAGCCAGCTCTTCCGCTTAAGGAAAGGAGAACTGCGTTAATGAATTGAGCGGCCGCCGAGTCATCTCCTTCCATTTGCCGGATCCCTTTGATGGGAATCCAAATCGCGTTGTCGGAGGGGGTTCCCGTAGGCTCCAATACTCCAACCACGACGAAGGTATCCTGCTGCCGGCTGCCTTCATCGTAAGCCAGACCATGGTAAGGATTAAACTCATCCCCCGTCGACAAACCCAACCGCTGAGCAACATGGCTCCCCACCAAAGCTTCCTTGCCGTCTTCCGTGAAAATGCGGCCTCCTTCTTTGACTTCGTATTTTTTTCCTTTGCTCCATTCGTGCTCTAGGAACATTTCGGGTAAGGTTCCAACCAAACGATAACCTTTGTAATTATATCCAACTGCGATGGGATAAGCTTCTTCGACCCCCGCTAGGTCTCGGATCTCTTCGTACTGGGCCCACGACAAAAGTCCTTTGGATGATCCCATGTGGAACATGGAATTGATAATTAAATCGATTGGAGAACCGCGGGGTCCCAAAACGGCATTGAATCCGCCCGTCAATAGCTCAAC
>JAYOMW010000149.1:0-7671 GCA_038121045.1 Opitutia bacterium
TGATTCGGAGGAATGGGAATCCGCTCCGGTCTGCCGTAACAAAGAGCGGTCTGGAAATTGATTATTTTGCGTACACCAACTCTGGCTGCTGCCTTGGCCACGTGGATCGAGCCAATCACGTTGGTGGCGGAATCTTCTTCCCAGTCATTGGGATCTTCGTAGGCGGCTGCCGAATGAATCACCACTTCAGGGGAAAACTCGTCAAAACAACGGTCTATCAAATCCCCATCGGCTATGCTTCCTTCCTCAACCATCAAGCCGTCCACAGGTGGCACGACCTCTCTTTTCCCCGTAGCGAAGTTGTCTATGACGAGAATCTCGCAACCCTTGGGCAACAAGTTTTCAATTAGATTCGAGCCGAGACATCCGGCTCCTCCTGTAATGATTATACGCATAATTTATTTTGTTATCTCGTCAATAAATCGGGGACGTCCAAGAAGACGGGGAAGTGATCACTTTTTTAGAACCGCGTACAAGTCCAAGCCAAAAATTGGACCAAGGTATCTAAGTTTTTGGTTACGCGAGAGCCAACGAAGGAAAAAGCTGTTTCCAATATTTTCAGAACGAATGAAAACTTCGGAAAAATGGGGTTCCAGTATTTTCGACAACCCTCTTTTCCCTATGAACTGAGTGCAGGGCGCAGCGTCTTTTTGCTTGTTGAAATCATACCTGAACCTTTCTTTTTCTCCCCCTTGTCTTGGAGATGGTTTTTTCCCAAACTCATTGAATATTTGAGCAAAGGTGGTAAACGGAGCAGTAATCCACTGACGGTAGGAGAAGGCGTTGTATACCATTATTACAGCAGTACCGCCCGATTTCAAAACCCTGTAAACTTCCTTGACCCCGGCAATCAAATCTCCCGTATGGTGAAGACAACCAATCGAAACCACGAAATCAAAATTCGAGTCATCCCATGGGCACTCGAGAACACTTCCTTGGCAAACAGAGCCCTTTGCATTCATAACCTTCAATCTTTCTTTGACCAGATCGACAGGACTTCGAGCAATGTCGAGTCCATGGAAAGAAGCGTCACTTTCGATTATTTTCTGTGATACGGACCCCAAGCCCAAGCCTACTTCCAAAACCTTTTTTCCCTTGAAAGCATCAAAAGGAATAAACCTCTCCAAGTAGGGGTAGCAATCAAAATACCATTTGTCAAATTCAGCCGGGGAATTGAAGCCGAGGTTGGCAAAAGCCGTCGATCCACACGGTTCGTCCCAAAACTCCTCGTTATTAGAATTAATTTCCGAAGGATCTTTTGAAGCCTTCAATGTGCCTCAACCCTCGTGCTTCAGATGGGTATAACCGCCGGCGGCACCAAATTCACGGAAGTATTCCACGCCAGCGCGGGCAGTCTCCAAAAGAGGCGTAAATTCCATCTGCCCGAAATCCTCAACGGTTCGGGACGGATCCAAAAGGATGGATGGAGCGTCATCAGGTCCCAGTTCCCGAATTTCGGGTTCGGGATACTCGGCCAAGTCCATGGCCTCCACAACGGCATCATACAATTCCTTTATCGCGACATCCTTGCCGGAGGAAAAGTGATACGCCCCGGAACCCGTTCCGTCGATGGCCCGTAAAACAGCTCGGCACAGGTCCCCCACAAAAACGAAATCGCGTCGGGCCATGGTGACGAAGCATTTCTTTTCCTCGGTCAGCCTCTGGAAAAAAATCGGCAACGGACCCGAGACGTTGCGCGGTCCAATGACGTTGGCCAACCTGAAGGTCACGTAATCCAATCCCGAGATCTCGATGTAATCTTCGGCAGCAGTTTTGGAAATCGCGTACGAGGAATTGGCAGGAAACTTAGGATGGTTGAGGGTGATTGGCTGCTCGAGAGGTTTGACACCGTAACAAAGAGCAGTCTGGAAATAAATGAAACGCGAAACGTCATTTGCCAAGGAGGCTCGGACCAAGTTGGCTCCACCTACGCAATTCGTCAGGGTATCATTGTGCCAGTCATCGGGGTCTTTGTAGGAAGCAGCCGTGTGAACAATGGCATCAGGCTTGAATTCCGCAGTCAGCTTGTCCACAAGATCCTTGTCGGCAATGCTTCCCTCCACGAAAGTCAGACCGGCATGAGATTCCGGAAGGTGAATCCGCCTGCCAGTGGCAAAATTATCGACGGCAAGAACTTCGTCCCCCCGTTCCAAAAGCATTTCCGTTGTGCGAGAACCAATTTGGCCGCATCCGCCTGAGACTAATATTTTCATTCTGATTTTTATTGTTTTGAGAAAGTAAAACAGGCATTGATTCCTGCTATGTCTCCCTTATGCATTGGAAAACCGCGGGGGTCAAAGGTTAGATTGGAAATAAAATCCCTGTGTTCGGAGGGATATCTTCGGTCAGCAAGGGCATCGAATCGACGTTCCATGCATCCTAACTCGTGAAGCGACATTGCGTTGCCGGTGTGAGAACCCGTAAAACCGGCCTTGGAAACAATCTCCATGAACTCATTTTTCTCGTAACATTTGGCTATCGGGCATTCCTTGCCGTCGGTGGTCAGTCTGAATGCTTCGCGAGTAGAAAGGTCTTTGTTTCTTTTCCATTTCAGTTTCCAAATGTAACCGACATAGAGGTGAAACCAAACGCTTTCCGAGTTGTAAATCATCACGGATAGTTGGCCTGTTGGCTTGAGAATTCGATGAAACTCATCGAGGATACGATCAAGATTCAAACAGTGATGAAGAACACCGGAGGTGTGTATGTAATCAACCGAATCATCTTCAATGGGCAGTTTGTTTTCAACCTCATCAAGTTGAAGGAGTTCGACAGAGGTTTCGTGCAATTCGAGTCTTTTGCTTGCGACTTGCAAGGCTTGTGCGGAAACATCCATCCCGTAAAGCTTGGAAGGATTGGAGAAAACCGAAAATCCGACCAAGTCATTGCCGGGTCCGCATCCGTAGTCAACCACCACCTTTTCGTCTTGCCCGGAAACCGGCATAAGATCGATATAACCGGGGTACTGGGCGTTTCTCCAATGGAAATGCTCAAGTGAATCTTCCGGTGAACCAAATGAACGCGTTGCCACCATGCTCGCATTCCAATAAGCAGCGGAACCTTTTCCTTCGGCAAACTTCCGCCTCCATTTTCGGGTTAGATGGAAAGCAATTTTTCTAAACATAGAATAAGGGGAAGCAGCCTACTTGATCAAGGACTTGTAATAGGATGCCCGATTGTGAAAGGTCTGGTGCCAGATCTCCAGGCTGAACAAACTCAAAACTTTTTTGGAAAACCGACCGGCAGATTGAAAGTTAGCCAGCACCTCGTCCTAATTGATGTAGGGACGATTTCGCGGAAAAAGTCAAAGAAACTTGTCCCTATCATTCCCTTCATCCTGCAGATGAAGAGAAGGGACTTTCGCATAAAGTGAACAAAGGAGAGTATGATTTCTTCTTTGGAAAAAGAAGTTCGATTACAACCTTCAGAATGCTTTTTCGTTCTTGCGAATGCGTGCAGCTAGGGAAGCCAATGCATCGTGAATACGCTCCAAAAGAATTTCTTCCTGCACGTCAATACTGCTCCTGCCGTCCATAAACCTATACCGTACCAAACCGTATGCATAATTCCTTCCGTTGATTCCGAATTCGGCCACAAATTCCTTGTCTCTAGAATAAAAACCCCGTTGTTCGGGATCCTTCCACAAAATACTTTTGCGATCGGTTGCATCCGTTACTTCGCCCCCGATTCCAAGCCGACCTTTTTCCTCAAAGAATGCCAAGGAAACCTCCTGAAATTGCATGCCCTCGGCAGCTTTCTCCAATGCTTCCGAAACTCCCTCGAGACTATCCATTTGGTTAATCATATCCTCCGCCTCCTTAACCGCTTGCTCGGCCGTCCTCGTACTCTTTCGATCCTCCAAGAGGGAAGAAAAACCTTGCCCGAAAAACTCGAAACGGAAGTAACCGAGATAACGAAGAAGAATAAAGCCCCCAAGTCCAAAGAAAACGAAAAGTGCCGTAAGTTGATCGCCCTTGCCCAAAGCAGCGGCGACAGCGACAAAACTACAACTAACGGCCGCAGCCCACATAGCGAGAACCGCCTTTCCGTGAGAGAGCCCTTTGGCCATCAGACGATGATGGAAGTGCTCCATATCAGGTGAAAAGGGAGAACGTCCCCTTAACATCCTCCTGAAAATTGCGAACACACAATCCATTACGGGTAAGGCGAAAGCCAAGAAAGGAAAAATTCCGTTGATCGCATTTTCCCCGCTGACACTTCCTTGCAAACAAAGGCATCCCGCCAAATATCCAATAGTCAAGCTCCCGCAATCCCCCAAGAATATGGATGCAGGCCGGCTATTATAGACTAAGAAGCCAAGCAAGCATCCTATGAGTAGAGTCGAAAGCCAAGTAACATTGGGGATTTCACCCAAATAACCGACCACGGAAACGGCAATCAAACCGAACAAGGTAATTCCGGAAGCGAGACCGTCCAATCCGTCAATGAGGTTCACTGCATTGGCCAAACCCGTAATCCACAAGCAAGCCAAAGCAAAACCAAGCCAATGGGGAAAAGTAACGGATCCAAATCCAATAATCTCAACAGTTGAAAAAGATAGATCTGCAAGCCAAACTACCACGCCCACAGTAATGAATTCGCCCAAGAGCTTTACTTTGGGAGATAACCGGCTCAGGTCGTCAAGGACGCCAATTCCAAAAATCACGAGCGAACCCAAAATGATAATTCCAGCGGTCGGGTTTTCTCCCCACAAAGCCGCGCCCAAAGACGGAACGGAAAAGCCGCCAATTAGTAAAATGACGAGATAGGAACCCAAGACCGCCCCTCCTCCTAACCGCGGTATGGCATGCTGATGAACCTTGCGGGCACGTTGGGGACAATCAACGAACCCACCCTTCAAGGCCAAATTACGAATCACAGGTGTAAGAACACACGTCAAAAATGCTCCCAGCACGAAAAGGCTATAGATTGAGGGTGTCACTAAAGTAGCGTTTTCCTACAATAATTCAAAGGATCCGTCAACCGAAGATCAAAGCTTGCCGAAAGCCGAACATCTAATGAAATTAATTCCCAAAAGCGGTAGCTCAAGTTGGTAAAACATAAGAAATCGCACAATGGAATCCATTGGCAACTAGGACCGGAGGACTATTGGTTTGTGAAATTAAGATAACCCGACAGTTCCCGTGGAGGTTTGGGCATTCCTTTGAAAAATTGCCACACCAAGGAAGAACTGGGAAACAAAACAACCCAAACTGTTACGAAAATTACGGCGAAGTAATTGAAAATACTTTGATTTTCTACATACCATGCTTCAACCAGTCCCTTGTAAGGGGCAATGATCTTATCGTAAAATTCGACTGACTCCTCTTTTTCGGCAAGAATATTTTCTTCATCCCGAAAAACAATTGGACCAAGCCCTGATAATCCAGGCCGAATTTTGGTGATGATTTCTTTGAGGTTTTCAGGGAAAACCTCAAAGCAACGCTCGGTTTGAGGTCTTGGGCCTACAATACTCATGTCTCCCAATACAATATTCAAAAGTTGAGGAAGTTCATTGATTTTGGTTTTGCGCAAAAATTTTCCGACAGGCAGAACTCTTGGGTCACTTTTTAAAGTCACCGTGCCCGATCCCAAATTCGGACTATCCTTAAGCATGGTCGCAAACTTGAAGAGATTAAAGGGAACGCCTCCCTTCCCCACTCTCTTTTGAAGAAAGAAAATCTCACCTTCTCCCGTTAGTTTCAGAAGAATGATTATGGGTATAAGCAAAGGACAGAGAACAAACAATGCCAACAGGGAAAAGAGTATGTCGAAAAATCTTTGCACTACATCCTTTGATCCAAAAACTTTCCGGTTTCTTTATGACCAAAATCAGGAATCATTTCATGAAATAAGTTAACAAAATCTTCCCTTTTCCAAATTTGGGATAATTTGATTTGGTCTACTCGAGCTACGAAGTAGTCGAGTTTTTCTTGGTCAAATTTGGTATCGTTTCCGATTACACCAATCGAAGAAAACCTATCCAAATTCAAAATCTCTACCGCGGTAAAAAACTCCTCGAAATCTTTCTCGCCTGTGGTGTCGCTTTCAAAGAAAAAACAAGGCCACTTCTTTTGCTTAATTAATTCAGAACAGCGATCTCGCGCCTCATCTTCTGTTTCGCATTCGAAGGGTTCATATCCAAGACCCTTCAAATACTTTTCGGCAATCTCCGAGAAGGTGACTAGATGTAATTTTTCGCTTAATTTAGGAAAAAAGATTTCACGGTTTTCTCCGAGCAAACCAGCCAGCAAACAAAGCTCTCCTGATTCTTGGGGGGTAACAAAATAACGCTTAACATCGCTTGGAGCTGAAATCGGTTGCCTCTTGGCGAATCGCTGATTGAAACCGTGGAGAAGGGATCCATCCGAAAAAGCCACGTTGGCAAATCTTGCCATAGACAAACTTTGAACGAGACTTTCCCTCATCAAGAACATCTCCATAATCCGCTTACTCCCCCCCATCATGTTGACCGGGTTCGCCGCCTTGTCCGTCGAGACACAAAAATAATTTCTGAGCCCCGTGCCAGATGCCATTCTTAGAGTTTTCAAAGTGTTAAAGATATTAACTTCGATCATCCGCATCAAAGTATACGGGTCCTTTTCACTTCTAACATGCTTCAAGGCCGACAAGTTAAAGACATAATCGTAAGGACCTTCAGCGGCAAAAAGAACTTCAAACTCAGGACTCCCGCAATCCAATGCAAAGGTTTTGAATTCACCATCGATATACCCCAAGGTACTTCGAATATCTCGAACCAATTCGACCATATTGTTTTCACTAATATCAACAACATGCAAGGCCTTCGGTTTGCGCTTGAAGATTTCGCGAGTTACCGCTTGTCCGATTGAACCCGCCCCTCCGATTACCAAAAAACGAGATCCTTCAACCAAATTCCTCAACTTATCATTCAGACCATTGAGATCACTTTCGAAAAGAGGTGCGGTTCGTCCTATCAAATTGAGCAAATCCATTTAAGCCTAATTAAGCGATTGGTAAATCCTGTCGATACAAAGTGGAAGATTGTCCTTTGTGCACGCTCACTTGAGCAAAGGGTACAGCCCCCATTTTTTGGTAAAAACGATGTGCTTGGCTAAGATTTTCGCCAACGACTATACAGAATGCCGATTCCCCATCTTGAAAGAATCGTTCCCCCAACGCATTGTATAATTTTTGAGCCAATCCGCTTCCGCGAGCCGATTGGATTACGGCGATACTAAATAACTCGGCTTCAGGGGATGAAGACACTGGATTTTGCTTTTTGGCAAAAAAAAGCAATTCAATGATTTTCGAAACTTTTCGGGGATTCAGCATAGCGGGGAAAAGAGCAACTAAAAGGCGTGGAAGACGAATTAACAATTTTCGATAAATGGACTTCATCCCTCTTCCGCCGGCGACAAATCCGATCACGGAGCCTTCTTTTTTTTCCAATATCAAGTGGCTATTGTCGTCTGCATCAATTGCTTCGTAAAGAAGTGACAAAAACCCAAGCCCGAGAGATGACAAAAATCCAAGATCTATGCAGCTTGAATGAATCCGAGCGAGTTCTGCGTAATCCGACCGCTCCAAAACCCTACCTCTTTCCGACTCACTCATTCGCAAGCTACTTAAACCCATTTGGTACACTAGAGGGAAGATTGACTACCCGTTCCTCCAACCATTTGGAATTTT
>JAYOMW010000150.1:0-7424 GCA_038121045.1 Opitutia bacterium
TCAGCCCTCAATCTATTTTCAAAGACCCCGTCATCATGACCCCGACCGGCACCATACGCAGGGTCTTCAAGGAAGCAGGTCAGCCTGCGGCTAACAACTAAACAGAATGTGAGAAAGTTCGGAACACCCATGAATCGTACATCACCCATTTCGGGTGAGGTATCAATTCGGGAAAATCTTGCGTATGTGTGGGAATGTGAAAAAGCTACCTGAATGATTCCGCTGATTTCCCCATACCTGTCATCAGCCGACATGAACTCCTTCGTCCTTTACCCAAATCTTTCACCACTTTCGTAAGATATAATGTTTGGCCGACATAATTTGTTCAAAGAAGTGCTTACTTCCTCAAAAGCCCGTCTGACCCCGTTCACCCTTCGATTCCCAATCCAATCGCTTGAGTCAAACACGCATTTCGTTGCCCCCCAAAATCGTTTGCAAACCAAAAACTTTTGAAATAAGTTCCACAAGTGTACCCCCCGCCCGCAAACCATTTCATCCATCTCCTAAAAAGGGGAATGAAGCAGGTTGTTTGCTATCGGATTTACGTGCTTTTTCTTGTTGGGATCTTGCTCTTCTTTGGGGCAATAAACTCGATCGATCGATCCGAATCATCGAGCCCCGCTTTCTCCGGTACCGACCGGGAATCGGATTCCTTGGTCGGTATTGACGGCAACCCGCCTTCGCCCCCTTCTGTTCAAAGCAAAGCACAGCAACCATCTCAGCCTCGCGATTGGTGCGATCCCAAACTGGCTCAGCAGTTGGCAAATCATGCTGTCTTCGCTCATTTCGAAGAATGGCTTAAGCTTTATGACAAATCAAATTGCATTGATCAGAACGCATGCCTTCATCCTGACCCCCGTCTCCATCTGCAATTGCTTCACAAAGGTGTTCGCCTCTCCCGAACGCGTTCGGAAATTCTCAAATCTTTAATTCCCCACGATCCGCAAAGAGCCATCGAGTTGGCGGTTTCGCCGGAACGTATCCGGAATTTGCCTCCTGCCATTCGAGAAAACATGGAAAATTGGCATGTTACGCAAGCTGACCTCAAGGCCGTGCATGTTTGTTTCAATCACAAGAGCCCCGAGGGAAGAATCAAAAGATGGGTGACCTTGCCCGATGGCCGAACTCTCGAGGCTTTTGTTTACGGGGCGCGCAGATTTTTGCCAACGGTCAGCCAATTAGCCATTTCAGGGATTTCACTGGGTGAGAAATTCGCAGTTTCGGAGAAGCCTTATCGTATTGTCAGAGCATTACCTGATGAGAAGCTTTTGATTCAGTATGCTGGGTCCGAGCTTGTTATCGAAGGGGACTCCGGTCTCAAAGCAATCGACCGGAGAATTCGGGAGGCCGATCTTTTGTCTTTGCGAACGGGTCGATTTCAGACGCCTTTGGTTGCCTCGAGTTTAGGGGGAACCAACTTGCTTCATGCCAAATACGAACTCATTACGACTCCCATGAGTTGGGCCGATGCAAACCGAACTGCCTTTGACAAGAAAGGAAGACTCGTTTGCATCGACTCATCTACTGAAAACAATATCGTATACCAATTGCTCAAAGACGCCAATAGATTTGGCATTCTGCCTGACGGTTCGGGCGCAGTTCAATATTCTTGGATTGGAGCTACTGATAACGAAGACCAAAACGGCTCCTATCTGGATAAGGATGCAAATCAGTCGGTGGTTTTGGAGGTAAATGCGACTGAGGGTGATTGGCATTGGCTCAGCGGCGTAGATATCAATGCAAGCAGCTATGAAAATTGGATTGGTGGAAATGAGCCTGCAAATGCGAACAGAGATTTTGGCGCCATGGATTGGAGTACCCCGGAGGGCAGATGGATTGACCTGAATGAAACTCACCGCCTTCCTTTCGTGATCGAATATGACGTTGATTTGACGCCCATCCCGACCACCATGGTTAATGGAAAAAGAAAGGTCCTTGTGATACCGGCCCGTTTTCAAGACGAGGGAAACAATTGGCGGGGATCATCAAGTCGCCCCGAGGACGAATTTGGCAACCCTATTACCCAGCCCGACGCATCGGACGCCTTCGAGCCCGATACTCGCGAGAACCTCATCCAAGTCATGCAGGAGGTGAAGGATTTTTACCTGAGAAATTCGGACGGAAGTTTTCACTTGGATGCCGTTATCACTCCACCGGTCACCATCCCTTTGCCCAAATGGGAGGAGAATGGAACGCAACCATTGACGGTTGAAGTTGACTATACCGATCTTGAGATCGGCTTGATAGGTGCCACCGCCGTTCACCAAGCGGCCCAAATATCCAGGTATTACGACTTCTCCGGACCTGCCTTTCAAGGAGTTCTTTCCATTGACTTGAGTCCCTTTGGCGCCTTCGAAAAAGCACCCTTGGTGACCATCGAAGGCGGAGACGTGGACCCAGCAACCGGACTGCCCGATCCCGAATTCGAAGCCGCCCAAGCCGAAGCCCTCGTGAACGCCTCCGGTCAAATTACTCAAATCGTGATTACCGAGCCCGGAGCGTTTTATCATGGGACGCCCACGCTCTACCTGAACAATGACCCGAGTTTCGATTCCAACGTAACCTTCACGATGGGCCGGACCGTGGTAACTTGGGCTGCCGTTACCACGTACGGCAGTGGAGGTCTTGGAGTTGTCGGTGGAGCCGGCTCTCACGTGAACGCGCCGGCAACCTCCGGAGTCATGGGACACGAAATCGGCCACAACTTCGGCTTGTGGCATGCGAACCGATATGTTTCGGACATGCTTACGCCAACGAGTGACGAAGGCCAGGGGGTTGATTATGGAAACCCATTCTCACTTATGGGCGGAGGAGGAATCAACGGAGATCTCACCATTTCCAGCAAAGTCTTTCTCAAGGACGTCGGCCATTTCGGATTAAACGGTGGTACGGGAGCGAACAGCGCGGTTGACGTGGCCCACCTTTTGGGTGCGGGCAGCGTCGAGTCAAGCGGGCTTAGCGAAGCAAATGCCGTAAACGCCAACACCTTTCGAATTTATCGACACGACTATGGTTCGGCCCCCTATCCACTTCGAACGGGCCGCTTCAACGTGGTGATTCCATCCCATAGCATGCCAGCTGATTTGATGGATAAACTTCCCCTTGATCTTTCCATTGGGGGCCCGGGCGATGGAGCGAGCGGTTGGCTTGAAAGAAATGGTTCCCAGATACAACTCATGCTTGCCTCTCCGGGAAAAGGTTATTCCGAAGAGCCCTTGGTCCAAGTGCTCGACTCTGATAAGCAAACGGTTTTATTGGCTCTTGACCAAAGATGGATCCTCGAGCGGGCTGGCTCATTGCCAACCTCTATGGTCATGGCTCATCTAAGAGATTTTGCAACCACCGCGCACCGCGGACTACGTGGAATTGAAATCCCTGCTTCTCCATTCAATCCGCTTGGTTTGGACGCATCCTCTCCTTCGGGTTCTTATTGGATCTCCTACCGAAGAAACGTATCCGAATACAGCCTCAGCGTAATCAACGGCACTTCGCAAGGATGGGGAACGAGTGAAAACTACTTGATTGACACCACTTCTGCGACCCAAGGGAATTTTGACGATGCCTTCCTTTCGATTGGAAGGACTTTTTCCGATTATGAAGCCGATTCTCACCTCACACCTATATCGAAGGGCGGGGTAAGCCCGATGGAATATATTGACGTTGTCGTAAACGTGGGAACGGTTGCATCCGGCGAAGCAGCGGTTCCTCGGTTTAGCATTGAAGCAAGCAATTTGTCTCCTGCCGTAAATGAACCGATCGAGCTGACGGTTCTTCCAGCCGACGGAAACGTAAGCAAATATGCCTACTCTTGGTATCAAAACGAAATCTTGATGGAGGAATACTCTTACCTGAATCGCAGAACCATCTCCAAGGCTTTTACCTCGAACGGACAACATGTAATAAGGGTCGTGGTTTCCGACATGAAAGGTGGCGTATCTTCCCGCAACCTCATCGTTCGCGTCGGTCCCAAAGAAGAAACCGCAACGACCTTGGTATCGGGCCAGGTCAGATCCAACAAAGGTCCTGTTCAGGGAGCCAAAGTTTTGCTGAGGAAAGCCCCGGTCGTCGAACACCAACTCAGTGTTTCCGGTACTTTGCAAGATTCCCGAATCCCGGGTGCCGAGACCAATCACTTGCGTTTTGTCATCGACAACGAAGATCGCAAGCAGTTGATCATGCATCGAGGCGAAATTCACCGTTTTTACCTGGACTCATCCAGCGAAGGCAACCCTCTTGCTTTCTTTGATCGCCCCGACCATGAGCCTGCCAAAGTAAAAGTCGACCTGTTGGTCACTCCCTTGGTCGATTTCGGGGGGTCGGGCTACGTTCGACCTCCGGAAGTAAAATTCGAAGGCGGCTCTCTTTTTGACACACATTTTTCCATGACCGTAACCACGATTTCCGATTACCAAAATCATTTTCGCATCCAACCGCCTTACGGGCCGAATGGTACGGTGATCACACGCCCTTACGCCAAGTCCCTGCTTTTTGATACAAGCGTATCACAGGTTTTCGTACGACCGACCAAGATCGACTCCAAAACGGGGTTGTATCTCCACTTCGGAGGAACAGGGCAGAACCGTTATTTTCCGCCAACCGTCTCGATCAAGAGAACCAGTTATTGGGAGGATTACACGGAACCATCGGCCACGGCGACCGCTTATGTGGATGGCGTGGGAACCATCAACGTCACCACTGTTGGCAGTGGTTATCCTGAAGCTCCCCAAATCATGGTTTTTGGAGCCGGGGCCGAGGTAAACGCAACTGCAACCACTCGGGCCCCCATGAATGGAGACGCCTTTTCGAGTGCCCTCAAAAACAGTATTCTTCCCATTGGATATCCCTTTGACGACGTTGGCAAGAGCAACCCCGTGACCATTCTTGACCAGGGTTACGGATTCGACCCCAATTCAACTTTGGCCGTTGCCTTGTATCCGCACAACCCCATCGCCTACTATTCCTTCGATGCAAACGAAAGCCTTTTCGGAAGCGGCCCTCTCAAGCCAACTTCGGGTTTTAACAACTCGATTTTAAAGGGATTCAAACACTATTGGCAGCTGAACGAGGAGAACGCCACGACTTTCGAGAGTAACGTTTCCAACGCCACTTTGACCGTCAATCCCATTCCCGATAATTCGATCCGTTCTTACTGGGGGATCAAGCACAAGGCAATTAGAGTCCAACCCGGTGATACCTTTACCGGAACAGGGGTGCTGGACAAAACAGGGTCCGACCCTTTGGCTCAAACGCTTTCCGTATGGGTTTGTCCTTTATCTTCCGGGGCAGGGAACCCCAGCGTTACTTTAAGTGCGACCCCCTTCAGCCTGACGATGGATTTTTTCAACAATGATCTAATCCTCAACGGCGTTACCGTTTTCCCAAGTTTAGCGGCCAACGAATGGTGCCATTTGGCCGTCACCGACGACGGAACTACTGCGACCGTGTATTTGAACGGGGTCAAAGTCGGTACGGGAAACAATTCCTTCGGCAACGACCTCATCATTGACAACTGTAGTATGGATTGCCTGATCGACGAGATCATGATCTATGATCGCGTGCTCAAGGACTTCGAACTCATGCAATTGTCGGGTCGAGTCTTTCTCGATTTATCCGGCAGCAAATTCCACGCTGCCCCCATCGGAGGTTTTGATATGAATGACTCGGATCCAACCGGTGCGAACGATGGGCTGGCTGACTCGCCTACGTTGGGGTTTTCAGTCAATAACCTTGGTCAAGCCATTGACTTGAACGGTTCGCAGTATCTTGACCTGACTGCCCACACCGTCGAGTTGAAAGAAGTCGAGGTTAACCTCGCCGCCTTGGACCGCGGAACTTTTTCTATTTGGCTAAAACCCGGCAAGGACCCTGTCACGAACCAGTATGAGGAATCTACGATATTGTCCGGATCGAACGTGGACAAAAACAATACCTATTACCGTCTTTTCGTCAGGGAGAACGGTACGGTGCGTCAACAAGTATTCAATGATGGGCGAGAACTGTGCTATTTGACCACCACGGCGCAAGTTAACCTCAATGACGGCAACTGGCACCACCTTGCGGTTTTGGTCGATGACAACGGAGTTAGCTTTTACGTGGACGGAAAAGCGGATGCGGGGGTGGTTCCGGCCGGATCAATTAACGAGCGAGCGTTTTTAACCGACGTGGACGACATGAATCATCTTGCCATCGGTTACCACCGGACAAGCGAGGCCAACGCTACCAATTATTATGTCGGTCAATTGGACGAAGTTGCCTTTTATCATCGAGTCCTTACGCCTGCTGAAATCAATTATCTTTATGAATTGGGAACTGAGCCCAAAGCCAGAAACGACCGAGTTCACCGGGCTCGCTTGAGAGCGGACGTCGATGCCGTTGGTACGGTCAGGCTCACCAGTCCGGGCGGCGGCTACAAGGAACTACCCGAAGCAATCTTTGATTACAACCATTCGGGTTGGAGCGGATTTGATCCGAACAAGTTTTTGCCCGCAGTTGGGGAAGCTGGCCTTTTGCCTTCCTTCGTGGAGAAGATTTTGTTGACCAAGAATTTTCATGATCAGGTCTCGATCACCCTGCCTGACGATCGCAACGTATCAAGGACTTACGTCGAATACGTCGTGACCGACGACGCCCCTCCGTCTCTCGATGCCGCCCAAGCCACGAACGGGATCTTCGGTTATTCCGCAGCTCCGGAAATGCACATCGAGGGATCGCCTTCCTGGCCAGATGAATACAATGCCACGGGATACGCCTTGATGTTTTTGGACCGGGATCAATCAGTCGACATAGTGGACGGGGGACAGGGTTACGATCCTGCTGGCGGGTTCACTCCAGATGCCGTGCGTATTTTCGGAGAAGGTTATCGTCCACCGAAGTTCGATGCTTACATTCAACAACTACCCGGTCGTACTTTTTCCAGTGTGCTGGCGCTAGCCGTCACTCAAGAAGGAGAAGGTCCTTTCGTTGCGAACACCGACGATATTCTTTATTTTGGAGATGGATTGGGAGAAACCGGTCCTTCGTACCAAAATAATCCAATTTTCATCCATCCAAGTGAAATCCGTCGCAACGTCAATCCGACCAATCCGACCAGACCTGATTACAAAGTAACCGGTGTATTGGTAGATCCTACCGGAAACACCCCGAGCCAAGGGCATTTGACCCCTCCTACGGTTTTTGCCGACTGGGGCGACGACGGGTGGGAGGGTCACGTGGGTGTTTCGGATTTGGATTTCAATACCACTCTTTCTGAAATCGTTGTGCAGAATCCGGGTTTCCGCTACTCCATTCCCGCCAAAGTGAACCTCTATGGGGGTCGGGCATACGATACTAACGTCAGTTACGTTTTTCGGCCGGCAGTCGTTGAGATCAAAGGAACGGATGAAAATGGAAGCATAACTTCCTACGCGATTACCGATCCCGGAATG
>JAYOMW010000151.1:0-7367 GCA_038121045.1 Opitutia bacterium
TGATCTTTTGCCTAATGGCTCCTATCGGACAGGCGATGGCTAGCGAAAAAGGGAACTCCCATCAATTTTCCCCAGAGCAAAAAAATTGGTGGGCCGTTCAACCCCTTCGATCCGAGAAGGGTGACGGCCAAGGCAACTCGATCGATTTCTTCGTAAAAAGAAAGCTCAAGGGTGAAAACCTGTCTTTGGCCGAAGAGGCCGGACCCCACGAATACATTCGGCGGGCGTACTTCGATCTACTGGGCTTGCCCCCCAAACCCAAAGAAGTCGAGGATTTTGCTCAGTCATGGCAAAAAAACCCCGCTACAGCCAAGAGGGAACTTGTCGATCGATTGCTTGCCGACCGAGGGTACGGCGAGAGATGGGCAACTCATTGGCTCGACGTCGTCCGCTTCGCCGAGTCAGACGGCTATCGCGCCGATGACTTCCGCTCAACGGCTTATCTTTATCGGGATTACGTCGTCAAAAGCCTCAATCAGGACAAACCCTACGATCAATTCGTACGGGAACAACTTGCAGGGGATGAGATCGATCCAAGAGAGTTTGACCACATGATCGCAACCGGGTTTCTTCGACACGGCGTTTACGAATGGAATCAGCGTAATGCAAGAATGCAATGGGAACTGATCCTGAATGAAATGACCAACGTGACCGGTGAAGTTTTTCTTGGACTGGGAATGGGATGCGCCCAGTGTCACGATCACAAATTTGATCCCATTTTGCAGAAAGATTACTATTCTCTTCAAAGTTTCCTTTCCAGTGTTTGGTGGCCGGAAGATCAAAACATCGGTCCACCTGATCAAATGGCCAAGCTTCGGCAGTGGGAAAAAGAAACAACCGAGGTAAGGGAAAAACTACTCGAACTGAAAAAGGATCTCTTCAAAGGAGATGAAAAGAACGTGGTGAAGCAGTTCCCGGCGGACGTTCAGGAAATTTATTACAAAAAACCCGAGGAACGAACAACCCATGAACAACAACTCGTTGAAATGGTAAACAGACAAGTCAGGCACAAATGGGTCCGCACGAAATGGGACGAGAAATTGAAAAAGAAAGAGGAATTGAAAAAAAAATTCGACGACCTCAACCACCAACTCGCAAGCTTTTCGCCCAAGCCTTCCCTTCCACAGGCTTTTATCACGACCGATCTTTCGGTCCGGCCTGCCCGTACTTTTATTCCAGGAAAAAAGAAACGGGAAACTTTTCCCGAATTCCTATCTCTTCTCAAGTTGCCCGCTCCGCAAATCAAAGAGACCGAACATGGGACCACCGGTCGTCGTCTTGCCTTGGCCAATTGGATCACTTCTCCCGAGAACCCCCTCTCCACCCGGGTCATCGTAAACCGCGTCTGGCAGAAGCATTTCGGCAAGGGACTGGTCGGAACCGCCAACGATTTCGGTTTCTTGGGCGAAGAACCGTCCCATCCGGAATTGTTGGATTGGTTAGTCAACTCCTTCATTCAAGGGGGCTGGAAACTCAAAGATCTTCACCGTACGATCATGCTCAGTGACACCTATGGCCAGACCACCCGTCGCGAGCCCTCGGAGAAAGAAAAGGTAAACGATCCCGAAAACCGTCTTCTCTGGCGCTTCCCGCCTCAACGGCTTTCCGCAGAACAAATCCGGGATGCCATGCTCGCCGCTTCCGGTGAATTGAAACCCAAGTCGGGAGGCTCCTCGGTGGACGGCAATTCCCCCCACCGAAGCATATACGTAAAAAAAAGAAGAAATTCGCCCGACCCGATCCTCGCCGCTTTCGACGCCCCGGCGGGTTTTGCCTCTGCGTCGGAGAGGCTCGATACGACCACCTCGACCCAAGCCCTGCTTTTGCGTAACAACCCATGGCCCCATGCCAGAGCCCGAGCCATGGCAGGGAAATTCTCCAAAACGGAAACTCTCGAAAAGTCCATTGAGGGAATTTTTGAGACCGCCTATGGTCGCCCTCCATCTCCGGCGGAGATCGAACTTGCTCGAAGCTTCCTCGAACAGTTGATGGCCAACTCCACCAAACGAGTAAAAGATACATCATCTCCCCAAAAGGCTAGGGAAAGACGCGACCATTTGGCTCTTTCGCAAAACGAAACCATCCGGATTTTCAAAGGCAATAACTTGCAACTGGGAAACAGCTGGACCATTGAAGCGATTGCCCGGCTCAACCGAATCCATCCAAACGCACACGTCAACACTCTGCTCAGTCAATCGGCATGGAATCACCAAAAGCAAGGCTGGAGCTTCGGGATCACAAGCGCCAAATCAGCCTACGAACCACGTAACTTCATCATGCAGCTCACTGGTGAAAACGCCGGGGGAGACGTCGTCTACCGGGTGATCGATTCCAACCTTCGGCTTCCCTTGGAAACTCAACTTTACCTTGCTTGCAGCGTCCATCTCTCCCCGGATGGAAATTCCACGGCTCTTTTTGCCTGGAAGAACTTGGACGACCCGCAAGCCGAGTTACAGGAAGCGAGTGTAGAACATGAAGTCGCAACCCTGTCTCCCGATTTGAAAGACGGACAATTCCTCGGCGGACGCTCGAACGGCCAACACTTTTGGAACGGAACCCTCAAACGTCTGCGCGTCTCGTCTCCCGCAATCGGCAAGGAACTCAGAATCTTCAAGGAGACGGACCATGAGGAAGGAAACGTTTCCGCCCAACTCGATTTGTATCTATCCTCCAACCCCGAAAAAGTTCTTGAGAAGAAGGGTTTCCGTTTGCTCTCTTCCGGAGCTAAAGACGCTCCTTCACCTCGGTTGGAAGCCCTGACCGCACTTTGCCACGCGGTCCTCACCTCCAACGAGTTCCTCTACCTCCACTGAGCATGGCTTGCAATCGCATCGATCACCCCTTCAACCGCCGACATTTCCTGTCCACCGCAGGAGCAGGGTTCGGAGCGGTCGCTCTTTCTGCACTGACCAACGAACCTCTGCTTGCCGAAGCTTCCGCGAACCCTACGCTCCCCAAGATTCCTCATCGCTGGGGAAAGGCCAAAAACGTCATTTTTCTCTTCATGGAGGGCGGACCCAGCCATCTGGATCTTTTCGACCCCAAGCCCCTGCTCAACAAATTGGCCGGCCAACCCCTTCCCGAAAGCTTCGACCGACCCGTCACCGCAATGGGGGAAGTGAACTCTCCCCTGCTTGAATCCAAAAGACAATGGAAGCAGCATGGGGAAAGTGGTCTCTGGATTTCCGACTGGTTGCCCCATCACAGTCGCATTGCCGACGAGCTCTGCGTAATCCGCTCCTGCGTATCCGACGGGATCAATCATGCCGGCGGAGTCTGTCAGATGAACACCGGTTCGGTCTTCGGAGGGCGCCCTTCCCTCGGTTCTTGGGTATCCTATGGTCTTGGCACCGAAAACCAAAGTCTGCCCGGCTTCGTCGTCATCAAGGATACCAGCGCCATGGTGGTCAATGGAACGAGATGCTGGGGCAACGGGTTCATGCCCGCATCCCACCAAGGAGTGCTTTTGGAAAACGGCCCCGAACCGATTGCCAACCTAAAGCCCAGAGCCTCCAAAATCGAACAAGCCGAAGACATGAAATTGTCTTTCCTGCAAAGCCTCAATCAGAGGCACCTCCAAGGTCGGGAATCCAACAGCGAACTGGAGGCCCGCATCCGCAGTTATGAATTGGCCGCCGAGATGCAGATGCACGCCCCCGAATCGGTCGACCTGAACAAGGAGTCTGCGGCGACCAAATCTCTTTACGGTCTGGATGATGGTGACACCAAGGTCTTCGGTCAACAATGCCTGCTCGCCCGACGGCTGGTCGAACGCGGGGTTCGCTTTGTCCAACTCTATCACGGAGCCGGAAGCAAGTGGGATAGCCATAGCAAGATGGAGAGCAATCACTCCAGGCTTTGCCGGCAAGTCGACCTGCCCATAGTCGGTCTTATCACTGACCTCAAAGCCCGAGGGCTTTTGGACGAAACCCTCGTCATCTGGGGCGGAGAATTTGGCCGTACGCCGATGAGCGAGAAAGGAGACGGACGGGATCACAACCCGACCGGCTTTACCATGTGGATGGCCGGTGGCGGGGTAAAAGGCGGACAAGTCATTGGCGAAACCGACGAACTGGGTCTGCATGCCGTAAAAGACAAAGTACACGTCCACGATTTTCATGCCACCATACTTGGACTACTCGGCCTCGATCACACCGAAGTCGTCTACATGCACAAAGGGCGTCCGGAACGGGTAGATCTCAACGAAGGCCATTTCAAGAGACAAGTGCTCAACCCTTCCTGAATTTTGTTTTTTGGCCCTCGCTTGAGAAAGGCCAACAGCAAAGGAAAATCACCTTGCTCACCTTATGGAGGGGGGTAAAAATGACAATCAAGTGATTCATTCCCTTCTATTTTTAATTGCCATCATCCTATTTGGCTTTGCCATGAAAGGCAGTGCCAAGGAAATACATTGGTCGTTAATTTCTCCCAAAGCCGTGACTTCGGGTCAAAGCATTGACAAATTCATCGAAAAGAAGCTCGCTCAAAAGGGCTTGAGGCATTCTGAAGAGGCATCCAGAAGAACCTTGATCCGCCGCATCTACTTGGACATGTTGGGGCTGATACCCTCACCCGAGGAAGTTGAAGCTTTTGTGTCGGACGAGAGGAGGGATGCCTACGAACACCTCCTTGAAAAAGTCCTTGAGAACCCAAGTTACGGGGAACGCTGGGCCCGTCATTGGTTGGATGTCGTGCGCTACGCCGACAGTGCCGGCTTTGAGACCAATCACGAGCGGCCCAATTCATACCACTACCGTGACTATGTAATCCGGGCGTTCAACGAGGACAAGCCCTACGACCGCTTTGTCTTTGAACAACTTGCCGGGGATACGGTGGGGGCAGACGCCGCCACCGGATTCTTGGTGGCTGGCCCCAAGGATATCGTGGGCGGTAAAGATCCTTTGCTCAGGAAGCAACAGCGGGCTAACGAATTGGCCGACATGGTGGGAGTGACCGGTTCCGCATTCCTTGGCTTGACAGTTGGGTGCGCCCGATGCCACGACCATAAGTTCGACCCCATTTCCCAAGAGGATTTCTATTCCATGCAGGCGGTGTTCGAAGGCGTTGTCCATGGCGAGCGCAACGTCCCGCTCAAGGACGGGGTAAAGAAGGAGATTGAGAAGCTTGCTGCCGAAAAGAGCATACTGCAAAAAGAGCTCCGCCGCTTCGTTCCCGAGTCGACCACCAGCATCATCCTGCTGGACGACGAAGACTCGGATCAAGTGGAGTTCCTCCAAAAAACGGCCGGCAAGGGGACCAACCCGAAGGGCACTGATCGCGGCTACCTCAACGATCCGGGTGACGCCAAGCGCTCGCCCAACCTAAGTGGCGGAACCTACACTTGGTGGAATAACAAGCAAGGCCTCGACCTCGCCGTCTACCGCCCGAAGGTCAAAGGACGCTTTCGCATCTGGCTCTCATGGGGAAGCGGATGGGGCACTCACGGCAAAGACGCGCTTTACCAAGTGGATGCCGACGGCGACCCCGCCACGGACGAGGATCGCAAAACCATCGCTACCATTAACCAGCAATTGTTCGCCAATGGCGAAGGCAAGGTGGTCAGCAAGCCCCTTTGGAGCGGCTTTCAAAATGGGGGGGTTCACCTCCTGGAACCGGAATCTGGGATCGTTCTTCGGGCAGGAAGCACGGGCAGCGCGGTCACCGCAGACGTCATTCTCTTGAGCGCCGACGAGAGAGGGAAAGCCCCTACTCGTCCACCCGCTCTTCGGCCTGCAGTTGATTCCGGGCGCAACGTCGAGTCCTTCTCTCCCGAAAAGGTCCGCTTCGTCCGTTTCACTGCCGAGGCCACCACAAACAACAGCGAGCCCTGTATCGACGAACTGGAATTGTGGACTACCGGAAAGGATTCCCGCAATGCGTCGTTGGGGGCCAAATCGACCTCCTCGGGAAACTACGCCAACAACCCAAAGCACAAACTGGCTCACCTCAACGACGGTAACTACGGCAACGATCACAGTTGGATCTCCAACCAAAAAGGCCAGGGTTGGGTCCAGCTCGAACTACCTGAGCCCGTAGTCATCGACCGCATCGAGTGGGGGCGCGACCGGACGGGACGCTACAAGGACCGCCTTCCGACGAAATACCGTATCGAGGGAGGCCTCGAGCCTGGCAAGTGGTTCCTGCTGACCAACTCGAACGACCGGCTTCCCTTCAAGACGGAAAAACCCAAACCAACTCCCCAATACGACTTTTCCCTGCACCCTCCGGAAGAAGCCGAACGGGGAAGAAAAAAACTGGCTCAACTCAAAAAAATCGAAGATCGCATCGCCGCCCTCTCTCAATCAACCAAGGTTTACGCCGGCACGTTCAGGCAGCCCGCTCCGACCCAGCTGATGCATCGGGGGGATCCACTTTCCCCAAAGCAAGTCGTCTCCCCCGAAGGACTGAATGTCCTGAATTCAAAACTTAAACCGCTGCGCCTTAAACCGGACGCTCCCGAACGGGACCGTCGCGTCGCCTTCGCCAAGTGGCTGATCGACCCGAAGAACCCCTTGACCGCTCGGGTCATGGTCAACCGTATTTGGCACTACCATTTCGGGCGGGGCCTCGTGGCCACCCCTTCGGATTTCGGGGACATGGGCTTTCGTCCGACACACCCCGACCTATTGGATTGGTTGGCCATGGAATTCATGGCCAGCGGATGGTCGGTCAAGCATATGCATCGACTCATCCTTCGCTCCAAGACCTACCGGCAGGCTTCTCTTCCCCGCAAGGACGGTTTGGCGAAGGATGCGGGGAGCGAGCTCCTTTGGCGCTTCCCTCCCAGACGGTTGGAGGCGGAAGCCATCCGTGACAACGCGCTCTTGTTAGCCGGAGCACTCGACCGGAAAATGTACGGACCCGGCTTTCTGCTCTTCATGCCGAACTCCAACTACGCGCGCAACTGGATTGCCAAGGACGACTTCGAGCCCAAGGATATGCGCCGCATGATCTACACCATGCGCATCCGCATGGAGCAGGACTCCGTCTTCGGGGCCTTCGACTGTCCCGACGGCGGACAGGCCGCCCCCAACCGCAGCCGCTCGACCACCCCCATTCAGGCTCTCAACCTCTACAACAGTACTTTCATGGGTGATCTTTCCAAACGTTTCGCCAAGCGCATTGCAAAAGAAGCCGGCAAAGATCCTGAAAAACAAATCGACCGAGCCTATGCCTGGACCTTCGGCCGCTCCCCTCGGAAAGAAGAAACCGAGGAAACCCTTGCCTACCTGAACGAGCATGGCCTCTCCGCCCTTTGCCGGGTTCTCCTCAACGCCAACGAATTTCTTTTCCTGCAATGAAATCGAATCAACCTGAAAACCTGTCCCCCGCCGGAACTTCGCTCCTCAACCGTCGCGATTTCCTGC
>JAYOMW010000152.1:0-7305 GCA_038121045.1 Opitutia bacterium
TTTCGACAAGTCGAGAGTTCCGGACTCCGCGGAAGCCATTGACTTGGACGACAACTAAACCCTCGGGCAGACGGATCTGCCGAACAACTACCTGACTTATCTCTTCGATGCGTGGACAGGGATCGCGGTGAGCGATGAATTCGCTTTCCGGTTGGCCTGGGGAGCCCTTTTACCGGCCCTTGCCCTCTCGATCTGGCTTAACCTGAAAGGCCTTCGGAGCGGGAAAAAGAACAAGAAGTAAACGTCGCAACGCCCCCCTGCCCCATCCGAATGATCAAGGAAGCTTGACCTTTGGGGCGATCCTCGGGAAAAATAAACGCGATGACGTATTTGCGCAGATTCATGGGACCGATTGTGTTTCTTGCCTGCATCGGATGGACCTGCGGCGAACCCGAACCCTACCTGCGCGCGGTGGACGACGAGGCGGGCGGGCGCGTTCTGCAGATTGCCTCCCGAACCTTGGTTTCGCCCGAGAAGCAAGGTCCGAGCGTCACCTTGCTCGGGGTTTCGCACTTGGGCAACAAGACGTATTACAAGGAAATTCAAAAGAAGCTCGATCGCGCGGACTTGGTTCTCTTCGAGGGCGTAGGCTTTGGGGACAAGGTGCCCAAAAAGAATGTAGGCAGTTCCAACGCGGTATCCGAAATGCAACTTTCCTTGGCCCGCTCCATGGGATTGGTCTTCCAACTGGAAGCCATCCGTTATGACCGGGCTCACTTTCGTAACAGCGACCTCTCTTCCGAGGCTTTGATGACTCGCTTGAAGGGTGGTCCTTTGAAAGCCGGTCGGTCCGGAAAAGAAGGAAGCTCAGAAAAATCACAGGTAAGCGGGCAAGAAAACAAGGAATTGATGGAGGCTCTTTCAGGCAATTCTTTCGTTTTGAACTTCCTTGGCAAAGCCTTGAGTTTTTTTGGGAAAGACCCCAAGTTCCGGGCTTTGATGAAGTTGGCCATCGTGGAAACCTTGGGAGCCATCGAAGGAGACGTAACCCGCTTGGCGGAATCTTCGGGCCCGGACATGGAAAAATTCATGAAGGTCTTGCTTGAGGACCGGAACACAATTGTCTTCCGCGATCTCCGCAAAGTCCTCAACGGCAAGAATCCGCCAAAAGAAATCGTTGTTTTTTACGGAGCCGCCCACATGCCGGACCTCGAAAAGCGTTTGGTCGAAAAACTCGGTTTTCAGTCCAAAAGAGACGATTGGTTGGTGGCCTTTGGCGTGAATCCCCAAGAAGCCGGCCTCTCGGCTTTCCAAGTCGGGCTCGTCCGCAAAATGATCCGCATGCAGATTCAAAAAGTCATCAAGCCCAAGAAATAGCTGATCCGTCGAACCCGACTGCCTCCTGGAAGACGGGAAAACTTGAACCGGGACCGTTTACGTACAAGCTGTTTTGTTCGATGCAACTCAAGGAAGCACACCGCAAGGCAACCACTCTTTTCAAGGAACGGGGATGGAAGGTCTTCAAGTTTCAACGGGAAACTTGGAAGGCCTATGCCGCGGGGGAAAGCGGCTTGGTTCATGCGCCAACCGGAACCGGAAAGACTTATGCCGTATGGGTCCCTCCCCTGCTCGAATGGATGGTCGAGAATAAGCAAACGAAACCCCACAAGGGAACACCCGGTCTGCGCGTTCTTTGGATCACTCCTTTACGGGCATTGGTCGAGGACACCCGGATCTCACTTCTTGAGCTTTGTGAAGAAATGGATCTGCCTTGGACGGTCGAGGCACGAACCGGAGATACGAGCGGGGCGAACAAAACCCGCCAAAGAAAACGCCTTCCTTCGTGCCTCGTCACCACCCCAGAAAGCCTTTCCGTGCTCCTTTCTTATCCCGACTTCAAACAATCGGCATCCGATCTCAAAGCGATCATCGTGGACGAATGGCATGAACTGCTTTCGACCAAACGGGGGATCCAAACCGAGCTTTGCTTGGCCAGGCTTCGAAAATGGAATCCGAGAGTTCGCACCTGGGGATTGTCCGCCACTCTAGGCAACCTGGACGTCGCCAAGTCGGCCCTTCTCGGCTCTTTTTCCGAGGGAAGGCTCATCGACGGTGGTCTCCAAAAAAAGTTTCGGATCGAATCGATTATTCCGAGCGACATGGAACGCTTTCCCTGGGCCGGTCACCTGGGCGGGAAGCTCGTGGAACAAGTCGCCGAAAGGATAGAAAAAGCAGGAACAAGTCTTGTGTTCACCAACGTTCGCTCTCAAACCGAATACTGGTTCAACGCTTTGCTTATGATCAGACCTGAGTGGGAGGGCGAAATCGGGATTCATCATGGCTCGATCGAGCGGAAAACGCGCCAGGAGATCGAGGATCGTTTGCGCTTGGGGACCATCAAGGCCGTCGTCTGCACGAGCAGCCTCGACTTGGGGGTTGATTTTTCTCCCGTTGACCAAGTGATTCAAATCGGTGGGCCCAAAGGGATTGCCCGTTTGCTGCAAAGGGCCGGAAGGTGCGGACATCAACCGGGTGCCCTCAGCAAAGTGATCTGCGTACCCACTCAGGCCATGGAACTGGTTGAATTCGCAGCCGCCCGGGATGCCATCAAAAACATGACGATCGAGAGTCGCACACCTCTTCGGGCGCCACTTGATCTTTTGGCTCAGCACCTTGTGACTTTGGCTTTGGGCGAAGGCTTCTCAAGCCGGACCGGATTTGATGAAATCAGGTCGGCTTGGTCCTACCGTGACCTTACCAAAGAGGAATGGGGATGGGTTTTGGACTTCATAACCAAAGGAGGGAAAAGTTTGGGTGCCTACGATCAGTTCAAGAAAGTGACTAGCAAGAGAGGTATTTTCGGGGTTGAATCGCACCGGATCGAGAGGTTTCACAGAATGTCCATCGGAACCATCACGAGCGACCCCTCGATTCTCGTCAAAATGAGATCGGGCAAAGCTTTGGGGACGGTCGAGGAATCCTTCATTTCGAGAATCGAACCGGGTAAAAACTTTTTTTTCGGGGGCAAACTGTTAGTGCTTGAAAGAGTACGCGACCTGACTGCCTACGTGCGCAAAGCAAAATCCAAGAAGGGGATCATTCCCGTTTGGGGAGGAGGGAAATCGCCCCTTTCCTCGGAATTGGCGCAAAGCGTAAGAGTCAAATTGAGGGAGGTTTCCGACGGGGTCGTGGAAGGGCGGGAAATGAAAGCAATGAAGAACACCCTGGCCTTGCAAGCCAAATGGTCAAGTTTGCCCGGAACGGATCGCTTCCTGATTGAAAAAACCAAAACCAGACAAGGGACAAGTTGGTTCCTTTTTCCATTCGCGGGTCGTTTGGCGCACGAGGGCATGGCCGCTTTGGCAGGTTACAGGATGAGCAAAAAAGAACCGATGACTCTTTCGGTTTCTTTCAATGACTACGGGTTTCACCTATGCTCGAATTCCGACCGGGACATCGGAGTCGAGGAATGGAAGTCTTTGCTTTCTCCGATCGGCTTGTCCGATGAATTGATCGCTTGCATGAACTTGAGCGAAATGGCCAAAAGACAATTTCGTGAAATCGCCCGGGTCGCGGGCTTGGTGTTCCAAGGCTTTCCGGGTGCCCCCAAATCCGGCAGACAACTGCAAGCCTCCGGAGGATTGTTCTTTGACGTTTTTTCCAAGTACGAGCCAGACAACCTTCTTCTTGTCCAATCCAAAAGAGAAGTTCTCGAACGGCAACTCGAGGTCGAGAGAATCAAGGAAGCCTTCGAACGAATACAAAATCAAACTTTGGTCCTGAACCATCCGGACAAGCTCACCCCCTTTTCCTTCCCTCTTTGGGCTGAATCCATCCGAGCTCAATTGAGCACCGAATCATGGGGAGACAGGGTAAGGAAAATGGCGGTAAAACTGGAGGATTCCGTTTGATGGAAAGCTCCGATTCGATTGCCATCGTCTGGCAGGGGCACCAACTCGAACTTTGTTCGGGAAAAGCGATCCACTGGCCGGACCAGAAAGCGCTTTTGGTTGCCGACACCCATTTCGGAAAAGCGGCGGCTTTCCGCAAGTCCGGAATACCCGTGCCCGAATCCTCCTCCGCCGAGGATTGCCAGCGCATTGAAGATTTGATCCAACGGACAAAAGCAGACTCCCTTGTTCTGCTCGGTGACTTCTTCCACGCACGAGATGGCAGAACGCAGATCGTTCGCAAGGAATTGAATACTTGGAGAGAAAAGATACCGAATCTTGATATCCATCTGGTTCGAGGAAACCATGACCTTCAATCCGGGGACCCTTGGCCCGAACTGCGAATCCACTGCCACCCGGATCCATGGACTGAGTTTGATTTCGATCTTCGCCACTTGCCGGTCGAAGGAGAACAACGGCCCTTTTTGGCCGGGCACCTTCACCCGGGCTTTTCCCTGAAGGAAAAAAATGGCTCCAGCCTACGCTCACCCTGCTTTCTGGTCGGAAAAAATCGAATCATCCTGCCTGCCTTCGGAAGTTTTACCGGAATACGCAAGATCAAGCCCGTCGGGGATGATCGGATTTTCATGACCAATGGGCAGGAGATCATCGAGGTACCGACCTATTGAACGGTCCCTTCGGGTTATTCGAATAGAAGCAGGTTCCCGTCTTCATCGGTTTTCGGACCTTCCGGGTTCAGGCTCACCGTCGACTGAACCAGACTCCGGACGGACTCCAAAGTGTCGGCTTCGGCCGCTTTCTTGTCCTTGCGCCAACGCTTGATTCTTGGAAACCTCAAGGCCACGCCGGACTTGTGACGCCCCGAAAAGCGAACGCCTTCGAAGGCAACCTCAAAGACGATTTCAGGGCGGACGCCACGGACAGGGCCAAAGCGCCCCGTAACGTTAGCCCGCACAAAACGGTCCACTTCCTTCAACTCCTTGTCGCTTAGGCCGGAATAGGCTTTGGCCACGACCACGAGTTCTTGGCTGTCCGACCAAACCGCAAGAGAATAGTCGCTGTACAATTCGGAACGCTTGCCCCGACCAAGTTGGGCGCTCACCACCACCATGTCGGCATGTAGAGGATCAACCTTCCATTTATACCAATCTCCCTTGACCCGACCGCTTTTGTAACTCGAATTTTTGCGTTTGAGCATAAACCCCTCCACCCCCCGGTCCCGGGATTGAGCGTGAAGCTCCGACAAAGCGGACCAACTCTCTTCCAGAACCAAGGGGGAAAGACCAAGTTGATAATCACTTGGCAAAGCCTTCACCACTTTCTCTAGTTTTTTTCTGCGATCCGACAGAGGAAGCTCCCTCAAGTCGACGCCATCCAAACGAAGAAGGTCATAGGCCTGAAAACGAACGGGTTCTTTCTTCAAGATTCCAGGACCAGGAGTTTTTCTGCCGAGCCTTCTTTGCAGCCTCGAAAAGGATCTCAGTCCATCTTTGCCCCAAGCAAGGATTTCACCATCGAGGCAAACGTCGGAGGGAAGAGCATTGGCGGCAAGCATGATTTCCGGAAAGGAATCTCCCACCGATTCTTCTCCCCTCGACCATATCATGACCCGCCCGTCTCTCTTGATCAATTGAGCGCGGATGCCATCCCACTTCCACTCGACTTGCCATTCGTCCAATGAACCTAATTCGCCCGACGGAGTATTTTCAACCGGGTAAGAAAGATAAAAGGGGAAAGGTTGGCATGCGGACTCCGTCTGCTCGAGGTCGAGTATTTCCTCCATGGACAAGGTCCCCGGAGTCCAATCGCCGGCCAGGCGTTGAGCAACAAGGGCCGGTTCCAAATTGCCCACTTGAGCCAGAGCCTTGCAGAGGTTCCCCTTCGAAACGCCCATCCTGAAGGCTCCCGTCAGCAATTTGTGAAAAGGTAAAAGGGCCTCCGAACCAAGGGTATCCCAAGCTTGGTTGATCAATTCCTTGCGTCCCATTGAATCCATGGAAACAAGGGGTTGGATGAAGGTCTCGACCACTTCATTCAAGGCAATAGAACGCCCCGACCGATGTTGATCGACAAGCAAACTCAAAGTTTCAGCCAAATCCCCTACCCGGTCATGGGATTCGGCAACGAGCCAGTCGGGGAACCCGGTACGGCCTGAAGCGAAGGAACGCAATTCCGAAGTCTTTATGGCCCGCTTGATCCGGTTTCCGGCCAAAAACCAACAAGCCCAGATCGAATCAACCGGATCCGACTCTTCAAAATACCGAGCCAACCGGTCGATCCGCTCGTTGGTCTTGGTCAATTCATCCAAGTCGTGAAAAAGGCGGGAAAAGAGCTTCATCCTTTTCTCTCCCTCATTCGACCGAATTGGGTTTCCCCAAGATTTCGGCATTGATTCCTTTTTCACGGAGGTAGCGGGCAAGAGCATCACCGTTGCCATGAGTCAAACGAACGGACTCCGCTTCGGTCGCACGGATACTCCTGATCAAACCATCCCAATCGGCATGATCGGAAAGGACAAAGCCTTGATCGAGGTTTCGCCTTCTGCGCTGTCCCCTTATGGCCATCCATCCGGAAGCGAAGCTTTTCCTACACCCTGGAAAAGTTCTCGCCCACCCGGAATCCTCGACCGCAGGAGGAGCAATAATAATGGAGCGGGCATAGTCTCTGGGTTTCCTTTTTTCGACCTTTTCGGCCGGAGGCAAAACGATCCCCGCGTTCCGGTAGGGCTCCAAAAACTCATAGGCGGCAGGATGGAGAAAAATCGGACCGATCGCGGAGTCAAGCCCCGCAAGCACCCGCTGAGCTTTTCCAAGTGAATAAGCATAGACGAGCGAAGGTTTCTTATGCCCTGCATTTGCCGACCACCATTGGTTGATTCGGTCGAAGACAAGTTCTTCGGGTTTCCAACGGTAAACGGGCAGTCCGAAAGTACACTCCGAGATAAAGTCATGGCATTTGACCGGCTCGAACTCTTCGCAAGTTCGATCTCCGTCCGGCTTGTAATCTCCGCTGATCACGACGACCCGGCCGGAAACTTCGATCCTGACCTGAGCGGAACCAAGAATGTGACCGGCGGGATGAAAGGATACCGTGGCGTTGCCGATCTTGTGTTTTTCCCCGAAAGGAATGCTTTCGAATTTGGCCTTCTTGCCCAACCTCAAATGAAGAAGAGGCAGACAGGGGTCGGAACAAAGATAATTCTCGTGACCAGGACGGGCATGATCACTGTGCGCATGGGTGACAAGGGCTCTTTTCACCGAGCCTTTGGGATCGACGTAAAAATCACCTTCCGGACAATAAAGGCCGGAGGGCGTTAGAGTAAGGACATCGTTGGTATCGTTTGATTTAATGTAAGAACTTATGGTTTACGGAAAAAATTTTCTAGAAGTTACGATTGTAATTATAATGCAGGGAAAAAGGGAAGACAACATGCGCGGACGGCAGAGAATATCCT
>JAYOMW010000153.1:0-1671 GCA_038121045.1 Opitutia bacterium
AGCTTCCTCTTTCCTTTGACCTCCTTGCCCTCCTCGTAAACCACTACGGTCTTTCCGTCCACTTTGGTTTCGACCCGGTTGCCCTTCACGATGATTTCATAATGAAACCATTCGTTGTCCTTGGCCGGAGCCTTTAAATTCTTCTTTACGATGTACACGCTACCCGTCTTCACGGGATCTTTTTGCGTCTGATTGATCTGAGCCTCATGCCCGACAGGCCAGCCCTTGTCCTGGTATTGGGTATGGAAAAAGATTCCACCGTTGGATCCCGGCTTGGTCATCACGTCGGCCTTGAAGTGAAAATCCTTCATGTCCTTGCCTTTGCCCGTATAGTAGACCATGGATGGCTTGCCATGGCATTTGATCGAACCGTCTTTGACGGAAATGCTTTCCGGGTTCCATTTGTCGACTTTCCAATCGGTCAGGTCCTTGCCGTTGAACAAGAGTTTCCAACCATCCGCTTTTTCGGATTTGGACAATGCGTTATCGCCGGCCGTTAGCGAGGTGGCAAAAGAGAAAAGGGACAGAAGAAGACATGAGATTAATTTTTTCATCCGAAACGGTTATTCGAACCGTCGGGAAAAAGCAACCGCCCTCTTGAGGTTCTCCTTATTCAATGAAAATCGGACCCTGCGATCCCCTGTCCTTCTTGGGCAGTGAAACAGCTCATACAGCTTGAAGGCATGTTTTGGGAAACCTATCGGTTTTACTCGTCCGGATCTGCAGATAATTTTTGTTGAAGCGATATATGCGTGGACACTTCGTAAAAAAAGACTTTCATGATTCATGTTTTTGGAAACAAGTCGGTCTTCCATGTCATTCCTATTATGGTATCCAAACCTGAAAACTATATAATCGTATCCAAAAGATGAGAAAACATACTTCCAAAAGACGAGAATTTCTTCGCGTAATAGGCGGGGTCGGCATTAGCTCCTTCACGGTTCCGAATTATCTAATGGGAGCCAAGCCCAGCGCCGGTCTAAGTCGTTCGGGCGTATTGCTCGAAGCTTCCTCTTTTGCCGACGTAGGAGGTTGGAAAATCGATACCCAGCATTATTTGCAAATGGGGGGGAATTATCTTTTGGCGCACGGTATGGGCAAACCGGTTGAGGATGCTCAAACCACCATCCAATTGCCATCATCCGGAAAATGGAACGTTTGGGTCAGGAACCGAGACTGGTGCAAAGGGGATTGGCAGTCCCCCGGTCGCTTTCAGGTGTTGGTCGAAGGCAAGCCCTTGAAAGTAACCATGGGCGAGGGTCAGGAATCTTGGCATTGGCAGTCCGCAGGTTCGGTTGAAGTTGCCAAAGCTGGGAAAATCAAGGTTTCTCTTCGCGACTTGACTGGGTTCGATGGACGCTGCGACGCAATTTTCTTCACTCAAGAATCCGCCCCGTCTTTGCCTTCCGATGATCTTAAAGAATTGTCCGACTGGAAAGATGTACTCAGCGGGCGTGCCGAGGAAAAAATTCAAGAGTTATCATTCGATCTCGTAATTGTCGGAGGGGGGATGTCCGGATGTGGCGCCGCGCTCGCCGCCCGTTCGCAGGGATTGAAAGTGGCTCTCATTCAAGATCGACCTTTGTTTGGCGGAAACGCAAGTCAGGAGATACGCGTGCATACCTTGGGTATCCATGGGTACGGCACGGATATTCTTAATTCCATAGACAC
>JAYOMW010000153.1:1771-6286 GCA_038121045.1 Opitutia bacterium
TGCATACCTTGGGTATCCATGGGTACGGCACGGATATTCTTAATTCCATAGACACGGTTCACTACCCGAACGGGGATAAGAAGGCCAAACTGGATCAAGTTAAACGCGAAAAGACGATGGCTCAATCCGGTGTTGATTTATTTGCCCACCACACAGCTTGTGGATTGGAGAAACAGGGAGATAAAATTCTCAGTGTCGAAGCAAGAGAGGTAACGGGTGGTAAAATTAAAAGATTTCGTGCTCCTGTCTTCATTGATGCGACCGGAGACGGTTGGCTGGGCTATTGGGCAGGGGCCGATTACCGCTACGGTCGTGAAGCCGCCTCTCAACATGATGAAGGATGGGCGAAGTATGGAGACCTCTGGAGTCCCAAAGAAGCGGATAACCGCGTCATGGGCACCAGTGTTTTGTGGAACAGCGAGCGAACCAACCAAAGACAGGATTTCCCCAAGGTTCCATGGGCCATGCCGGTTGCCGGCAAACACTCTGCCTACAAAGGCGAATGGTACTGGGAGTATTCGGACAATGACTTAAACCAGATCGATGATGCGGAAGCCATTCGTGATCATATGCTGAGGGCCATTTTCGGATCCTTTTCCAATGCGAAGAAAAATCCAAAGTATGCCCCGAACAAATTGACTTGGGTTGCTTACGTCGGAGGTAAACGAGAGTCCCGTCGATTGATGGGAGATCATATATACGATATGCACGATGCCGTTAAACGACGTGAATTCCCCGATGCCGTGGTAGTTGAGAAAAGAGAAGTGGACGGCCATTACCAGCGTAAACTGAAAGGTGCCAAGGAAGATTTTCTATCCACGGCGATGTTTCATAAAACGGGAGGATACTACTTCATCCCATTTCGCAGTTTTTATTCGAGAAATCTTTCCAATTTAATGATGGCCGGACGGTGCTTCAGTTGTACACACATCGGACTCTGTGGCCCAAGAGTTATGAATACTTGCGGGCAAATGGGGATTGCCACCGGCTATGCCGCGGTCCTATGCAAAAAACACAATGCGTCTCCCAAAGAAGTGGGTCTGTCTCACATCAAGGAACTTAGGAAATTAATCGGTTTTGACTCGTCAAAACTCGTTAACAACCCAAGCAAGCGCGGACACTAGATTTCAGATGAGACACTTGGTCAATTTTGGCCTTTTGTTTAGCTTTACGGCTTTGGCCGTTACAGGTGGGTTGGCCTATTTCCAGCCCTTTTCCCTTTCGGTCACGAATATCCATATTATTGCTGGATTCGTTACTCTGGTTTTGGTGATACTGCATATCGTGGCTCGGGTGCCGTACTTCAAGAACCGTATGACCAAGGGCAAGCAAAGGATCTCCGCTCGTCTCCAAGTGGTGATAATCGGCATAGCCTGCGGGGGATTGGTTTACGCGTCGATTTACAACCAGCCTCCTGCATCTTGGGTGATCGAAAACAGCTATGAGTATAAAAACAGCGCTCAAATCGTCCGGTCTTCGAATTTCGTAGGCTTTGACGAACCGGCGCCCTATCGCAAATGGATCGTTCGGAAAAGCCAGGACGCAAATGGAAGCGGGGTGTCGATCAACCTTGGTTTCCGTAAAGATTTGAATCCGATGCCCTCCATTGCCGTATGGGCGGAAAGTACGGTTGGGGCAATGATTGAGACACTTTATCTTGAACAAACTCTTGCTTATTCGGAAGTACCCCTATGGGAAGATTACCGAACCCAACGCAGCCATATCCTGCCCCTTTGGCGCCATCGCTACACCTTGCTCTCCGGGATCACTCCGTCCGGGGAAGTGGATGCGGTAAGCGGGGCAACGGAAGCGCATCGCTTTGCCTTGGACCCCTACCTTCAGTCCGGCAAGGAAAATGAATTTGTGCTTTGCGTGGAGATCAATGCCCCCGGAGATTCCAACGACGATTTCCAGGATCCGTTGCTTGGTCAGCCCTCGCTCCTTTACACCTGCCTCATCGAAGTCGACCGGGAAGACCCCTATTATCTATTCGAACTGACTGGGCACGGAGGCGGAGATGCCATTTCAACGGGAAATATCCAGTATGATCTGGAAGCGATTGGCACGGCCAAAACAATGAAAGATTTGTTTATCGTCAAAGTAGAGAAATGATACGGAACTTCCAAACATTTTGGGATCGATGGAAGGGATTCTCATGATTTTTTCAAGCTTCCGTCAGTCGTGAATGGAAGGATCTCCCCTCCCGGATTCTGGTTGGTTACTTCTTGGGAAATTCTTCAAATCTTTGGCCAAGATCATTTTTTAGGAAACAATTCGGTTTTCCATGACATTACTATGAGGAAGCCCAAAGCTTAATACCTATAAATTATTACCATGAAGAGTGTGCTCTTGTTCGCCTTATACCTTATCCCTGCATTCTGCTTTGCTGAAAAGCAAACCGAACTGTCCGAAGAAACCCAAAAGCAACTCGCGGACTTGGTTTCGGCCAACGATTACCTCGCAGAAGTCGAAATCAACCAAGGCACCTTCACCGGGGCATGCATGGTGCACGACAAAGTCAAGGTCGTGGCCCATTTCAAGGGGAGGCTACGCGCCACCGCTCTTTTCTCTTCGGTCAACGCAGACATAAACGCCCTCGGGTTACCGCCTCGGCGAATCAAACCGATGCCGATTCTTACCGCCGGAACCTACCTGGTCATCGTCAAAGCGCAGGAGATCGTTAATTCAAAGGTAGGTAAACCAAAGCCATCCTTCAATTATTTCATTCAGCACTATGAATGGGCCCATTGCGCTTGGGCCGTGGACTCGATGGAAGCGAATTACCTTCGGAAACTTGCCAAAAACAATATCCAGGCAGACTAATCGGAAGCATCCCCCACCCTACCTCGGCTCAATGAATTCAAACATGAAACTTCTGGTTGAAAAAGGTAGATCATCTTGGTCGTTATGAGTAGGGAAAAAGAAAACGATGGACCAACTCCCACCGAAGAGGTGCAGTTGCTCTTTGTACGCCATGAGAACTCCATTCGGGCATTCATTCGGGCGTTGCAACCTTCGTTGTCCGATGCAGACGATGTCCTGCAGGAGACTTTTTTGACCGTTTCGCGAAAGGCATCCAGTTTTGAAATCGGGACGAATTTTACGGCCTGGGCCTGCGGGATTGCCCGGCTCAAGGTACTGGAGAATTTTCGTCAAAACAAACGGGCCAACGTACTAAGCGAAAAGGCGATCATTGCTTTGACCGAGGATGCCCCTTCGCCGGAGAACTTCAAACAAAGAGAGCAAGCACTGGAAAAGTGCATTGCCAAACTACCTGCAAAACCGAGGGACCTTCTTTGGCGGCGCTATTCCCGCAGGCAGAGCTCGGATGAAATGGCCGATGCTTTGGATATGACTTCAAACGCAGTACGGGTGGCTCTCTCCAAGGCGCGCGTAATTTTGCGCGACTGCATCAATTTACAACTCAAGGAAACAAAACGGGTATGAAAAAGGATAAGAACACAAGCGACCTAGACGACATGTTGAACAAGTATTTGGAGGGAAGCCTGACCGAGGAGGAGGCTCTGGCCTTGAGCAATCGAATCGAGCAATCCAGTGAGGTCAGGGAACGCTATTGGGAATTGGCGTCGATCCATGGAATGGTCGAACAAACCATGCAGACTGCTTCTCTCCAAGCCACCATTGGCAGAGAGTCCGCAGAACCCGAAAAAAGAACAAGGATTTCCGGGTTGTCACGGATCAAGACAGGAATTGCCGGACTGGCAATTGGAGTTTTCAGTGCTTCGGTGGTTTGGGCTTTTAATCTTCCGCAGGATAAAAAATCAAATCAGGAAGTTCGTGAGATTGTTTCCGAAAGTTTCGAAGAATCCGAGGTGGGTTTCAAAGGCAGGTTTCCCACGGAAGCGGGTAAATGGTTTGGTGAGATATCTTCGATTCCAGAAGACCAAATAATCTCTTCGGCAAGCGGAGGCAGGGTCGCTAAATTCTGGGATAAATCCAAAGCGAAGTTTACTTACGCCCGCTACTTGATCGATTTGGACGAAGATGCAAAGCCCGGACAAAATCACTCCAGGTCAGTCCGCGTTGAGGCTTCGTTCTTTGCATCAAATCCGGACGAGTCCTCGGTCTTTCAGATTCGCTTGGCCGCCTTCAGTCAGGAGCCCCAAGAGGTTCGGCCCATTTGGAATAATCAGGAAGTTCTTTTTGATCAAGTTCTCCAGCATGTCGGTAGGAACCATATCACCAAGCCTGGTCAGAATCCTGAGTGGCACAAATTGGGTGCGTCCATCGAAATCCCTCCCGGAACCCGAAGTGTGGTAATTTCTTTGGGAGCCGGTATGGTTGATCCGAACGCTAACAAATCAAATCATTACCTCGATGATGTACGAGTGTCTTTAGTGGATAGCCCTCGAGCCATCTATGCTGACAATGCCCAATAAACCCTAAACCTGTAACTTAACTACCCATTACTATCCAAATGAAGCATTTTTTACTATTATTTGCTATCTCTGCCATATTCACTTCTGAATCCGAGGCAGAGAAACCCGTTCATCT
>JAYOMW010000153.1:6296-7298 GCA_038121045.1 Opitutia bacterium
CATATCCCCTTCCTTAAAGTTTGGAACCACCTGAATATTTTGGCTTCCCACTTCGGAAACCATACGCAATCGATTCCTGTGTACCTGCAAACGGATTTGGAATTTTTCCCGACTGACATCAAGCCCGGACAAAAGCCCGATTGGCAAAGGTTGGAGGCTTCCATTGAGATTCCTCCCGAAACCCGCAGTGTGGTCATTTCTTTGGGGGCCGGCATGGTTGATTCGAATGGAGACAAATCCAATCATTACCTCGATGACGTACGAGTTTCTCTGGTTGATAGCCCACATGCTATCTATGCTGACAATGCCCGATAAACCTTAAACCCGTAACTCAACAACCCATTACTATAAAATGAAACCCTTTTTACTATTATTTGCTATCTCGGCCATATTTGCTTCTGAATCCGTGGCGGAGAAACCCGTTCATCTTTTTGTCCTATCCGGGCAATCCAATATGCAGGGCATGGATCCGGAGACCGGGTTCATGCCGGAGGCAAAGAAACTTTTTAAGGATGAAAAGGTCGTTTATATCAAGGTGGCAAAAGGCGGTCAGCCCATATGCAGATGGCTCGAAGAATGGCAGGATATTGCGAAGAAGAATGGACTTGATGAGAATCATATAAAGAGGATCCACAAGGGCGGAAAGGTAGAGTTTTATCAGCCGATTCTGGATCAGTACAAGGAGATGCTTGATAAGCACCCAAAGTTTGCGTCGGTTACATTTTGCTGGATGCAGGGAGAGCGCGATGCCAACGGCGGCGGACAGCCTGCCTATAAAGATGCCTTGAAGCTATTGATTAGTAAATTACGCCGTGATTTGAAGCGGCCCGACATGAACATCGTCATCGGCCGCCTAAGCGATGCTGGTGAGAAAAAAGAAAGTTGGGCGGCCATGCGAAAGATCCAGTTGGAAATTGTCGATGAAGATCCTAGTGGAGCCTGGGTCGATGTGGATGATCTCAATGATCGAGAAAAGGATGGGAAGGTCAGCAACGCAGTTCA
>JAYOMW010000154.1:0-4866 GCA_038121045.1 Opitutia bacterium
CCCTTGACCGACCACAAGGGTATTTTGGCGAAATTCGGGCTCAGCGGAAATTTCCCCGATAAAGTGGTCAAGGAATCAAAACTCTGCCCGGATTCGGTAACGGCCCTAGACAGGAAAGGCAGAAATGACCTTCGCAGCGTTTTCACTCTCACCATCGATCCCTTGGATGCCCGGGATTTTGACGATGCCTTGTCCATCCGTGAATTGAAAAACGGCGAACAGGAAATCGGTGTCCACATTGCGGATGTCTCACACTATGTCAGGCAGGGCACTCAACTGGACCGGGAAGCCAAGAAACGCGGTAATTCGACCTATTTGGTGGGGGAAGTCGTACCCATGCTCCCTCATCGTTTGTCGAGCGGCATCTGCAGTCTGGTTGAAGCAGAAGAAAGGTTGGTAAAATCGGTCCTTTTTCGATTCTCCAAGGATGGCAAGCTTTTGGAGTCAAAGCTTGCCGAATGCGTGATCAAGAGCGACAAGCGACTCACTTACGAGCAAGCCATTTTGTTTCTTGAAGAAGAGAGCATGGATACAATCAGAAATGCCAAACCTCCTCCGAGCCGATACTCTGGGAACCCCGGCAAAGCCCTGAACGAACTGTCCGACGACCTGCTTTGCGACCTGCGGGACGGAATCCGCGCCCTTTGGAAAATTGCCTCCCGAATCAGGCATTCGCGGATGCAATCGGGTTCGCTCGACTTTGCATCCTCGGAAGTCAAGATCTTGGTCGACGAGAAGGGGGAACCGGAAAGAATTCTTCAAAGTGAAAACGACGAGAGCCATCAGTTGATCGAGGAGTTCATGCTTTTGGCAAACGAAACCGTGGCCAAAGAGCTGAGAAAGAAAAAACTGCCCGGAGTCTTTAGGGTTCACCCGGACCCGGACCCGGAAGACTTGGAAGAACTGAGGTCCTTCGTCGCCCAATTCGGAATTTCATGCGGAGAACTGACTAGTCGAAAGGAGGTCAACAAAATGCTTACCCAAATCAACAAGCACCCCCTCGCCCAAGTTCTCAGAATCAAGTTCCTGCGCAGCATGAAGCAGGCTTGTTACCGAAATTCTCCCGATGGTCACTACGGATTGGCCAAAAGGGATTACCTCCATTTCACCTCTCCCATTCGACGCTATGCCGATTTGGTAGTCCATCGCGTAATCGAACGGATCGTCCGGCGTCAAAAAGCGAGCAAGGGCGAGGACGAAAAATTGGAGGGACTTGCAAAGCATCTTTCATCCATGGAGCGCAACAGCGTCGAGGCCGAGCGAGAGTCGGTCAAAGACAAGCTTCTTCTTTATTACAAAAAAGACTTGGGTAAAAAACCTCCCGTCAAGCACAAGGCGATTATTACGGAAATCGGTCGCAGGGGATTTTTCATCGAGTTGACCGAGACGCTTGCCCGAGGCTTCGTGCCCATCCGAACTCTTCCTCGTGAACTCGGTTACCGTGTTTCCTCAAACGGGGCCGCATTGGTTGGAAGAAACCCGAAAAACAAGCTGAAGTTAGGCCTGGAAATCGAGGTCGTCATCGACAAAGTATTCGTTTCCGACAAGCAATTGGACTTTCGGTTGGGCTAAACAGACTTGCATCCGTCCCGATCTGCAGCATTTTCCTTTTGTCTATGAACGTCGATTTTCAAAAGGAATTGGTCCGTATTTGGGAAAAAGCCGTCGGACTGTACGAGCAAGGACATCAGTCCGCGGACAACTTCCCGATCGGGGAAGAATTGCCATTCTTGGAGTCAATAGGACTCAACAGGATGGATGTCTTCGACTTTGCCGAGGATTGGATTCTGGAAGGAACTCCGGATTTGGCGACTTTTCTTCTGATTCACGAGCAAAGAAGGGATTATTTCATTGAGGTTCAAAAGGGAACTCCTTCCGAAAAAAGAATGGATTCATCCACTCTGCCCGCCAAAAACGATGAAATCGAGGGCATTCGTTGGTTACCCAGAATTATCCCCAAGGCTCGGGCCAAACTGCGAGGCGAACTCCCGGCGGACACGATGTATTGTTGTGGAGGAGACCGAAATTTCTTTCGCGAAAATGACGTTCACCCTGCGGAATTCCTGAGAATCGTCAAACGGGCCGGTGAAAACGACCAAGCGATCATCGATTGGGTTCTCGCCCGCAAAGCATAAGGTAAAACAAGTTCGAAAAGAAGGATAAGATCAATGAATGACTTTGAAAAATATCACGCCTTGGGAAACGATTATTTGGTTTATGACCCCAAGGGCGAAAACCGAGAATTCACGACGGAAGAAACGATTCGGATTTGCCATCGCAACTTCGGCTTGGGGTCGGACGGGATCCTATTGGGTCCCTTGCCTTCGGAAAAAGCCGACTTCGGCCTGCGGATCCTCAACCCCGACGGAAGCGAGGCTGAAAAGAGCGGAAATGGATTGAGAATCTTTGCCCGCTACCTGCGTGATTCGGGAAAAGCGGGCACTTCCCCATTTACCGTGGACACACTCGGAGGAATCGTTTCCTGCGAGGTATCGGTAGATGCATCAGTGATTTCCGTGGAAATGGGCCAAGTGAGTTTTCACAGCGACGTCGTGCCGGTCAACTTGGAGGGAGAAGCAAGGGAAGTATTGGACGAAGCAATCGAAGTCGAGGGGCAATCGCTGAGATATTACGCCGCCACAATAGGAAACCCTCATTGTGTCGTCCCAACGAATGATTTGAGTGAAAAACTCACCCGGCAGTTGGGTCCCGTTTTGGAAAACCATCCGAATTTCCCGAATCGGACAAACGTTCAATTTCTCAAGGTCATCGACCGTAATCGAATACGGATTGAAATTTGGGAACGAGGAGCAGGCTACACCTTGGCCTCGGGAAGCAGCAGTTCGGCGGCCGGGGCGGTCGCTCGAAAAATGGGGGCTTGCGACGAAAAGATCACGGTGGAAATGCCAGGAGGAGAAATCGGCTTGATGATCGATGACGAATTCAATGTCCGAATGACGGGACCGGCGACCCGGGTCGCCACCATGTCTCTGGACCGCGAATGCCTTTAGTCCGCCGGCTTGCGGGCGATCCAAAAACGGCATTCGTCCGAAAACTTCTTTACCAACTCGGATTCATCGGCAAGACGTGACCGCAAGAGATCCCGTTCAACGACAAACCCACCTTTTTTCAAATCCTCCCTGATTTCGGCCGCATCAGGCACGTGAATATAAAGCTTGCCTCGGGGCGTTTCCTCAAACCGGTCGCCGAAGTCAATCAGGCTTTGTCCCTGCTCCCCATTTCGCCATTTTTTCTTTTCCACTGACCAAAACTTCTTCCACTTAGGAAAAGCACGATCGTGGGTAGTAAAAACGAACCTCCCACCTTTCTTAAGAACTCTAAAGGCCTCCCGCATGGCCCTTTTTCTGTTTTCTCGGCCTGGTATTTGCATCAGGCCATTGAAACCGAAAATCACACCGTCGAAACTTTGATCGGGAAACGAAAGACAGGTGGCATCTTCAACGGCAAAGCGAACTCCTGAAGCTCTTTCCTTTTGAGCTTCGAGAGCCCGGTTGATCATTTCCTTGGAAAAATCAATCGCAGTCAGGTTTCCGTAGCCTGACATCCACAGGGAAAGACAAATCCTCCCGGTTCCGCATCCTAGTTCGAGCAAGAAAGCCTCCCGGTCCGGGAAGGACTGCCGAAAGACCAATTCCTCCGATGCCCACATGCCCACTCTCCGAGTTGCCTCCAAGTAGTGTTCGAGCACGGACTTTCCCTTGTAATAACCAAGCACGTCATGATTCGAAACCTCCTGTTCCTTTCGTTGCATTCTTTAATTTACTATGGCAGCAAGAAAACGAACAAGGCAAAAGCCAAGATGACGCTTGCCAAAGCGCCCTTAAAATGGTTTTTTAAACGATTTTCCTCATCATGAAAGCCACTATACAAACCCAAGGAAGTCAGTTCACCGTTGAACAAGGCGACAAATTGTTCGTGAACCGTTTCCCAGATACCAATGAAGGCGATCAGATCAAGATCGACCAAGTGCTCATGGTCGTTGACGACGGCAAACCCACTTTCGGAAGTCCGACCGTGGAGGGAGCTTCCGTGACTGCCAAGATCCTCGAAAACAAGAAAGACAAGAAAGTCATCGTCTTCAAAAAGAAGAGAAGGCAAGGCTACAAGCGCAGAAAAGGGCACCGACAGCATATTTCAGTGATCGAAATCGAATCGATTGATTTAAAGTAATCCAATAGGAAATCCGACCATGGCTCATAAAAAAGGACAAAGTACTTCCAAAAACGGCAGAGACAGCAACAGCAAAAGGCTTGGGGTTAAAAAATTCGGCGGAGAATCCGTTCTCGCCGGGAATATCATTCTACGCCAACGCGGAACCAAGTACCACCCGGGCCGAAACGTAGGACTCGGCAAAGACTTTACCCTCTTCGCTCTTACCCCCGGAAAGGTGGAATTCGACAAGGCTCACCGACTTGTAAACGTAGTGGGCGACTGATATCGGTCGTAAGTTCCGCCCGACCGCTCTTTTCAACGAGCAAAGAATTCATCCCGTTTGCCTTTCCAAACTTTTGAAAATATGGAAGAGGTAGAAGAACTAAATTGCGGGGACGATGAAGAATCCCTCGAAACGCTTGGGTTTGAGGAAACCAGAGTCTTGGGCTCCTTGATTGAAAAAGAGCTTACCACCCCCGAGTACTACCCGATGTCCATGAACGGCTTGGTCAATGCCTGCAACCAAAAGAACAACCGGTTGCCCCGATCCGAGCTAAGCGAAGAAGAGGTTGGACGGGCGATCGAGGAACTTCGTGTCAAGCGCTTGGTCCACCGAGTGGACTTGGTCGGTTCACGAGTACCCAAATTTCAGCACAATGCGGAAAAGGAGCTCGATTTGATCAAGGCCGAACG
>JAYOMW010000154.1:4966-7282 GCA_038121045.1 Opitutia bacterium
TATACGTACCCGCCCCGGACGAACGATTGGATCAAGTGGAAGAGATGGTATCAGAATTCAAGGAACTCAAAGAAGAGGTCGAAGCTCTTCGCTATCAACTGCGCGAGCTTTCCGATCAATTCAAGGAATTTCGCAAGGAATTCGAGTAAAAACAGGGCTCACTAAACCCTCAGGGTTCCGGTTTCCAAACGCTCCCGGAAATCAGCGTAGGTCATCGTGATCCCATCCCGGATTGAAATACCCGCTTTCCATCCGAGCGAAGCCATGACGCTCACGTCCATCCTTTTGATGGGAGTGCCATCTGGTTTGCTCAAGTCATGTGTGATTTCGCCCGTGTATCCGACCACTTCCTTGACTAGCTTTGCCAATTCGAGGATTGTTTGGTCTTGCCCCGAACCCAAGTTTACCCAATCGGGCGGATCCTCCACAGCGAGCAAATGCAGCAAACCTTCGGCCAGGTCGTCTGCGTAGAGCAATTCTCGCCTGGGCTTCCCAGTCCCCCAAATGCAAACTTCAGCCAAATTCTTCTCTTTGGCTTCGTGAAATCGACGGATCAAGGCGGGCAGGACATGCGAATTGTCGGGGTGATAATTGTCGCCCGGACCATAAAGGTTGGTCGGCATGGCCGAGTGAAAAAGAACTCCGTATTGAGTTCTGTAGTGCCGGCACATTTCAAGGCCTGCGATTTTGGCCAAGGCATAGGCCGAATTGGTCGGCTCCAGCGGTCCACTGAGCAAGCATTCTTCCCTCAAGGGCTGTTCCGCATCTCTGGGGTAGATGCAGGAACTTCCCAAATTGAGGAAACGGGCGACGCCATGCTTCCATGCCGAATGGATCAAGTTGGCATTGATCAACAGGTTTTCGCGGATGAACTGCGCCGGATAAGTGTTGTTGGCATGAATTCCTCCGACCTTTCCGGCCGCATTGACTATGAACTCCGGTCTCTCGCGGCGGATGAAATCATCCACCGCGCCCTGATTGCAAAGATCGAGGTCGGCCCGCGATTTCGTAACAACCTGCCAGTCTTCGCCCGAGGAGGCCAAAGCCCGCAGAATGGCCGAGCCGACCATTCCCCCATGACCACTGACAAAGATCCGGGGCATCAGGCAAGATCGGCGTCGGCCAAGGCCCTTTCCCGCTCGGCCAACTTCATGTCAGCCTCAACCATGATCGATACGAGTTCCTTGAAAGTGACCTTGGGCTCCCAATTCAACTTTTCCTTGGCTTTGGATGGGTCTCCAATCAAAAGGTCCACCTCGGCAGGACGTTCGTATTTCTTGTCGAACCCGACGTATTCTTTCCAATCCAAATCAAGACAGGAAAAGGCTTCCTCCAAGAACTCACGCACGGTGTGCGTTTCATTGGTCGCGATGACGTAATCATCCGGTTGATCCTGCTGAAGCATGAGCCACATGGCTTCGACGTATTCCTTGGCGTAACCCCAATCCCTCTTGGAATCGAGGTTGCCCAGAATGAGTTTTTTCTGCAGACCAAGCTTGATCCGGGTCGCAGCCCGAGTGATTTTGCGGGTGACGAAAGTCTGGCCCCTCCGAGGCGACTCGTGGTTGAAAAGAATTCCGCTGCTCGCATGCAAGCCGTAGGATTCCCGGTAATTTACGGTCAACCAATGGGCGTAAACCTTGGCGCAGGCATAAGGGGAACGGGGCCAGAAGGGCGTGGTCTCGACTTGAGGCACTTCCTGAACCTTGCCATACATTTCCGAGGAAGAAGCCTGATAATATCGAACCTTCTCAACCAAGCCGGCCTCGCGGACCGCCTCTAGGATACGCACGGCGCCTACTCCGGTTACGTCGCCCGTATATTCCGGAATGTCAAAAGAAACGCGAACATGGCTTTGAGCGCCCAAATTATAAATCTCGTCCGGTTGCAAATCATATAGTAACTTTACCAATTGGACTGCATCTGCCAGATCTCCGTAATGCAAATACAAGTTGGTGTCATCCACCAATGGATCCTTGTAAAGATGATCCAAACGATCGGTATTGAAAGTCGAAGCTCTACGAACGATTCCATGAACCTCATACCCTTTTTCAAGCAACAGTTCCGCCAAGTAGGAACCATCTTGTCCGGTAATTCCGGTAACGAGCGCCTTTTTCATATGGGTTGAACAGTATTTGAAAAATACGATCGCGTAAAGAATGCAAATTTCGGTTCGAGTACTATGCTCAACGGCATTGACACAAAGCCCGCATTCTTGCATTTTGAAATATTCTCACGGGGGATTAGCTCAGTTGGTTAGAGCGCATGCATGACACGCATGAGGTCACTGGTTCGACTCCAGTATCTCCCACCATT
>JAYOMW010000155.1:0-7233 GCA_038121045.1 Opitutia bacterium
ATGAAGTTCGTTCATCCATCCAAACCCTTTTCAAAACATATGTTTGGCAGGCCGATTTTTTCTTTATGGAAATCAAACTCTCCCGCCTTTGTTGCCTAGGACCCAAGCGATAAAAAAACTAGTCTAATTTTTTTGCTTTGGATACCGAAAGCCGTAGGTGACTTCACAAACGGTTTTGATCTTTTGGGTTTACCTCGAACGAGGGTATCCTATATGATCGTTCTTTTAATTAAGGAGAGATGGCAGAGTGGTCGAATGCGCTGGTTTGCTAAACCGGTGAAGATCTAATCGGTCTTCCACGGGTTCGAATCCCGTTCTCTCCGCCATTTTAAAACATTGAGGCTCAAGCAAGTGAGCCTTTTTACACACAACAAAGCTTCTGAACCACTCCCGAAGGGGTTAGCCAAGGTCAGGGGCGTCCTTGCCGTCCGACCCGAAGGGAACCAATCGAGGATTCTGAAACTTAAGTTATTTCGGATTCAGGCGCAGTTCGAGTGATTCGAAAGAGTTCACCCGCTCGTAATCCGCCGTCTTTTCGATTTTGGGCTCCCCGGAAAGGAACGTAATCGAAGAGACCAACTCAGCCAATTGGGCTAGCAAGGTACGTACGATCAGACGGGCATGAGGCGCCCCAAGGCAAGTGTGGACGCCATTGCCAAAGGCAACGTGCGGATTTGGCTTGCGGTCGAGCCTGATTGTCCCGGGGTTGTCGAACACGCTTTCGTCGAAATTGGCCGAAGCCCAGCAAAGGGAAATCAACTGGTCCGCCTTGACCTTGAATCCATGAACTGCGGTGTCGACCGGGCATTTCCGCCCGATGTGAGTAAGGGGGGTGGCGAAGCGAATGAATTCCTCCCCCGCGCAATTGACTAGTTCGGGTTCTTCCCTGAGCCGTTCCAAGTCATTCGGATGATGGGCAAAGTGGGCAAGGATCAAGCAGATCGTATTGATAACCGTATCCCGACCACCGGCAAAAGCAAGGTTGGCGAAGCCGAGCTTTTCGTCATCCGTCAGGAGTTTTCCTCGAAAGATCGCTTCGTTGAGGAGGGAAAAGAAATTGTTCTCTTCCCAAGCCGAACACCGCTTGAATGCCTCCCGGCAGTAGTGTTCCATTTCCTTGCCCTTGGTGGGGCCGTCCCCATCCCGCAAAACGTGAACGCCCCATTTGATCCATGTTTGCGCTTCGGTTTCGGGAACCCCGAGCAAGTAGGTCAAAGCCCGGGATTGCAAAGGAAGGGCGAATTCGGAAACCGCCTCAATGGATCCGCAGGAAATCGTTCCGGAGATCATATCGCGAATCAAACCAATCATTCGCTCTTGATATTCGGGTTCGTTCGGGCGATTGAACGCAGGTTCGACGATCTTGCGGTACTCGGTATGCTCGGGCGGATCCGATTCGATGGGGAATTGCCGGACGCTTCTCAAATTCTCCTCGCGCGGAATGGGAACCCGAAAGGGGGCATCCGAGCTGAAGGTCTTCCAGTCGCGGGCGGCCTTGCGCACGTCCTTAAGCCCAAGAATCATGGCGACGGGATCACCATCGAATTCGGTCTCCATGACCGGACCCTCCTTTCGTTTTGCGGCAAAAGGGTCATGGTAGGGGCACTTGGACATCGGGTATGAAAAAGTTGGGTTTTCTACAGAGGCGCGACTTCCACCACCAGGCCATCCAGTTCGTCGGTCATCTCGATCTGGCAACTGAGGCGGCTTCTTTCATCCGCGCCATCCTCCAATTCCAGCAGGTCCTGTTCGTCTTCACTGGGTCGGCCCACACGCTCGAGCCATTCCGGCTTCACGCGAACGTGGCAAGTCGCGCAGGAGCACACTCCTCCACAAGCCCCGATTATCCCATCGACGTCATTTTGACGGGCGATTTCCATCAGGTTGCCGGTTGCGTCGTTTTCTGTGATTTCTTCACCCGTTTCGGTTACAAAGGTTACCTTTGCCATGTTTTCAATCCTTTCGTTGAGGTTTAAAATTCCAATTGCCAAGTAACATGCTTGCAAATTTCCGTTTGATGTTCAACAGGTCAATTCAACCTATCCTAAGTTTCAAAATCCCCTTGTTTATCTCCCGATAACCAATCCCTCTTGAGCAGATCCATGGATCTTGGGAAGATCAATTGCACTTATCTATACGACTTGAAATCCCACTCGGGCACCAGCAAGCAGTATGGAAGGTTTCTCAGTTCCCGATGAGGGACTTCAACATGTTCGCATTCTTCTTGGCCAGGGAATCACCCCGCTCGGAAGCAAGAGTAAACCATTGAAAAGCCTTGGCGTTGTCCTTCGGCACGCCCTTCCCGCGAAGATACATGATTCCCAAGTATCTTGCCGCCTCCGCGTCGCCGGCATTGGCGGACTCGGTAAACAGACGAATCGATTGATCGTAATCAAGAACCGCTTCCCTCCCAAAATAATGCTTCTTGGCCAATTCCCTTTTCTGCTCTGGGTTCGCGCGCGGAGCGGGGTTGGCCAATGGCGGCAAGGAAGGTGGCACGGGAGGAACGGATGGAGGAGGAGGCGGTGGGTAAACGGAAGCAAGAGGCTCGGGGTTTCGAACCGATGCCTCGTAGGGAGAAGGCAAGGTAGGAGAAAGGCTCGCGTGAGCAGGAGGCTGGACTCTTGCAGGACTAGGCGGAGGAGGTGGGGGCGGAACGCTTCCGACGGGAGAAGGAACCGGAGGCGGAGGAGCAAGCTGATCTGACTGAGGAGTTGAGCCCCCTGCAAGAAGCTCTTCGTAGGCTGATATCTTCTGCAGGGCCTGAGTTTCCATTTGATCCATGGCCAAACGGGCGTAACGGAGGGCAAGGTCGATTTTGACGGGGCCAGCCTCCCCGTAGGCGTGAAAATCGGCAACCGTCAATTGGGAGATCGCATGCCCCCTGTCGGCGGCGGCCTGGTAATGAACAAGAGCCATCTTGGGGTCGGCGTTGACCCCAATTCCCTGGTAGTAAAACCTTCCCAGATAATGATTGGCCGAAGGCATTTCCGCCCGAGCCGCTTCCTGCAGAAGGGCGATTCCACCGGGCAAGTCTTTCTTGATTCCAAATTCGTCGTTTCCAACCACATGAGCCTTGATAAGGGCAAATTCAACGCTTGCCGGCCCATAGCCGGCGCGGGAGGCAATTGAATAATGCTCGGCCGCCAACTCCAAGTCGGGCTCAAGGGAAGGCCTCACCTCGTCGGAAGTGAAGATTTCGGCCAAAGCGTAAGATGCAATCGGATCGCCGGAGGCGGCGGCTTTGATCATTCTTCCATCGCGATCCCGGAAGGACTTGAGATAGTAACGGCCGACGTCGGCCTCCTCCAACCCATCGGCCCGAAATCGGGCGAGAAAGCCTAGGGCGAAATGACCAAGCCAATGATTGGCTTGAGAGGAAAGAGCCGCCCATTTGCTGGCATTCGAAACCGAAATGTCCGCTCCCTTGTCTCCGTGAGCGTAAACCAAGGCCAAAAAGCCCTGAGCATAGGAATCTCTCGCCTCGGCCGCAGCCTGAAGGTCCTTCAATGGGAGATCCATCCATCTTCTCCCTTCACTTGCATAATGGGCTTGATTAAGCGCAAGAATGCAAAGAAGGTAAAATGGCACCCTGATAAAACCCATTCTCATGTTCCAATCCTTATTACTCGAATGGACAAGCCTTGCAAGCGCGCAATGAGGCAAACTCTCCTCGAAAACAGATCCAGTGACTGACCGCGACAATCCAATCTCCACTCTTCGCAATCCGGGAAGAGAGACCATCCGGCAATTCGTAATTTATGCGGAAAACAAAGTCGGATGGCTCAATGACTTTCTCGAGATGCTGATGGCTGAAGATATTCACGTCATGGCGATTTCGGTCCTCGATACCACCGATTCCGCTGTGATTCGACTGATACCGAATTATCCGAAAGAAACCGCGAGGTTGCTCAAGTCACGATCCATAAGCTTTACCGAAAGAAAGATTTTGGCCGTTGAAGTGGAAGAGCAGAATTCCCTGCAGAGTATCACCCGGGCTCTTTTGCATGCTGAAATCAACATCCATTACGTCTACCCCTTTCTTTATCAACCCAACCACAAACCCGTCTTGGCCATTGCGATGGAAGATGAAGACACCGCCGAGGAAGCTTTGTCAAATCACCGTTTGCGAATCTTGTCGCAAGAAGACTTTGCCCGCTAGCGTCAGTACAGAAGATAGGAACTAACCACCCTGCGGAACTGAGACGAATCTTTTTCCCACTCGACCAAAAATGGAGTGGGATCGATCCTGCCTCCTTTGCTCAACAATTCTTCCCACCACCAACTCGAGCCAACGTGTTTGTTGAAAAGAGCTGCACTGGACTCTTTTGCCTGGGGAAAAGGACTGGGCGTTTCCCAAAGCGCCGAAAGCTTCATCATGTAAAAAGGGAGATAGGTGGGTTTCCATGAGGTCCAATCACTGATAACCAGATAAACCCCCCGGACATCCTTGCCGGCCGAATTCCTCAAAGTCTTGATTCTGTAGGAAAGTCCGGGAATACCAAAGGTTTCAAGGGCGCCTTTGACTTCTTCGGGCGTCTTGCCCTCGAAAGTAAGGAATCGAAAAGGATGCTTGGTACCGATTCCATGCTTGAATCCTCCCATTTGGGCACCCAGTCCCGTCATGGGATAACCCGCAACCGAATCAAGTGAAGGAATGTTGGGGGAAGTCGGATGCCAAGCAAGCCCGGTTTCGGGCCAAGTCATGCTTCTCTTCCAGCCAATCATGGGAACGATGGTAAGTTTTCCTCTTTTTCGAAACGCGGTCGACGTCTTGAGCACCCCTTCGCTCTTCTTCGACCAGAGGGCGATTTCACCAATCGTCATGCCATGAACGAAGGGCATACGGAAAGCACCCACGTAACTCATCCATTTCTCATCCATGGGCGGACCGGCTACCTTCAGTCCCCCCAAAGGATTCGGACGGTCCAATACAATCACTTCGACTCCTGCCTCAAAACAAGCCTCCATGACGTATCTCATGCAACTGACGTATGTGTAACAACGTACCCCCACGTCCTGCAGGTCGATCACGATGCAATCCAAACCTGCGAGCATTTTGGCCGTCGGTTTGCGGAATTTTCCGTAGAGAGAATAAACGGGCAAGCCGGTTCGGGCGTCTATCTTGTCGTCCACGGGAACCGAGGCCTTCTCATCTCCGTAAATTCCGTGCTCCGGCCCGAACAAAGCAACCAAGTTGACAACCCTTGAGCGGAAAAGCACTTCGACCGTACTTTGTCCACGACCGTTTTTCCCGGCCGGATGGGTAAGCAACCCGACCCGTTTGCCCTTTAGAACCTCAAACCCCGTTTCCTCAAGGTAGTCGACTCCAAGCTTGATCGCAGGCTTGGCCGGCAAGGCGAAGGGAGCGAACAAAAGAAGGTTCAGCACGAACAAGACAAGGCAAAATGGAATGGGTTTTATTTTCGACATCACGTTCATTGGCTTGGCGTTGTTGGCGACTTGTAAAGGTTGGCCAAACCTTTGTAAAGAAAGACCGACAAAACCCCCAAGGAAATCCCCAATAAGGACCCTCCCAGAAACATGGGAGGGAAGGTGTCCAGCAGAGTGCCCATGCTGGTCAGTTCAAAGTTCGACCAATCATATTCGGCCGTCAATATTTCGTTTCGGGGATAATCGATTGCGAGCAAGCCAAGCAGAGACAGCCCGATCTCATAGTCGGCAAAGTAAATCGGGGCCACTGTGAAGGGGTTCGAAATCCATTGCAAGGCAACGATCAGGGGCAGGTTCGCCCTCACCCCGAGCGCTACGAAAAAGACGATCAACATCTGAAGACCGACCACGGGCAAAAAAGCAATCCACATCCCCCAAAAAAGAGCGGAAACTATGGCGTTGCCCTTGAAAGACCAAAGATAGGAGCGGTCGTAGGCAATCTTCGAAAACCATTTCAGCACGGGATAACGATGCACGTTGGAACGGCGGGGCAACGGTCGCATCCATTTCTTCAATCGACGGATACGCTTGAATCTCGCAACCTTTTCGGCTTGGTCCATTTCCTGCCGGTCCCTGTCGGTTTCGTTGCTCACCTTCAATTCGAATAAAGATCTGCGATTACTTCGTCAAGTTTGCCTAAAAAAAACTCTTCCGCACCGGCAAGGTTTTCCTCCAAGGACAGTTCTTCCCGCCCAAAAGCGTAAATTTCAGCCAGAGGGTTCTCCTCGCGAAAACGCAAGGCGGCATCGGTCTGCACGGACCCGGCAAGCAAAACGCATCTTTTCCCGAGTTTGGCAGACATACGGAGAATTTCGCATGGCCCCTTTCCCTGCAGGGAAGTTTCGTCGAAACGGCCTTCTCCGGTCAGAACAAGGTCACATTCCGCAATTTCGGATTCGAGTTCGAACCATTTGGAAACAAGTGAAAAACCCCCGACCAACGAGACGTCGCAAGCAAAGGAAAGGCCGAAGCCGATTCCACCGGCTGCCCCCATTCCCGGCAAATCACATCTGGCCTTTGCATCCGGCAAACTTCGTTCCACAAGCCGTGCCATCTCAATCATTTGACCTTCCATTTTTTCCATATCCTCGCTCCGAAGTCCCTTTTGCGGGCCGAATCGAGCAGTCGCACCGTTCACCCCAAGAAGTGGGTTTTTCACGTCACAGGCAATTTTTACCGGAGGAAGGGAGACAAGGGCGGAGCAATCGACTGAGTGAATCGAGCCCCATGTTTGCGGGCAAGGGGGATCGACTTTTTGTTTATTGCCATCAAGAAAACGGACGCCCAATGAGCTCAAAGCCCCCACTCCCATGTCATTGGTCGAACTCCCCCCGATCCCCAAGAGTATAGCGCAAACACCCCATTCGCTGCACTCGCGCAGGCATTCCCCGATACCGACCGTAGAGGTTTTCCAAGGATTTCTTTCCGCGGTCTTCAAGTCCGCCAAGCCCACGACCGATGCCATTTCGATCAAGGCAATCTTGCCTTTCGAGGGAAGACCGAGAAGATCGACGATCTCCTTGTTCAAGCTCTCGATAGCAAGCAATCCGAGACGGACCGGTCGTTCGCGACCTAAGGCATCAAGTGCTTTCACGGTTCGCAGGCTTCCCCCCTTGGGCAGGGTCAGAATCGAGACAAAACCTTCGCCCCCATCCGTTTGAGGCAGGCACCGAACCGAAACGTCCTGAGAGAACCTCTTGATTCTCTCGCGGGCGAGGTAACACAAGTCTTCGGCGGAAAAGCTATCCTTGCATTTGTCAAAGGCAGCAAGTATTCGCA
>JAYOMW010000156.1:0-3937 GCA_038121045.1 Opitutia bacterium
GGCCTTTGCCGCCCGAACTTCCCGAACCCATACCCGAGCCCGAACCAGAGCCCGAACCCGAGCCCGAACCCAAGCCCGAACCAGAGCCCAAGCCCAAGCCAGAGCCGAGCCAACCTCAAGTTCCAGGCTTCAGCAAAGAACTTTTGGCAGCGGTGAAAAATTGGACGAGCGTTTCCCCTTCGGTCTTTCCTCTCAAATCGGTCAAGGTCATGCAGGATCTTACCTTCAAAGCTTATTCTTCAAGCGGCCAACTCATGGGATCCGCTCCCGTTCCCGCAGGAAAGGAAGTAGTCGCCGTAGCTTTGAGGGGAAGAAACCTCACGGTTTCTCCCTCGGTCGGTTCGAAAATGACCGCATCGATCGACATCGATCAAACCGATTTCAAGCAGGGTGTTGCCTACCTTTTCGAATTACGCAAAGTCCAAAGAGCTCGCTACTTGGAAAACATGAAAAACAGAACGGTCGCCCAACAGAATTCGTCCAAACCACCACCTACTGCCCCCAATCGAACGAAGCCAATTGCAAAGGAAACAAAGGACTCGGACGACAATTCGCTCTTTATGGATTTGCCGACTCCAGGAGACTACGGCCACGGAAAGTTTTGCATTTGTGGAGACTGCCGAAAAAAAAGATTGGCGCAAACTGGCTCTCTCAAATAAATTGCATTCCTACTATCATGAGCACTCCGGCCCCGAAAAAGAAAGTTAAAAAGAAGAGCATACGTGACGTCGAGATTGGCGATTACGTCAGGGAGACCTCCAGCTCAAGGGGCAAGAAACGTTGCGGGGAAGTACTTATGATTTTGCAGGATAACCCTGGGGATCCGACCTTGGAATGCGTTGAAGTCCATCCTGACGAACTGACTCCCTTGGAAAAAGGCAGCGACGGTTTGAAAACCTTCAAAGCCAAGCGCTCCAAGCTCAAGCTTTACACGCCAAGAAAACAACTTTTTAAGAAAAAGACTTTCGAGAAAGGCGACGTAATCCGACACAAGCGCGGGGGTTCCTTCCGCTACGGCCGTATCGTTTGCTTCGTCCACCCGGACGGTCTTTATTCCACCTCTCACGAACAAGGCTACAATGGCAAGGACTTGCTCGAGTGCGTGGAAATCGACAAAAAGCCCGGCCTTATGCAAAAAATCGGAGCGGACGGGGAACCAAGCCGCTTTCAAGCTCAGGGAAAGGATTGCAAAATCATGAAGGTCATCACGACCGACTCCAAAGGTGAAGAGACCACCATGCACAAGCTCGATCTTTCCGACGAGGAAGAAGAATCCTGAACATTCTTCTTTTCTTCTAGCTTTCCGAGCTAAAGAAATGATCCAAGTCAAACTTTCTCACCCTCACGTTTTTGCTCGATTGCGTCTTGTAGGCGGAGACTAGAAACCGTTTTCGTTCTCCGTTTCTGTTCTCGTAGGAAAAAGCGACTGCATCTCGACTCCAGCGGGCGTAACACCATTTTGCATGGTAAGCCTGCAAAATATATGAGATCGCTTCCGCCCGGTTCAAATAATACTCGTCTTTTATTTTTTTGACCATCTTTTGCAATCCCCTTGGTCATGCCTTGTTTCCAAAAGAAAAGCCGCATCAAAACACGGCTTTTTCAAAAAAAATTCGAAGCGAAGAACTCTGAAAAATTAGGTGTCGTAATCACCTTTTTTTATTTTGTGACAACTCGCTAGTGAAACCCCAGCGATTTCGGCAACCTCCTTTAGAGATTTGCCATCGGAAAAGAGCCCCTTGACTTGGGAAACCACTTCTGGAGTGATCGTGCTACGCTTGCCTTTGATCCCGAAACGTTTGCAAAAGGATGCTTTCGCAATGGGAGGAAGCCCGTTGACGTAGCATTCCAAATAGTCCACGACCCCACGAAAGACCTTGCGACCATCCTCCCTGCGATGACGCTCATGGTCTTTTTTGATCATCTCGTACAGAGCACCCTGATCAACCTTCGAAGACTTTTTCGCTTTGATCTTCTTATCAATTTTTTTCTTCAAGGCTTCGAGTTCCTTGATGCTTGCGTCATCATCAATATTCATAGTACTTGATCAATTAATTGTTTAAGAATACCTTTCTTTGCAAAAGAAACTTGTATTGTAAAGAAAAATTTTTATAGTATAAAAGATCGGTCCAAACTTCGGTATTGAATGGCTTCGAGCAAGTGAGCTTTTCCTATGTTTTCGACACTCTCCAGATCAGCAATCGTACGGGAAACCTTCAAGATCCTGTCATAGGCTCGGGCCGACAAGGAAAGTTCGTTCATGGCCCGCCTCAACATATGCAAATCATCATTCGAGAGCATACAAACCGAAGCGATCATTTTATTCGGCATATTCGCATTACAAGTTATGGAAGTGCCTGCGAATCGTTGCTTTTGAATGGCCCGGCATTCCTCCACCCTCTCCCTCATTTTTTCGGATGGCTCCCCCTTCTCCCGAACCTGCAAATCCTCGACCCTTACGGCTGGAGCTTCGACATGAATGTCCATACGGTCAAGCAACGGACCGCTCACCCGTGCTCTGTACCTTTGAATTTGGGGCATCGAACACCTGCATTCCCTCGTCTCGTCCCCCAAGTATCCGCAGGGACAAGGATTCATGGCGGCCACCAGCATGAACCGACTCGGCAATGTGATCTTGCCCGCGCTTCTCGATATCGTTACCTCGCCATCTTCAAGGGGTTGACGCAAAACCTCCAGCGCCGACCTCTTGAACTCGGGCAATTCGTCAAGAAAAAGGACACCGTTATGAGCCAACGAAATCTCTCCCGGGCCCGGAATCGTACCGCCGCCGAGCAATCCGACGTCACTGATCGTGTGATGAGGAGTCCGCACCGGCCGGCTCAATGATCTCCCCTCCTTGATCAACGAATTTCCGCCCGCCGAGTATACGTTCAGGATTTCGAGAAACTCGTTCAGGTCAGGCATGGGCAAGACCGAAGGGATTCTCTTTGCAATCATCGATTTTCCGGATCCCGGAGGTCCGATCATAAGCAAATTGTGACCACCTGCGACGGCTACCTCGACCGAACGCCTCACCTTCGCCTGCCCCTTGACCTCGGAAAAGTCCAAATCTGACGAATGATCGGCCTTCAACTGGTAAGGACTCTCCGATTTCAGCATCGGAAGTTGCTCAGATTCGCCGCAAAAAAAAGAGACCGCTTGGGCAAGCGAATCCATGGGATAAACCTTCATCTCTTCGACCAGACAAGCCTCCTCTGCCGACTGCCGAGGAAGCACCACCCCATTCTTTCCCGACTTCTTGGCCAGTATGGCCATCGATAAACCGCCTCGAATCCGTCTGGTCTCCCCCGAAAGCCCGAGTTCCCCCGCTATCAAGTAGTCCCTCAGCTTGTCGCCAGGCATTTGTCCCATTGCGGCCAACAGACAAAGAGCAATGGGCAAATCGAAAGCAGCGCCTTCTTTGCGCAGATCTCCGGGCGCCAAATTGATGGTCACCCGTGTTCGGGGAGACGAATACCCGGTATTAGCCAGGCTGGAAAGCACGCGATCCAAGGATTCCTTGACGGCTGCGTCAGCCAAGCCGACCAAAATGCACCTGGGCTCGCCTTTTTCTCCACTGTTGGCTTCCACGGTTACGGGAAGAGCGTTTACGCCTTGAAGGGTGGCCGAACAAGTTTCTGCGAGCATAATGGGAGGATTGTTTGGGAGTTGGGAGGTGTTGGGGAGGAGGTAAAAGAAAGAATCAAGGCACCCGGTCCTTGACCAGAGCTGAAATCGAACGGAATTGCTCATGCCGAGCGCTCTTGAGCATCGCGTAAAGAAGGCTTTCCAAAGGGAGGAGATGACAACCGAGATTTTCCAGTTTCCGCAGAGCCCACTTTCCGTCATCCGGCCTCCGGCATCTCACGCAGTCAGTCAGGACGGTCACCGTCAAGCCCCGCTTCAGCGCATCGACGGCCGTCAGATATACGCAAAT
>JAYOMW010000156.1:3947-7111 GCA_038121045.1 Opitutia bacterium
CAACAAATGATCGACCCCTTCGCCAATCCATTTCTCGAAATTAGGACAGCCAAATGCGGAAAAGCTATCCTTGGAAAAAACGGGAGAACCGGCACAAGCTTCGAGAACGCCCTCGTCGGTGGGTCCGAGCTTATCGGGAACCTGCTCAGTAACGCTCAAGGGTACGCTCAGCGCCCCCATCGCGCGGGCGAAAACCCGGACCGAATCGAGGAAGGGTTCCGCCCCCTCGATTCCTCCCAACAATTTGGGTTGGGCATCGAGAATCAAACCCGCCAAACCAGCTTGTTCGGCTTTCGCAATCTTTTCTGCTTCGCTTTTTTTCATTTCAACCGAATCGATTTGATGTTTATGTAAATTTGAAATTCATGCAACAAACTAGTAACAACGGACTCTCCCTTCCCCGCAAAACCAAGATTCCCATCGCCCCTCCCTTTCTTGGCAAAGTAACGAGAAGAAACCTTCTTCTCTCCCTACTGCCTGCCCTTGCCCTCTCCTCCTGCCGAAAATTTCGTTCCGACCCCGAAAAAATAACCATGCGGCCCCGAATTTTCCTGGAAGGAGCGGCCCCCATTCCCATTTTGGACGAATACGACGTCAGGTTGATCCAACTCGGCACCATTGCAAACATTATGACCGAGGAACCGAACGACCGCATGTTCGCACTTTGGCTCTCCTTCGACCGACGAAGCGCCATGACCCTCCAAAAGGAAACCGTTCGCAACATTGGAAAAAGGCTCCATTTGGTCATTGGGGGAGAGATCGTGGGGGTTCATCCCATCGAAGGAGGCATCACCAACGGGGTTCTCCCCTTTGTCCTCTCCGCCAACATGCCCGAGGAAAACGCGGTCTACCTTTACAATGAACTCAGCACCTCGCTCGTTCACATCCGGGCCGAGTTCGAGTCGAAGAAAGGCTAGGCATGAGCTCTTTCCCTTTTGCAAACCCCCTTCCTTTTCTTCTTCCTCTCTTCCTCTGCCACCCCCTCTTGGGGAAAAACCCCGCCTTTCATCTCTCCTGGCCCACACCCAACCCCGCCTTTGCCAAGGGGATGGGCTACTCCGCCTTCCTCCAAAAAACGGGCCCAGACAAGTCGTTTTCCTCCGGTGCCTTCGGATGCGTACGCAACCACGGATATAAGTTTCACGAAGGGCTCGACCTCTATCCCGTCAAGCGGGACTCCCGAGGACGGGCCGAAGACAACGTATTTTCCGCCATGGACGGAGTCGTGCGCCACCTCAACGCCACCACCGGATACAGCGCCTACGGAAAATACCTCGTGATCGAGCACGCCATGCTCAACCCGCCTCTTTACTCCCTCTACGCCCACCTCGCATCCATCCAACCCGGTCTGAAAGTCGGTTCCAAGGTGCATGTCGCACAAGTTCTTGGGAAAATGGGCAATACCGCGAGCTACTCCATACCACTCAACCGTTCCCACCTCCACTTCGAGATCGGTCTTCGCCTGACCGACCACTTCCAAAGCTGGTACGACAAGAAAAAATACACCACCAAGAACCGGCATGGAAACTACAGTGGATTCAACCTCGTGGGATTCGACCCTCTACCCTTTTATTCCGCCTACCAAAGGAAATCCTTCGCCACCCCGCTCGAGTACCTGCGCTCCCTTCCCGTCGCCACCAAGGTGCGCGTCCGTTCAAACCGCACGCCCGATTTCGTCCGACGCTACCCCACCCTCTGCAAAGCTCCTGCCCAAGGATCGAGCGTGAGTGCCTGGGACTGTTCCTTCGGTCCATTCGGCATACCCGTCCGGATCGAACCGGCTACCGAACCCATGGAATCCAAGACGGCCAAGTATCAAGTGCTCAGCCTCGATCTCGCGACCCAGCAAAAGCCCTGCCGCAAACTCGTCGTAAAAAAGGGAAACTCTCTCGTTCCCGCCGAGCAGCTCCTCGTCTATCTTGAACTCCTCTTCGGAAGCTGAGGCACGCCACCGCCCCCTCAACGCAGCCTGTTTCGTAACCTCTCACGGCTTCGGGCACGCCACCCGGGCAGTCGCCGTCCTGCGGGCCCTCGCCCAAAAGGAACCTGGTCTCACCGTTCAGCTATTCAGCACCCTGCCCGACTGGTTCTGGACGGAAAACCTTTGCCCCGACGTTGCCTTCTTCTCACACCAACTCGAAACCGACGTCGGACTCGTCCAAAAATCTCCCTTCGAGCACGACCTGGGTCAGACCATCGTATGTCTCGAGCGCTTCCTTGCTTTCGACGAACCGGCACTGAAAAACACCCGAAAAAACCTCCGGAAAGCGAAAACCGACCTTATCCTTTGCGACATCTCCCCCCTCGGGCTCCTTCTAGGCAAGGATCTCGGTATTCCCACCGTTCTGGTAGAAAACTTTACCTGGGACTGGATCTACGAAGCCTACCTGGACGAAGAACCCCGCTTCGCCCCCTTCATCGAGAGGCTTTGCGAACTCTCTGACTTCGCCGACTTGCGCATTCAGACCGAACCCATCTGCGAACGAATCGAAAACTGCCCGCTCGTAGCCCCCATATTCCGTGAATTCAGAGAACCCGCCGCACGAATTCTCGATCGGCTCGGCCTCCGCTCCGACAGCCGCTACCTGCTCGTCACCACCGGCGGCATCCCTCAGGACTTTTCATTCCTCGACAAGCTCAAAGGCAGACCGGATCTCCATTTCGTTATTACCGGAAACTTCCCCCGTTTCGAACGGACCGAAAACCTCGTCCTTCTTCCTCACCGCTCGGGCTTCCATTTCCCCGACCTCGTTCGGGCATCCTGCGGGGTCGTGGGCAAGGTCGGATACGGAACCCTGGCTGAGACTTGGGGCGCCCAAGTTCCCCTCTTTGCGGTCTATCGCGAGAATTTCCGTGAATCCAAGCCTGTTAAAAACTTCGTCGACCAGGCCATACCAAGCCTGGAAGCTTCGGAAACCGACTTTCTTGACGGCGCCTGGATCGACCGGATCGATGAATTTCTTTCCCTGCCCAAGGTTTGCGGGGAAAACCGGACCAACGGGGCAAAGGAAGCCAGCGACCTGATTAAATCGATTGAAAAGTCCATCGTCTCCGATTAGGCAAACCCGAATTCCACCTGCCCCCCGGACCCTCTACCCTTTGGCGAGACCATCCACGAATCCATATTTCGCGACAGAGATCAAAAGGAATTCTACTGTCGCGAG
>JAYOMW010000157.1:0-5509 GCA_038121045.1 Opitutia bacterium
AGGTTGTAGAGCTCCCACTTTTTTGGAGTATGCCGGACTATTTTCATATCGCCGACACGAAAGGCTGTCTTATGGCTCTGTCTCCAGTAAAGCCACTCATGGGGATCTTCCTTATATTTCCCGGTCAGGTAGGGAAGCAGATCATGGGATTCAATGTATTCACCCTTGGGTTTTGGGGCACCGGCGGCCGCATGGATGGTTGCGAAAATATCCGTGCTCAGAACGGGACGATCAAAAGTTGTTCCGGCTGGCACTTTTCCAGGCCATTGGAAAAGGAAGGGTACACGTATGCCACCTTCGTACATTTGTCCCTTTCCTCCCCGTAATGGCAGGTTGCTGCTGGTCAATTCTTTGGTGGGTCCGCCGTTATCGCTAAGGAAGAATACCAAAGTGTCTTTTTCCAAGTTCTCATCCGCCAGCTTTTTCAAAATGTCGCCTACACTGTCATCAAGGTTTGAAAGCATGGCAGCGAAGATTCGCCGCTGTATGTCTTCGATATGTTTAAACTTTTTCATGTACTTGTCCGCAGCCTGCAAGGGGCTGTGAACGGCATTGTAGGAAACAAACAAAAAGAAAGGCTTGTCGGCATTCCGGCCAATGAAGTCTATGGACTCGCGGGTGATGGCATCAGTGAAATATTCTTCTTCCTGAAGGGGTTGGCTGCCCCTCACGATCGGATTGTTGGCATCGTAGTCGGGTTCGTTGCCCAAGTGAGTCGAGTAGATCACTTTTCCGAACCTCCTTATGCCTTTTCCTCCGCCCGGCAGGACTTTTCTTCGTAACCAAGTGGTCGTTCCATTCCATGGTTCCGGCACGAAGTAATGCCCCTCGTGAGTGAACCCGAAAAACTCATCGAATCCGCGCCTGAATGGATGATAGGGCGCCGTTCCACCCAAGTGCCACTTGCCAATCAATCCGTTTACGTAGCCGGCCATCGAGAGAGAGTCAGCAAGTGTCTTTTCTGAGAGAGGAAGCCCGTAACCCGGTTCCTCGTTCTTGGCTCCGATCGGATTGAATTCATGTCCGAACCGGGTACCGTATTTTCCCGTTATCAGACCAGCTCGGGAGGGACTGCAGTTGGGAGCGGTGACATAGCCTTGAGTGAAGCGAACGCCCTTTTTTGCAATCCCATCGATGTGAGGCGTGGGAATTTCCTTGTTTCCCTGACAGCCAAGTTCGCCGTATCCCAAGTCGTCAGCCAATAGAACGATCAGGTTGGGCATCCTTTTCTTTTCCTCCGCGTGCAGAATGGGAATAAGGCCCCCCAATATGATCAAAAGAGAGTAGATTTTGTTCATGATAAAAGAATGTCGTGAAGGTGTTGGATATTACGGAAGGAACGGGACTATGGAGAAAAGGTAAAAATGGAAAGCCTGACAAATCGAGCTTTCGGACAGTAATGACATGGGAAACCGAATTGTTTCCCTAAAACAAAAGGCTTTCCCGGTTTAATCAAAGCCAAAACTCAACCTGCAACCAAGGAAGCGAGAACCTTGCGGGTTCCTTGGAAGGACCGTCGTCCGTGCATGCACAGGTAGTTGTCCATGAGCACGAGGTCGCCTGCCTGCCAAGGCAGATCAAAGGTGATTTCGTTCGCCAGTTCGCAGACCCGTTCGATTTCCGAAGAATCAAGAGAAGAACCATCGCCATAAGAAATCGACTTCGACGGGTCGTTCCGGGTATCCTTCCAACCCTTGAATGCGGCGATGAGCTGATTGAAGAAACTGCGCTTTCCTTTGCCCAGTTCCCGTACTGCGGGCAGGGTGGGGGAGGTGACCCGCAACTCATCCTGTTCCATCCATTCCCACGTGTAGCCAAGCTCGGAGAGTCGGGCTTCGGCCTCTTCATGCGAATCGACGCTGAGGGTGCTTTGCCAACTTCGCCCCATTCCCGAAACCAAGTCCGCCTCGGCAGGCATGACGTTCGAATACTTGAGTCCTTTGTATATGCAGTCTCTCGCCAAACCGGGTATTTCCTGCTCGATCCGTTCCCAAAGTTCGTCGGAGCGGCAAAGCGGGGTGGAACCTCCCTCTTCGGCTGCTTTTTGGCAGAAGAAAAAGAGCTTGCTCGGATAGACCGGGGTCTGAGCCATTTCGTGGTGTAGAAAAATGGTGGTTTCGGGAGGCGCCTCGTTCGCGGAGAACACGCGCGGGGTGTATACGACCCGCACGGCATTGGAGAGGGAATCCTCATAAGTGAAGTTGGGTAGACCGAAGGCGGTCACGGCGGCGTCAAAGTCCTCCGGTGTCGCCAAAGGCAATCCGCGCAAGAGGACCGCTCCATGAGTGGCGGCTTGCTTTTCGATTTGGCCCGCATTTTCGGCAATCCAATCACAGCTGTTCCTGAGGTTGCCTGCATTGACTCTTACCCCTAGGGGGAAAGTGCGTCCTTGAAATTCCCGCTGTTTTTCAAACCTTAGTTTGTCCAATTGATCAAACTTAACTTTTTTCTCATGATCCATTGAGCTAATGCCTCTAAAGAAGGAAAATGAGAATGTCACCCTCTGACTTTTCCTATGCATTGACACCCAATTGGATGAAGAAGGCTTCATCCAATCCGAGAATTTCGATCATGCGATTGAGCGCGACAAAAATTTTTTTACTTACAATGGAGGGATTATGTGGTTTAATCAGTCAATGAAATATAATAAAAAGGCCTCATGCCTATTCTTTCCATTACTTGGACTAATTGCGGTTTTCCAATACGGTTGTGGTGTTTTTTCAAGTCCCCCGGAGCATGCCGGACACATTCCTGCGGATGCTTGGTTGGTTGCAAGCGGTCTACCCGCTACCTTAATGGAAAACGCCGGATATGAGGAATTAATAAAGAAATTTCTTGGTTCTACCGCGTACGGGGAGATGTCCGAAAAAGAGCAAGCTCTTTTTAAATTATTCAAATTCGACGACTTGGAAAAAACCGGAATTGCGTTGTCCGAGCCTGCCTATTTTTATGTTTCCGGTAATCCTGACGAAGGAGGTTCCGTCGGGTTGACCTTCCTTCTCGAGGACGGTGAAGCCTTCGCCGAGTTGATGAATGGAATCGTGAATCACGACAAAAAAGATGGCACCGCTTCCTTGGACGTCAGTTCAGAAGATGGGGTAAGCAAAATTTCCGAAAAAGGCGACAGGGTGGTTTTTCTGTACAATGAGGAAAAGTTCCTGTTCACCTATCGCAACAAAAATCCGGAGAAGCTATTCAAGGAACCCAACGATTTGCAGGTGCTTCCTCTTTCAATACAGAACCACCTTCAACGGTCTTCTCAATTGGGGGTTGCGGTGGATTATGACAATATGCTCGTCATGGGTGAGGAATTGTCCTCGAGACAAGCCGCTGTTTTTGCATCCATGTTGGATCTTTTTGATGGTGGCGGAGCAGCTCTTGAACTGAACAGTGATGATGGTAGTATCGAAGTTTCAGGCTTTGTTTCCTACGGTGAAAACAGTGAAATGGGCCAAACGTTCGGAGACAGCGTGGATTCCGACCTCCTTCAGGTTATTCCCGAAGAAGCGATTGCAGCTATGTCCATGTCGCTGAATCTCAAGGGATTTGTTGAAACTACTTTGGAGAAGATTGGAAAAGATATTCCTTCGGATGGATTTCCAAAGAACGGATCATTTGTCATTCCTGGAATGAATTTCAACATCGATGACTTCGTCGAGGCAATCCCGGGAGATTTTGCAGTTGGGCTAACCGGAGTGAATCCCTCGAATCGAGACAACCCTTTCGAATTTGTAGCGGCCTTGAAAACGGCTAATGCTGATTCCAAAGAATACAAGAGGGTCATTTCCGATGGGATTTTGGAGGAAGTGGAAGGAGCTCTTAAACTTATTGGAGTTTTTATCGAGGAAAAAGAAAACCTCTTGCTCGTAGGCACGGCCAAAAACAAAAGTATTTTAAGGGAAGCGGAAGCGAAAGATCCAATATCTGGAGACAAGGAAGATATTCTGAGTGCTGGCTACCTTGGTTTTTGGTTGGACGCGAACCAACTGATTGACTCTTTGGCCATAGATCAGTCGGAGTTACGCGACGAACAAAAGCTTATGCTTTCAGGGGCAAAGAAATTGGGACTTTTGTCAGCGACCAATGAAAAGGCAAACGGTGGAGAGATTAGCACTGTCAGGTTGACTTTTCAAGACGATGATCGGAACGGTTTTGGTCAAGTCGTTGATTTTTTGGCTGAGGCCATTGAACAGGAGTCAATAAATCGCAAGCGCAGAAGAGAAGAGTGGGAAAAAGAGTACGGGGAAGATGCTTCGAACTAGATTTCTTCGGTTTAGCCTTTAGGATTAAACGCGTGAGTCTGGTGGTGACTTAGTTCGCTCGCTTGATCATCAAAACGTAAATTAATTTTCTTCGGAGTCGGTCCGAACGATCGGGAATTCAAGCAAATGGCTTTGATTCAAGCTAGCTTGAATCTCTTTAGTTTAAAGTCATCATTTTTTATTCGGCGCGCAGGGCCGGCCGTCGAGGTAGCTCTGGAGAAGTTCGCCCATTTTTTTGACCCTTTCGGGATACTTGGCGTAGAGGTTGTCGGACTGGCGCGGGTCTTCCTTCAGGTTGAACAACAAGCCTTCATGACCTTTCCCGTATGCCTTGAGGCCGAAATGCTCCAAGTAGGCGGAACTTTCCCTCTTGGCCGCGCCGGTCGGGGCATTGATATAGACCCAATCCCCTTGCCGGAGAGCGAACTTTTTCGGAGAAGTGTTTTGCACGGTCGCCACGCGCAGGGGCTTGTCGTACTTCTCCCCCTTGAAGACCGGGAGTAGATCGTAGCTGTCGATAGCCTCCTTCTTCCCGAGGGGATATCCTATGATCTTGGCAAAGCTTGCCGCCAGGTCGACTTGGCTCACCACCTCGTCGGAAACTGAGCCTGGCTTGATTTCGCCCGGCCATTTGACGATGAAGGGCACGCGGTGTCCCCCCTCGTAGATGTCGCGCTTGACGCCGCGATACTTGCCCGAGCTCCATTGTTTGAATTTCTCCAGTCTTTCGAACGCATGGGTCTCGGGTCCATTGTCGGCCGAGAAGACGACCAAGGTGTCATCGGCGAAGCCGAATTTTTTCAACGCGTTCATCACCTTGCCCACCATGGCGTCGGTCTCGATGACGAAGTCCCCGTAGTAACCGGCTTTTGATTTTCCGTGATAAGGCTTGTTGGGAACGATCGGGTAGTGTGGCGAATTGAAGGCGAGGTAAGCGAAGAAGGGTTGCTCCTTTTTCTGCTTCGAAATCCACTCGACGGTCTTTTGGGTGATGGTGGGCAGGATGTCGTAGGGGTTCCAACTTTCGGCCATCGGTCCCGGCCGGAAGCTGCCGCCCCCGGCGAGGGGCCTGGATTTGATGACGGGCTGGGTAGGAATGGTGACGAAGCGGTCCCCCTCGATCCAACAGTAGGGTGGAAAGTTAATGGTTCCATCCCCGAAGTAATAATCAAAGCCCTGATCGAGCGGACCGTCCGGGAAGGGTTTGGTCCAATCATAGGACTCGGCTCGGGGATCTCCTTTTTTGG
>JAYOMW010000157.1:5609-7080 GCA_038121045.1 Opitutia bacterium
GCCAGGCGGTCGAGGTTCGGGGTCTGGATCTTCGCCTTGGGATCGCCGTATGAAACGTCGGCGACGCCCATGTCGTCGGCGTAGAGAATGACCACGTTGGGTCGTTCGGCGGCTTGAGTAATAAGAGCCAGAGAGAAGGAGAGGGCGAAGAAGAACCGATTCATTGCATTTGGTAAGGTTTGCTCAGTTTGTCTTTTCCATCGGTCAAGTCCTCGAGGGTGACGCGTACGAAAGTCATTTGGGTGCCGTTTTCGAAGAAAATCCCAATGTCCCCATTTTTGCAGGCCGTGATCGCGGAGTAGGCAGCGGGACCTTTTTCCAGGCATTTCTTGTGGGTCCAGGTTCGTCCATGGTCGTAGCTCAGGGAAAGAACGAGGTTCTTTCGACCTTTTTGACTGTGCGAGTTGACGAACAAAAGACGGTCTTTCGCATACCCATCGATTTTTGAGGTATAAACGAGAGGTTCGGCATTGCAACCGGGGTCAGGCAGGTTGGTTTCTTTTGCGCTCGCCCACGTTTTGCCTTGGTCGGTCGAGCGGTGAACGTATCGATAACCCGAGCCGTTTACGCGGGCGTTGATCATCCAGGTTCCGTCACTCAGTTCGACGAATTTCGATTCGTTGGCCGGGGAAAACGGTGAAGTTTTTCTCATAGCCCCCCAAGTCTTTCCCTGATCGGAACTCCCGAACAAGTAACCTGCTTTCCCAACGTGAACCACCGTGTGCACGAGCAGCCCCGAGCGGGTCTGGGTTCCTCTTCCCGAGGTGACGAAAACAAAATCCCTCCTTGTCAGGTGACCGGGCAGTACCTCGTCCCGAATATCCCTTGGTTCGGACCAGGTCTTCCCATGATCGTCACTGGTTTGGAGGTAATACCGATAGTCGACCGCCGTTCTCGAAGGCCTCTCCTTATTGAACTTGGTGTCGTGGTCGAGGTAGTTGTAAAAGCAAAAAATCCGGCCCGTCTTACGATCAAGGATCAAGGAGGCATCGGATCCAACCTCTCCGTCCGGGAAATTAGTCATGAATTCGATATCAGTCCAAGAGTTTCCGTTGTCCGGGCTTCTCTTGAACGCAATATCGATGTTACGGGTGTGCTGAAGATCCCGGGTGGTGTTGCGTCGGGCATCGATCACCGCGAGGAGATCTCCGTTCTTGGCCGTGATGAGGGCGGGAATCCGGAAATACTTGGATCCACCGTCTCCTTGAGGGAAGATCACCTTGCGAAAGGCATGGGAAAGAAGTGGGGGATCGTAGCTTCTTTGCTCTGTCGATTGGCCATGTAGATTCAGGTTGAGGAGACTTAGGGCAACTATTTGAAAACCAAAGAGAGCGGGCATAATTTCTCGCATGACTTTGAGCGAAGAGTGCTTCATTCGTAGTGCAATCCTCTCTGCCTCACTTCGGCTTTTTCTTGCAGTCCTCTCTCCAAGCTTCCCACATCTTGGCAAGCTCGGCGGTTTTTTCCGGTC
>JAYOMW010000158.1:0-6954 GCA_038121045.1 Opitutia bacterium
AACGTCGAGGTGACGATCAAGGATCAGGTCGCCGTCACCAAACTCCGTCAGGTTTTCTACAACCCGTCCGACCGCCGGATGGAAGGAACCTTCCTTTTCCCCGTGCCCAAGGGCGCCCGGATCGACAAGTTTTCCATGGAAGTGAACGGGAAGATGCAAAAGGCCGAACTGCTCGACTCGGCAAAAGCCCGTAAGATCTACGAGGATATCGTCCGCAAGGCCTTGGACCCCGCCCTTTTCGAATACGCCGGCCAAAGCCTCTTCAAGGTGAGGATTTTCCCGATCGAGCCGAAAAAGGAAAAGGAAGTGAAGATCAACTACACTGAGATTTTGGAACGTGACGGAAAAATGGTCCGGTATGTTTACCACCTTAACACCAAAAAATACTCCTCCAAGCCAATCAAGGACTTGTCCATGAAGATCGACTTGGAAACTTCCGAAGCGGAAATAAAATCGGTCTATTCGCCTTCCCACGAGACGGAGATCAAGCGCCACGGCAAGCGACGCGTGGTCGTTGGCTTGGAAAAGAAGAACATGGCGACCGACGCCGACTTTCTCCTCTATTACTCCCTCAAGGACAAGAGCGGAAGCGATATCGACCTGAGCGTGCTCACGCACAAGGAAGACAAAGAGGACGAAGAGGGGCATTTCATGCTCCTGCTCAATCCGGGAGCGTGGGACGACAAGGCTTCGGTTATCCCGAAGGACGTGGTTTTCGTCTTTGATTCGTCCGGTTCGATGAGGGGCAAGAAGATCGAGCAAGCCAAGGAAGCGCTCAAGTTTTGCGTCGACAGCCTCAACAAGGAAGACCGGTTTGAGTTGATCCGTTTTTCCACCGAGGCCGAACCAATCTTCGGAAAAATGGTTTCAGCCGGAGAGAAAAACCGAAAGAAAGCCTTAAAATTCATCGACTCGGTCCGGCCCATCGGCGGGACCGCAATCGAGGAGGCTCTCGTGGAGGCGGCTTCCATCATTTCCGAGAAAGCCTCCGACAAACGCCCCACTCAAGTCATCTTCATGACCGACGGCCAGCCTACCATCGGCGCCATCAAGGAAGACGTCATCCTTAACTCCCTAAGGAAGAAGACCGAGGGCTCGAAGAGCAAGATCCGGGTTTTCTGTCTGGGCATAGGAACCAACGTCAACACCCACCTCCTCGACAAGATTACGGAGGAGACCAAGGCCGCCAGCCAATACGTCCTGCCTGAGGAAAACCTCGAGTACAAGCTCTCGCGCTTCTACGCCAAGATTTCCGAACCCGTGTTGGCCGATCTCAAGCTTACGATCGATGGCCCGAATCGGGTCCGGGGAATCTATCCGAAGAACCTGCCCGATCTTTTCAAGGGGGATCAAATGATCGTGCTCGGCCGCTACGAACCAGGCGAAAAGAAAGGCAAAATCACTCTTGAAGGAACGATCCGAGGCAAAAAGAAAACCTTCGAATACGGGGCTGTCTTTCCGAAAAAGAAGGAAGGAAACTCGTTCATCCCGCGCATTTGGGCAACCCGCAGAGTGGGCTATCTTTTGGATGAAATCCGCTTGCGTGGCGAAAAGAAGGAATTGAAGGAGGAAGTTGCCCGGCTCGCCCGCAAATATGGAATCGTCACCCCCTACACCAGCTATCTTATAATCGAGGACGAAAAGGATATTCCAATCGCCAGACGCAGTCTGGGAAGAATTGCTCCCGGGTCCGCCGCTCCCATTGAAGAAAAAGAACTCTTGGCGATCGAAGCCGAAGCCAAAATTGCTTACGACAGCTTCAAAAGCGAGAAGTCCGGCGAAGACGCCGTCCGCGGGGCAGCCTCGGGCATCGCCCTCAAGGACGCCGACGCCCTGTCGAGTTTCAGCGCCGCCAAGGATTTGGCCTACGCGAGTGGCAAAGTTACGAACAAACCGATTGCCTCCGAGAACAGAATGTTGGAGGGCAAGACCTTTCATCTCGCGGGCGATCTTTGGATCGACGACGATGCCCGGGATGAAAAGGGCAAGGAAATCGAGAAACTCAAGTTCGCCTCCAAAGAATACTTCGACTTTTTGGAAAAACACCCCGAATTAATCAAGTTCCTTTCCCTCGGCGCCAACGTCGACCTCTTCCACCAGGGCAAGATCATCCGTTGCCGGAGATAGGCCCTTGCCTTTAAACAACCAACCAGACGCATCATGAAAAAGCTAGCTCTCCTGCTCACTGCCTGCCTGATCCTTGCCCCCTTGGCCGCCAAAGACGGCGACAAAAAGAAAGGGAAGAAACCCAAGAAAGAAACCATCGAGGTATGTTTCGTTCTCGACACCACCGGTTCCATGGGGGGTCTGATCGAGGGAGCCAAGCAAAAGATCTGGGCAATCGCCAACGAGATCCTGGCGAGCGAACCCACCCCCAACCTGCGCATCGGATTGATCGGGTACCGCGACCGCAAGGAAGCCTACGTCACCCAAGTACACGACCTTTCCGACGATATCGATGACATCTATGCCAAGCTCATGAAGTTTCAGGCCCAAGGCGGAGGGGACACCCCCGAGTCAGTCAACCAAGCCCTGCACGAAGCCGTGACCAAGATCAAATGGAACAAGAGCAAGAAGGTTCTCAAGCTCGTTTTCCTCGTGGGAGACGCTCCCCCGCACATGGACTACCAGGACGACGTCAAGTATCCCGAAATCTGCAAACTGGCGGCCAAAAACAATATCATCCTCAACACCGTGCAATGCGGAAGCATGGCCTCCACCACTCCGATTTGGAAGGAAATCGCCAAACTCGCCGAAGGAGACTTCGTGGCGATTGCTCAAAGCGGCGGGGTCGCCGCCATCAGCACGCCCGTGGACGCTGAGATCGCCAAACTCAACCGCGAACTAGGCGTTACCGTGGTTGCCTATGGCAGAGCCGAGGTACGGGAGGTCGTGGAAAAAAAGCTGGATCTCGCAACGGAGGCCGACGACGAGGTAGCCGCCGACCGGCTCTCCTTTCTTTCGTTGAAGTCAAAAGCATCGGTGGCCCGGAGTTCTTCCGCTCCCGCTGCCGGGGCCTATATTGACGGAGATGGTGACTTGGTTGCCGGATTGGCTTCCGGCAAGTACGATTACGACGAGATCGAAGAGGAGAAACTCTCCGATGAGCTGAAGAAAATGACCCCCGAAAAACGCACGGCCCATCTTAAGGAACAGGTGGCCAAAAGAGCCGAATTGCAAAAGAAACTGGACGAACTCCTCGCCAAGCGCCGTGATTTCGTAACCGCTGAAAAAGCACGGCTTGCCAAGGAAGGAAAAGGTGACGGATTCGACAAAAAGGTCTCGGAGATCATCTCCAAGCGCCGACGCTGAGCCTACTTCCTTTCTAGAAGGCGGACCATCTCCGCCCCCAAGGCATCCCCGATCAGGAAGTAGCTTTCCGCATTGCCAAACCAATGATGACCGTGCCCGACGTTCGGTGATTCATCCTTGGGTCGGGCAAACGCCGTCGTCTTGACGAAGGAGACCCTCCCCTTCCACTCCTTCCGTTCACAAGCCTCGCGCTGGGCTTCACGGATAGCTTTCATGTTCTTGCCCGCATCCTCTCCCATATTGCCGAGTTCCCCCACCACCACGGGCAAGTTCGGTTGCTTCAAGTGGGCCCGCAGGTCCTTGATCAGATGGACGAGGTTTTGTTCGTACTGGGCAAAGGCATCCTGATTAAACATATCGTTCCAGCCCTGGAACCAGACGAAACCTCCCCATTCGGGCTTTCTGCTCTTCAGCGTGGGAAACTCCTTGCGGTAGTTCTTGAGGGCTTCATCGACCTCGGCCAACATCTTGCGGTAATACTCTCCGGTTTCCCCGCCTGCGCTTGGGGGGCGAAAATCCTTGTACAGGCTCTTCCCCCCCCAAGCGGTCTTGATCAGGAGAACGGGCTCCTTCAGATGATCACCGAGGCGGTGGCCGATTTGGAGCTCAGGTCCGATATGGTGCCTGCTCTTCATGCTCCCGTATCCGGTAAAGCCGATGCTCACCCCCCCCGCCATCACCCCCTGCTTGTTGCGGAAGCGAATGAAGGCATCCTTTCGGGTGACCCAGTTTCCCTTTGCGTCCTTCAAATGAGCATAACGCTTGGGGTCGGATGCGTTCTTCATGACGCGAAGGAGCGTACCCTTGCCCCCGTTGTAGTACTGGGGGTGATCCATGTCGACGACTCCCTGCCCTTCCATGTTGGACTGCCCCGCTAGGAGGAAGACTTTGAAAGTGCCGGTTTCGGGTTTCGCCCCGAGAAAGGAAAACAAAGCCAGGAAAAACAAAGAAAAGGGTTTCATATTATTCTTTCATCTTGGCCATGGCCTCGGCAAAGGCCTTGCCGATCCGGGCCATGGTCTTGGCGCTTCCAAAATAGTGATACCCTCCATTGGACTTCGCTATCTTGGCATAGGCTTCGTCCTCCTCCGAAATCAATTCCCTGCGATACTTGTCCAGGTAAGCCTTTTGGGCTTGGGCATCCATCGATCCGTCCTTGTTCGGATGATCCTTGTGCTTGCCCTTGAGAAACCCGGCCATCTGCTTGACCTTGCCCTGATTGTCCTCCATTCGCTGCAGGCGATCGTCCCAAAAGGGAGCCGTGCGAACCGCCGCGACGTTCCCCTTGAATTCAGGCATGGATGCGGGTGCCGCCATCGCTTCCCGAAAACTTCCGTGAATGGGAACGTAGCGTGGACTGGCGTACTTTTCCAAAGGTCCGCCCACGCCCATTACTCCGATCACGAACTTCATGTCCGGAGCCTTCAGATCCTTCCTGACGTCGCGGATGAAATGAGCAAGGCATTCGGTGTAGGCATCGTACCCACCGGGTTGCCCACGATTCGGATAGGTTCCGCCGGCCACCATGTCGTTCCAGCCCTGAAACCAGGCAAAACCCGCAAGCTCGTAGCCAGCCTTCGGGTCGTATCCGGGGTACACGCGCTTTACGTCCTTGAGCACCCGTCGGACGTGCTCGATCATCAAACGGTAATAGCGCCCCGTTTTTTCCGCCTTTTCCGCCTTGGCTTCATCAAGGTTCTTGCCCCGCTTTTTCAGGTTTTCAAGCTCCTGCTCGCCAAACGGGTAAGGACCTGCCGAAGGCGGACGGAAATCGGTGTGAATCGACTTCCCGCCCCAAGCGGTCTTGATGAGGAGGACCGGTTCCTTAAGAGTCTTTTGCATATAGATTCCGAAGGTGAACTCAGGCCCGATCTTGTCCCCTGCTTCGGCCGGGTTTCTCCGGGAACCGTATCCGGCGGTCAGCTTGCCGTAGCCTTCCCCCATGTTGTCCCCTCCGCCCGTGAAATAGGAAATCCACACCTGATCGCAAACGACGGGGTTGCCCTTCCCATCGATCATTTCCTTCAGGATGGGCTTGGTCAACGGATCCGTCTTCATCGCCTCGAAGGTGCTGATCTTGGCATGACCCTCCATATTGGATTGGCCGCAAAGAATGAAGACCTTGAGCGGCTTGGCGTGAACGGCGGATAGACCCAAAATCCCGAAGAGGGAAAAGAAGGTCAAAAGATTTCCAGGTTTGTTCATGATTTTTATTTTCGGCTTTTGTCGTTGGCGAGTATTTGAAAAAGGGCGGCTTCCATCCGTTGGACCCGCTCGGTTTCCCGGGGAGCCAGGTCGGTGGTTTCGGCCGGGTCCTCGTCGAGGTTGAAAAGTTGCCAAGGCGGGGTGAAACGACGCCCCCTCGGCTGTTCTCTGCCCCCCGATCCATTGCCAAGCACGAGATTCCACGCGTCCAACCGAATGGCGAACATACCGGATGCGGAATGATTGATCACGGGAGCCCGCCTGAACTGGCCAGGCTTACCCTTGAACAAGGGAACCCAACTGAAGCTGTCGGGAGCCGCTTCGTCCGGCTTCGGAAGCTTGGCCTTGGCCAATTCGGATGCAGTGGCGAACAAATCGACCAGGCAAACCGTCTCCTTGGAAACGCTGCCCGCCTGAATCCCCTTGGGCCATCGGGCAAAGGTCGGAACCCGGTGCCCGCCTTCCCAGACGTCGGCCTTGGTGCCACGCCATGGGCCGTTGGCGGTGTGGTCACCCTCGAAATATCTTTGCTCGGTTTCGTCTGAAAGATGGTGGGGTTTGTCCTGGTCCGACTCGCGGTACATGAAGGAAGCATTGTCGCTTGTGTAGATGAGCAAGGTGTTGTCCTTGATTCCCGCATCATCCACCGCCTTGATCACCTGCCCCACCGTCCAGTCGACCTGCATCACAAAGTCCCCGTAAGGCCCGAGCTTGGACTTGCCTACGAACCGGGGATGCGGAGACACGGGCTTGTGCGGAGCGGTCAGGGGAAAATAAAGAAAGAAGGGTTTTTTCTCCTTCGCCCGCTCTGCGATATGATCGCAACTCTCCTGCGTAAGGCGATCCAGGCAATCGATGATGGAAAAGTCCGAGCCCAACTCCCCTTCGCGCAGATAACCGGGGAAGCCCTGTTTGGGCTGGACGCGATCGGGCAGGCCGGTGATCTTGCGGCCCTCGATGTAGACGTATGGGGGAAAATCCAAGGAGGCGGGAATGATCAGGGAACGGTCGAAGCCAAGGTCAAGCGGTGAATGATCCAAGGGTTTGGCCCAATCCCATTGTCCCTTGGCGTCTTTTTGGAAGCCGAGCCCGAGATGCCACTTCCCGATCACCGCGGTGTGGTAACCGGCTTGCCTGAGGTGGGAGGCCACGGTCGGACGGTCCTTCTCGATCAAGGGGGTTCCATACCCATTCTGCACGCCACTCTTAAGCCGGCTTCGCCAACAATACCTGCCCGTAAGAACGGAATAACGGGTGGGCGTGCAAACGGCGGAAGGGGAATGAGCATCAGTAAAGGTCATCCCCTCCTTGGCCAACCTGTTCAGATGAGGGGTGGGAATCTTGGATTTTGGGTTGAGGGCCTGAACGTCCCCGTAGCCCATGTCGTCGGCGAGAATAAAAATGACGTTTGGCCGGTCATCAGCCCGCAGGAAACAA
>JAYOMW010000159.1:0-3861 GCA_038121045.1 Opitutia bacterium
CCAATGGGGAAACGCAGCACGTTGCCTGGGCCTACGAAAGGAAATACGGAGGCCGTGGGTTCGGCTTCACCGGGGGGCACAACCACGTCAGTTGGCAGGATGACGGATACCGCAAGATCATGCTGAACGCCATCCTTTGGACCGCAGGTTTGGAGGTGCCCAAGAATGGAGTGGACTCGCCCGCTCCCGACAAGATCGAGATCGAATCCAACCTCGACTAGGGCTTTTAAAGCAAGTTCCGCTATGAAACGATTTCTTCCGCAGGCTTTCCTTGTCTTACTCCTTGGCCCTTTGGCCTCGGCCAAGCAGCCTATCGAAAGAACTTTGGTAAATGGCAAGTCTTCGATGAGACTTCTGATTTTGGCGAAACACCGGATTTGTCTCGAACGAATACGGACTTTCTCAAGCAGCAGATTATGGATGAGTCTGAGTGGGCGAAAAGCCATGTTGAACCTCGTAGGCACGATACCGATGCAGGTCTTCAAAGTTGGCTTGATAATAAGATGCCGAAATTCGAAACAACCTTTCAAATAAAGTGACAAGGGATGGGATATTGCACATGTTGAGACAGCTATTATTACTCATCGCCATTCTGGGACACGCGGTTTTGTCTCAGGCTGCGGAGCGACCAAACATACTATTCATAGCCGTTGATGACCTCCGTCCCGAGCTGGGTTGTTACGATTCGCCAGTCGCAGTGACACCGAATCTGGATGCGTTGGCTGCTGACGGGCTGTTATTCAATCGTGCCTACTGTCAGCAGGCAATCTGTCGGCCGTCGCGGGCAAGCCTGATGACTGGGACGAGACCGGAGACAACCGGGCTGTTTCATAATTACGTTTCTTTGCGCGAACTCCAACCGGACATTCTCACTCTGCCTCAGCACTTCATCGCTAACGGCTACGAGACTGCTTATGTTGGAAAGATTTTCCACAAAGGCGATACGGACGACGACCGTTCCTGGAGCCGCAAACCAGCCCAGTGGCTCGGTCCGGATATCAAAAAGCCAAACGGGCCATATCGTCTCCAGGAGAATGTCCAACTCCGAAACGACAACTTCAAGGAGATGTTCGCCAAGTATGGGGTGGCGGCCAAGCGAGGATTGGCGAGTGGACCGGCTTTCGAAAGTGCCGACGTTCCCGACCATGCTTACATCGACGGCTATAACACCTTGTTGGCCATCAAAACGATGCAGCAGATGAAGAAAGAGGGCAAGCCGTTCTTTCTTGGTATGGGATACCACCTGCCGCATCTCAACTGGTGTGCTCCCACGAAGTACTGGGATCTGTACGACTCAAGCCAGATCCCACTCATCTCGGATGGTATGGCTCCAACTGATGGCGCCGCGATGGGGTTGCATGCTTCATTCGAACTCCGTACGCGCTCGAACATCCCAAAGTATGGCCCGTTCGAACCGGATCTCGCGCGGACATTGAAACATGCATATCTGGCGAGCACGAGCTACGTCGATGCTCAAATCGGTCTGCTGATCAAGGCGCTCGATGAAGCTGGTCTGCGAAAAAATACAGTCATCGTCGTGTGGGGCGATCACGGCTGGCACCTTGGCGACATGGGTGTCTGGGGTAAGGCGACCAACTACGAAATCGCGACCCGCGTCCCTTTGATGATCCGGACACCCGGAATGAAAGTTCGGGGAGCAAAGACGGACTCTCTCGTAGAACTGGTCGACATCTTCCCCACATTGTGTGAGCTCGCGGAAATCCCCAAGCCCAAGCATCTCGAAGGACATAGCTTCGTGCCATTGCTGGACGAGCCCAATCGTTCGTGGAAAAAGGCGGCGTTCAGTCAGTACCCAAATCCAGCACTCAGAGAGTGGGCTGCGAATCCGTTGTCATCCGGTATGCGAGAGACATGGTTTGGCCCACTGATCAAGGATGTGGAACAGCGGATCGTCGGACAGTTCCCCGCTGCATGGAATCGCGAGCTATTTGAAGAACACCTGATGGGCTACACGATGAGAACCGACCGTTACCGTTTGGTCGTTTGGCGAGACCATCGCCATCCGCAAGCGAAACCGATCTTCGTGGAACTTTATGATCATCAATCCGACCCTCAGGAATCGAAAAACATCGCCAGCGAGAATTCGACTCTCATCAAGGAACTGACAGAACAACTGAATGCTGGCTGGAGGGATGCACTGTGAGCCGAAAAACCAAAGCATGTAAAACTGGCCGGACATCGTCCGTTTCGAATTACTACTTGCCGATGGCGATTGCCTTATCGCTGGTCGTGTTCATTGCTACTCCTCATCGAGCAATCGCCGAAGATGTCGACTTTCAGCGAGATATCGTTCCAATCCTAGAAGAACGCTGTTGGTATTGTCACGGTGAGGAGGAACAGGAGTCCGGCTTGCGACTTGATTTGCGGTCAAAGATGCTCAAAGGAGGAGATTCAGGTCCGGTCGCGATGGTCCCTGGTCATTCGGAAAAGAGTTACCTTATTGATGTCATGAAGCATCTCGATGCCGACGTTAAGATGCCACTAGATGAGGACCGCATTCCTGCCAAAGAAATTGGCTTGCTGGAACAGTGGATCAAACAGGGAGCGGTTTGGCCAGGGCAGATGGATGCGGTCGAGGAAGATCAGGTCAATCTGTGGTCGTTTCAGCCGGTTTCTCGTCCGAAGATACCTAAACCTAATACGGAAGTTCTCAATCAAGCCTCCGGTTGGTCCCGTGAAGCCCCCTTACTGGAGCCGGATCGAGCTTGTTCATTAAAAACAAAGGAGATTACCCATGACTTTTAAACTTTTATTTGTCCTTTCATTACAAGTGCTTCTCTTTCTCAAGCTGGTTGCAAACGATGCGAATTGGCCTCGTCACGAAATCTTTTCCGGTTCCCACGTAAACTCCGCGACCGCTCACGATTATGACGATGATGGAGATCAGGAGATTCTATTTTCCGCGGACAGCAAGGTCTTCCTTTACCTCGGTCCCGATTATGAAAAGAAGCAAATCCTTGCCCACGCCGGTCCCAAATATGCGAAACTGAAGGGCCGATGCATACACAGTGTCCTGCACGACGTGGATCAAGATGGGGATCTCGATTTCGTGGGGTCTTTCGTGCGCGGGCTTTTTTGGCTCGAGTGCCCGGACAAGAACCCGACTTCGAGCGAATGGAAAATGCATCAGATCACCGATGAGATCTTCGGGGTTCACTGCATCCGTTCTTTCGATATCGATCAGGATGGCAAGAACGATCTCATTGCCAATGATTTTACCGACGACAAAGGACCGTATTCACGATCGGTATGCTGGCTCAAACCTAAGGTTTCACAAAAGAAACTGATCGAGTGGACCATCATTCCTCTTGCCAAAGGCACGGCCCAGGGAGGCAGTCACTACTTTGACTTCGGGGACGTCAACGGGGATGGTCGCATCGACTTCGCCATGGGAGCCAAGGGCAAACCTTTTGAAAACGGCAATTACTTTGCGGTCTACTATTCAGGGGAGGATATAACCAAGCCCTGGCGTCGGGAAATGCTTCCGGGCGCCGGCGAGCACCTCGGAGCCACCCACGCTGCGCCCGCCGACGTCAACGGGGATGGCAAGATCGATATTTTGGCCACTCGAGGTCATGGGGTGGGGGTCCTTTGGTTCGAGGCCCCGGATTGGAAACCGCATATGATTGACGATACGATTGATTCCACTCACTCGACCGATTTCGGTGATATTGATGGAGATGGAGACGTCGACATGAGTACGGTTGGATACGAATCCAAGCTTGCTGTCTGGTACGAGAACGACGGCAAGGGCAACTTTACACGCCACGTTCTCAGTCGTGACCAAATGGCTTACGACACCATGATCACCGACCTGGATGGGGATGGTGACAAAGATAT
>JAYOMW010000159.1:3961-6930 GCA_038121045.1 Opitutia bacterium
AAATGGCTTACGACACCATGATCACCGACCTGGATGGGGATGGTGACAAAGATATCCTCATAGCGGGTCAGCGCAGCCAAAACGTAGTCTGGTTCGAAAATCCAAAGCGTTGATTATGCTTGAAATATTCATCTGCCCGTTTGCCCCCGCGAGGCCGCCAACTGAACAGTGGCGACCGCCCGGCCATCGACCAAATGGTGAAGGGGATGGCCGGTTCCGGCAAAGGTCTTCGGGATCTGGTTCATTTGATTGCCCTGAGTCATCCTTTTCAGACTAATTAGATCCTTTTTTTGCCTTACTTCAGCTTGATCCAGGACTGATTTGCGTAATCGAAGAGTAGGCCTGCTTCGGTTACCGATGACTTGGGGAAGTAGCTCCAACCATTGACGACGTCACCTTCCATGAAGCACATGTTGGGCAAATCCGATTTGATCCACATCCAGCCAAGTTTTTTGCTGTATACCCAGAGAGACATGTCTTGCTGGCAAACTTCCGTGAAGCACCAACCCATTTCGGGTTGAAAAACCCATCCGTTGCCGGCGTCGAAGAAGTTACCCAAACCATTGAGAGAATACCAGTTTGCGGCGTTCATGTTTGGAACGATCATCGGCAAGTCGAGAATCGTCAGGACAGGAACTTCGGTTGGAACCGAAGAGGGGTCCGGGGAGTCAGGCGATTCGCCTGGATCCTTCTTTTCTTCGTTTTTATCCTCCTCCTCATGCTTGTCACTATCAGGGTAAGAGCTTTTATCATCTACCTCTGTATCTGTACCAGATGGGAGTTTCAAAAAAGAACCGACGTACCATGAAATCTGTCCGTTCTCCGTTTGAGGGTAGAAAGTGAAGGTGGTTTTCGGATCGAAGCCTTCGATTTCATCTTTCCATTGATTCAACGTGATGCATTCTGCGTCGGGTTGACTTCCGGAGACCGTGCCAACGAAACTTTCGTTTGTTTGCTCGAGGTCCAGTTTGATCAAGTAATCGGCCGTTTTGCTTAATTTTTCATTGATTGCGTACAAATCGTGGATCAAGTCCGCGCCTTGGGCTTTTTCATCGATCTCAAGGAAAAGTCCAATGGATCCCGGATGTTCGCGAATGGGTAATCCGAGTGTCGCGGTTTCGGACAATGTTCCGTCGGAGACCTCGATGTTCAGGTTTTCCATTCCGGTGAAACCGGGGTTGGGCATATAGACGAGTTGGTCCCCTTCGATGGAACAGGTTCCATTCGCCGGTTTTTCAACCAGAGCGTAAGAAAGCTCGTCCCCATCGGGATCTTCGGCTTCCAATTTCATCCGGAAGGTTGTTTCTCTGTAAGATGCCGAGAGGACTCCAATCGAGGTTAGTTTCGGGGCATCGTTCTGGCTGCTTACCACAAGAGTGATGGTTGCCGGTTGACTATCGGACTGTCCGTCGTTGGCAACGACCGTGAAGCTGTCCGTTCCATTGTAATTGGCGTCGGGCTTGTAGGTGTAGTTGGGTCCGTTGCCGGCAAGGGATCCATTTTGAGCGGAGGCGTTGATTTTGAAGGTGAGTTTGTCTCCTTCCGGATCCGAGGCAACCAGCTTCACGTTGATCTCTCCGTCTTCCATCAGAGCGAAGGTCGATGAGGCTACGACGGGAGCGTCGTTGCGGGGAGTTACTTCGAAAGTCACTCGTGCGAGGTTGCCTCTCACTTTTCCGTCGGAAACCCGGAAGGTCAGAGAATCCGCTCCATTATAGTTCTCGAAGGGAGTGAAGGCCCAGCTTTTGTTCTTGTTTGCCTCTATTTTGCCGTGTTGCGGAGCCGTGATCAATTCGTAGGTCATGGCGTCCCCATCCACGTCGACGGCGATCAGTTCGAAGGAGACTCTTTTGCCTTCTTGAGCCGTTACCTTTATGTCGGAAGCGATTGGCGCGTCATTGCTTGGCTTGATATCCAAGGTCAAAGAAGCTTCGTTGCTTCGCAGTTTTCCATCGAAGGCCTTGAACTTAACGGAATCGCCGCCATTGTAGTGTGGGTTGGGGAAATAAACCCATTTTCCATTATCCTTGATCATAAATCCATTTCGAGGCTTTTGGGTGACTTCGAGTTGGAGATTGTCTCCATCCGGATCACCGTACTGAAAGCCAAGCACAATCGGTTCGTCTTCCATGGAGACGACCTTGCCCGGTTTGGCCCATGGGGCGTCATTGACGGCTGAAATCCTGAACTGAACCTTTGCGGTGTTGCTTTCTCTCGTTCCATCGGACACTTTGAAAGAAATCTCATCCGTACCGTTGTAATTGGGATTCGGAATATAAGTCAAATCGGGCGCTTTGCCCGTAAGGCGGCCGTTCTTGGGCTGGGAAACCAGGCTGTAAGTGACGGCCTCTCCCTCAGGGTCGGATCCGTTTAGCTTGAATGCCTTGGAGGAATCCTCGATCAGATTGACCAAGGAAGGCTTGGCGACGGGAGCTGCGTTTTTTCTGACCGTGAGTTGGATGGCAACGGTTTGGTAGGGCTTGGAGGGATCGTTGGATGATACCCGGAATTCAGCGGAGTAGTTGCCTTCGCTCAAGTCAGTTGCATCAAAGGATAGCTTTGCCTGTGATTTCGCGTTTCCTTTGATGGTTCCGGCAAGGTTGTCGGATTGGATCCAACTCGGGACGCTTCCATTGGCTGACCATTCGAGAGCATTGGCCATCAGTTTCCAACCATCCGTCTTGGTGTCCCATCCGTTCGATGATTTTCTTTTGGAAACAGGGTAGAAGTTCAAATCGACTACCGGGAAAGGGTTCGACTTGAAGGTTACCAAAGGCTTCCCGTCTTTCCACTTGGCCACGATTTGGGCTCCTTTTGCCGTCTGGGCATGGGATAACCTGTATTTCCCTGCGAAAGAACGGACCCCGTTCAGCAAAGGGTGAGATGGCATCGTTTTTTCTCCCATCGACGAGGAACCCAAAACATAAGACTTGGTTGGGCTGAAGACTGCGTGGCCTTCCTTCCTCCAC
>JAYOMW010000160.1:0-3688 GCA_038121045.1 Opitutia bacterium
CCCGTCAAGGATCCGGTGGCATTCCGCATTAACGCAGGCTCAACGGAGCTTGCCTATTGCCACCACCCGTTCAGTTGGGCCAGCTCCAATACTGGACTCAGTCGCCAATCAGGAACGAGCCAAGACTTTGAGCTCGTATCGGAAAACGTTTTACCCCGAGGAAACAGTTGGGACGTTGCCTGCTCCAGGCTTACCGAGCGTCTCCCCATACCTAAAACCGGTCCCTTTACGGACATTCCCGCCATCTCCCTGTATTTTTACGATGGCGCCGAATGCCTTCGCCCCCTCGATCAGAACCCCATGGCCGCAAAGAGACCAAGAGGCTATTCTTGCGAAGAGCTGGGTGGGTTGGCATGGGGATGGGACCACGAATTCCCAAGGCTTTCCAAAATATCGATTGATTTCCCGCTTTTTCTCTCTCCTCACTCCACGGGTTGCAGTCGTTACGTTTCGGCGACGTTTCTTGACGACGGATCCCTTCTTGGCTCTTGGCAGCAGGCTCAAGGCGATGGATCTCAGCCTCTCGTATCCAATCACCTCGGCAAAAGCGAAGTGAGCCGGATACTTGGTGGCTAAAATACGTACCGCATCGAAACGGAACTCTACCCGGGGTCACAAAGCAAAAAGGGCATCGCTCAAAAATCCCCGAGGCTCTGTTTTTTTCTTTGCTAGATTTAAGAAAGCTTCAATAGTGCAGGATCAAATGAAATCGATTACTCTCTTCTCTGCCCTTTTCATTCTTGGACTTGCTTCTCTCGTCTCGGCCAAGCCTGATTACAACATCAACCTCGGAACGCTTCATGGCCAACTTCGCTTCAGCCCCGAAGCCTTTGCCGTAAAACCAGGATCCGTCATCCGGTTGAGCTTCGACAATTCGGACGAAATGATTCACAACCTGATTCTTGTCAAAGGCGATGGGAAAACCGCAAACCGGATTGCCGAAGCCGCCCTCAAGCTTGGAGAGAAGGGCATGGAGATGGGCTTCGTACCCAAGGATCCATCCATTGTCGCAAGCATTGGACTTGTTCAGCCGGGCAAAAAAGCTTTGGTTGAATTCACCGCCCCGAAAGAAAAGGGTGATTATCCCTACGTATGCACCTTCCCCGGGCATTCCCTGACCATGCGGGGTGTCATGAAAGTGGTCGATGATCCAAGTGCCGTCGACCTGTCGCAAGTCAAGGAAGTCTCGGCCTCAACTACACCGCGCAACGGCGTCATAGAGGTCGGGGATGAACCGCGCGTCATACGGGTTCACGTCGCAGGCATCGATTCCGGACGATCCATTGCGGTCGGACTTCCCGGAGGAGTCAACTATCTCTTTGATGCAGAGAAACTCATGATACGGACTGGTTGGACGGGAGGCTTCATCAACGTAACTCGGGACCGTCGAGGACGCGGAGGAGGACTTTGCGCTATTCTCGGCGAAAAGTTCGAGACGGGGGCCAAGGAGTCCCCCTTGAGGTTCGGCAGCCCGGACAAAACTCCTCAAACCAAATTCCTCGGGTATTCCCGCAAAGGAAACCCAACCTTTCTTTACGAGGTGGACGGGGTAAGGATCGAGCAAACCGCAACCGGTCATCCGGAAAAGAAAGGGCTCACCCTCGGCTTCCGTGCGGAAAAGGCAAAAAGAGACTTGTTTTACCTCATGGACTCCAAGGGTTTGCTCGTTTCTTCAACCGCTGGAAAATGGCATCCCGAGAAAGGGTATGTTCGAATTCCCGCCAAAGAAGCATCCGAGTTTTTCATCAGCATCGAGCAAAACCTTTAGTTTGTCATGAAAATCATTCCATTCGCACTCATTCTGCTCATCTCCATCCATGCAGGGCACGGGCAAGAGCAACCCAATCGAATTCCCGCCGGCTATACCGTTACGACGGTTCAAACGCCCGAAGGCACTTCCCTGGGTGTGGGAGGCATGGAATTCGCTCCGGACGGAAACCTTTTCATCTGCACCCGCGAAGGGGAAGTGTGGAAATATTCCCCCGAAAACGAGAAGTGGTCCCTCTTTGCCGACGGATTGCATGAGGCTTTGGGCATCTGGATCGACCCAAAGAGCAGCGAGACCTACGTCATTCAGCGCCCCGAAATCACCAAGTTGATTGATACCGACAAGGATGGTCAGGCCGACCTTTACGAAAGCTTCAACGCAGGTTGGGGCGTAACCGACAATTACCACGAATATGCATTTGGCCTCGTTCGGGACAGCCACGGCAATTTTTATGGCACTCTCAACACCTCGCTTTCCTGGCCAGGTTGGGCAAGGAGCAAAAAATGGGACATAGCTCGCGTATGGACCAAGGGGTACAAGGACACCGAAGGCAAGATGGGGAGGGCTGCCAAATACCGTGGTTGGGGCTTCCAAGTCACGCCCAAGGGTGAATTCAAGCCCTTCGCCTCAGGTATGCGTTCTCCCGCAGGAATTGGAATCAACAAGGACGACGAGCTTTTCTTCACCGACAACCAAGGTGACTGGGAAGCTTCCAGTTCCTTGCATCACATAGTCGAGGGGCGTTTCCACGGCCATCCCTCGTCCCTTACCGATCATCCGGATTTCGAGGGCAAGGATCTCAACGCCATCCCAATCGAGGACTACGAAAAGTTATGGAAGCGGCCAGCCGTGTGGATTCCGCATGGGGAACTGGCCAATTCGCCTGGAGAACCCATTTTCGACTACACCGGTGGTAAATTCGGACCCTTTGCCGGCCAGATGTTCATCGGAGATCAGAGTCGCTCCAACATCATGCGGGTTTCCCTAGACAAAGTCGGCGGTGAATACCAAGGGGTGATCTTCGATTTCGTCAACCGTCTCCAAACCGGATGCATCCGGCACGTCTTCGGCAAAGACGGAACCCTATGGGTCGGGCAAACTGGAAGAGGGTGGGGTTCCGCAGGCGGAAAGGAGTTTGGCCTCCAGCAGGTAAAGTGGGACGGCAAGACGACTCCGTTCTCCATGCATGACGTCAAGTTGACCAAGGAGGGTTTTCGCATCACCTTTACCAAGCCTGCAGACAAGACACTTGCCGGAGACCTGGAAAAGTACTCAGTCGAGCGTTGGGGTTATCATTACCATCCCAAGTACGGATCCCCGAAAACCGACCTGACAAAGGAAAAACCGGCCAGCGTTCAAGTTTCCAAGGATGGCCTTGCAGTAAACATCGGGGTAACCTTGGAGAAAAACAGGGTTTACAAGCTTAACCTTGGTGCGATCACGGCTAAGGACGGCTCGAAAATGGCCAATGGGTTTGCTTGGTACACCCTGAACCGCCTCAAGGACTAAATCGGGAGCCTTCCCTTACTTTCGCAAGTTATGAGCGTGGTAAGCCACCAATGAATTGACGAGCTTTCCACCCTCCGCAGTCAAGAGGCTTCCCAAATCAAACTCGTATACGCGCCGGGGAGTCATCTCCTCAAACTCCAAGAGGATCGTCTTTGCGTCCTTGGAAACCGTAACTTCGGCGGGCTTTCGGGTTTCCTGGCTGACCTGCGGCGAACCATACCCCTGATGATACTTGTAAGTGTAGAGCTTGGTTGAGAAGTTATCAGGATTGGAAACCGACTCCCTGTCCATGGGAACCGTGAAGGTCATGGAAAAACCCTTTGGAGCCAGATTGATGGAAAGCAATTCAGGGGGCGACTTTCCCTTCCAGGTAATCTTCTGAATCCCGCGACTTCCTGCCCAACCGTGGGC
>JAYOMW010000160.1:3698-6901 GCA_038121045.1 Opitutia bacterium
CTATGGGCCACCCAAAGAGTTTTTCCGTTCGGATCAAAGGCCAACCGGTTGTTTCCCGTCGAAAGCCCGTTCCCGTCGTAAAAGGGGAGGCAGGCACCCTGGATTTTCCCTCCAACCCTCTCCGTGATGATCCGCATGATTCGAGGCTTATTCATTTCACCTATGAGCATTTGACCTGCAAATGGACCGAACTTGCCTTGAGTCGAGTCGACCAAAGGCTGTGTAGGTGAATTGGCCATGCTTCCATGAGGAAAGAGAATGGCTGCCGTCTCCCTCATTGTATCAAGGTTAAGAACAGGCAAGTCCACGGGTCGTCCCCTTGTCCAATTTTTATCCCAAAGAAGACTTGCCGCATGTCCGTAGAACTTTCCCTTTTCGATATGGTGCAGCTTGCTTGTTCCGACCCAATCCCCCTGATTGTCGCTGACGAACAAGTTTCCATCCAGATCAAACCCAAGACCATTCGGGGTGCGCAAACCGCTTGCCCAAGGGATGAATTCACCCTCCCTGGTCACTTGGCAAACCCAACCCCGGTAGGGAACGCAAGCATACATTCTTTGCAGGTAGCTTCTCTTGTCGAACCGCCCCCGTTTCTCGAACCTGACGTCCGCGCCGCTTGAGGCAGTACCCAAAGCAACGTAAAAATTTCCGGCTTTGTCTCGAACCGGACCGAAATGAAACTCATGGTAATTCCCGGACACACCGAAGCCATCGCTGAAAGCCGAATACTCATCCGCGACCCCATCCCCATCCAAATCCTTGAGCAAGGTAAGTTCGGGCCTTTGCGAAACCATGACCTCGCGGTCATTCAAGGCAACGACCCCTAGGGGAGTATGCAAGCCATCGGCAAACAGTTTCCATTTCCCGGTTTTTGAGTTAAGCGTAAATATCTCTCCGCCCACGAAACAAGCAACCAGCCGCCCGTCAGGCATAAAATCCAACCCATCTGCCTGCGTTCCCTGTCCGCCCTTCGAATTTCCATATCTCTGAAGAAGAAGTTCGGGTGCCTGGATATTCTCTATTTCATAGAAGTCGGTGATTTTAGCAGCGTGCAAGAAATTACCCAAGGTCAGGCTCAGGCAAAGCAAAAGAAAGTATCGGCTCATTTTTCAAATTCCTCTCGATCTTCAAACAAACGCTTGATTTCAGTCTCGGAAAGCGGTCGATCATAGACCCGCAATTCGTCCAAATAATACATCGGATGCCCGCTTCCACCATCCAAGGAAACCTTGCCTGAAAGGGTTGCGTCGCTCTTTTCCTCGGAGCTGAGAGCTCCGTCAAGATAGAGGCGAACCTTCTTGCCATCAAAAGACAAGCAGACCAAATGCCATTGATCATCCATTGCTGGCTTGGCAGACGGTTGAATTTCCTTGGGTTTGTCGGTCTTCTTCAACTCAGTAAGCTCCATCCGATCAATATTCGGTCCTCGGTTGACAATGGAAGTCAAGCGAATGCGACGCTTCCCTTTTTTCAGGTCGACTTTGTGATCCTGATTGCGCCACGCAGTCCAACTGCCCGTGCCGGCAAAGGGCAGGGAAGGGGCAAGTAGGTCTTCTTGGCCGTCCACGCTCAAGCGCAGGGGACGGTCGTCGGAACTCGCGTAGCGGAAGCGCAACGTGTACGAACCATCCTGAGTAATCGTCACGTCCCACTCGACGTATTCCCCCTTTTTGCTCCCGAAATCGAGATACCCCGACCCCAAGAAACCACCGTTGGCTCCAGTGCGGGAAGGCCCCTTGAATTTGGCTTCTTCCGCCTCAAAGATTCCTTCGAGGTTGGGGGCAAAAGGCTCGACCGTAGATCCGAAGACCAATGGATCCCCATGTGACCGGTAAGAAACTCCGCCACCCTTTTCCCAAAAAACAAGATTGGAAACGGGTCTCGATGGGTCCGAAAGCTTTAGCCAGAAGGAGAGGGAGGCCCCATTCGAGTAATCTCCTGTTTGTTGGGCGGGAACGATAGGTTTGCCCCCCCTCATGAGCCAAGACTGACCAATGGCGCCCGGATGAAGATCGCCTTTCCGGTTGTAGCAGACCGCCAAGTCGTCCATCCCGAGGCGCAACAACGGAAACTTTCCGGGCAATTCCTCCATTTCGACCTGAAAACTACGAGACTCCTCCTTGGTCAGTCGCCAAGCAGAATCCGAGAACATGCCTTTGTCGAAAGAATAGGAAACTCCGCTGTCAGGATCAATCTCCCAAACGATACCATTGGCGGCGCCATCGATCTTGAATCTCCTGATCAAGCCGCTTTTGCCGGGCAGTTTCGTCAAATACTCACTGACTTTCAATTCGCCTACCCGATAGCGATATTCCGGGATGCCATCGATCATCCGGTACCCGTCGAATTGTACTTGGGCCGAAGCCAAACCCGTTTCCCGAAAAGGGAATCTGTCCTCCATGAGATAAACCAAGCCCTCGATGGTCGGAAGGGTACGCCATCGGCCGAAACTCCCGTTCTTTTTGATGAACCCGCCACGCCAAGCATAACGCAACCGGCATACCCCTGCATCCCAGCAATAGGAATGTCCACCCGGCAGGTTTACCGCAATGGCCGCCGGACTGCTGTCAGGCATAAAAGTCCTGTGCACTATGGCACCGCCCTGATTTGAGAACTTTCCCCAGGCCGAACCATCCTCCTCGGGATCTTGCTTGGCCAAATTGATCTCTTTGGGAACCTCCTTGGAAACGAAAAGAGTCCCATGCATCAGAAAGCCGTGCCCGGGAAACGTGCAAACATAGGGATACTGACCCTCCTTTGAGGGTGCCCTGAAACGAACGATCTCCTTTTGGCCTGGCAGAACGACCTGGGTCGAAGCAAGCACCTTGTCGGACTTCGGCACGTAGTGAAGCCCGGGACCCTCCGCACCCAATTCTATCGCCGCCTCAACCATTTCCATGCGGGAACCGGGTTGAACAAGGACAAAATTATGCATCATTTCGTCGACATTGTCGAAAGTCAGCTCTACCTGCTCTCCAGGCTGGACGTGCAGAACTTTTGGGTCGAACTGCAAGCCGGGCTTGACACCGACCGTTATCTTTTTTGCCTCTGCATCAGGCAGACAAAAAAGCAGCGACCATGCGACAACCAAGGCAAGGCTGAAAAAACCGGAAACAGTTCGCAAATACAAATACACTGAGATCTTTACTTGAACACAATCAAATAAAAGACAAACCAGATCCAAGAAAGGAGGGCGAAAAGAA
>JAYOMW010000161.1:0-2664 GCA_038121045.1 Opitutia bacterium
GAAAGAAAGAGGCTTACCTCTTCGGGGCGCTCCTCCCGCTTTTCTTGAGCTCCTCAAGCTTGGCTTTTAATTCTTTCCTGATCTCAGTCTTTTTGAAGTATAGGTTGTCCGTTTCTCCCGGATCGTTCTTCAAGTCGTACAACTGCCCGGGGGCCTCCGGGGCTTTTTCTGGCAAAGCGTATTGCTTGAGCCCCCATTCGCCATCCCGGTTGTAATTGCTTCCGCCCGATCCTTTGTGGTCGAGGTACTTCCAGTCGCCATGCCGGATGGCAAGCGCGAGGCTAATGGTTTGGTGCAGAGTAAACTCTCGTACCGGCTTGTCCGCTTGGCCAAGAAAGACGGGCAAGAGATCAAAACTGTCCTCGGCCGCGTCGTCCGGTAATTCAGCTCCCACGATTTTCGCGCAAGTGGCCATCAAGTCGGTCAGGCAGACGGTTTGATCGGATACGCTCCCCGCCTTCACCTGACCGGGCCAACGCACCAGCATGGGGACGCGGTGCCCGCCTTCCCAATTGTCGCGCTTCACGCCCCGCCAAGGTCGGGAACCGTCATGTTTGTGGGTTTTGCGCATGTTAATGACGGTGGGCACCTCCGGTCCGTTGTCACTGGAAAAGACAAGCAAGGTGTCCTCGGCAAAGCCGTGTTTTTCGAGGGCCTTGGTCAATTCTCCCACCACGTGATCCATCTCGTGAATGAAGTCTCCATGAGGCCCCAAGTCCGTTTTGCCTTTGAATTTCTCGCTTGGAAAGGAGGGCAGATGTACGGCCTGCATGGAATGAAAGAGGAAGAAAGGCTTGTCCGGTTTTTCCTTCTTGTGTCGGGCGAGGAACGCGAGGCTCTTCTTGAGAAAGACCTGGTCGACCGCCTCGAGGTCGAAATCAGGGGCGATCATGCCCGGCCGGTTGTCCCGGGAATACGGATGTTTGGGCAAAGGACCGCGGTCCACGATATGGGTGGGCGGAACGGGAATGCGATCCCCATCGACGTAGGCATAAAGCCAGTCGGTGGTTGGGCAGCAGATCGTTCCGAAAAAATGATCAAATCCGCGATCCACGGGCCCGCCCCGTAAAGGCCGTGCATAATCGATTCTTTTCACCGCCTCCAGTCCATTCTGATGGATAGGCGCTCCCTCTTCATCATAGGCAGTTATGCCGACGTGCCACTTTCCGAACATCGCCGTCTCGTAGCCCTTCTTGCGGAGCATGCCGGGCAGGGTCAGGCGATCCGGGGTAATCAGACAGGGTCCCCCCACCCCGGTAAAGACCCCTTTGTAATTGAGACGAAAGGCCATGCGCCCGGTGAGCACGCTGTACCGGGTGGGCGTGCAAACCGTGGACGGGCTGTGAGCATCCGTAAAAAGCAAGCCCTCCTTGGCCAACCGGTCGAGGTTGGGCGTGGGGATTTTCGACTCGGGGTTATAGCAGGCGACGTCTCCGTAGCCCAAGTCGTCCGCGAGAATGAAAACAACGTTCGGATGGGATTGGGCTCCGGGCGAAACGCCCGCAAACAAAAGCCCAGCCCATGCCAAGGCCTTCCGGCAAGCTGGCCAAAGACCGTTCAATCCCTGTATTCCGTTCCTGACCTTCATTTGTTCCTATCATCGAGGATTCGTTTGTTTTCGGCCTCCAACCAAGCAAGTACGACCGGGGCCACCCATTCGTGCCCACCCTGAAAAATCGTTACCGAGGCCGACCCCGAGGTTCTGCGAAAGAGCGGTGTCTTCTTCCCGAAGGATGGATCCTTGATTGGACGGGCCAAAGCAGCAGGGACCTGAGCCTTCTCCGTAAAGTAGTTGATTTCCTCGACCGGCAACCGGTCTTTGTTCTCCGCCACCTCGTTAAAGGCGAGGAGAGAATGACTGATGGGAACGCTTCCCTTGTGCCCGTCGAGGATTCCGGCGTTGATGGACAAGTTGACCCGTTTTGCTTTCTTCAAAAAGGTGAGTGGCGAACGCTTGGCATATTCTTGGTCCGCCTTGGGGGAGGAACCCGGAGCGCCCCCGCAGGAAAGCTCGATCTCCCGGGCATACTTCAGGCCCTTCGCCTTGCACTCCTTGTGCCAAGCCCGTAAATCGGAAATCGGGACCCAGGCCGATACGCCCGCCCACAAATTGGGTCTCTTGCCCGCCATGACCAGCGAGGTGTACCCACCCCCCGAGGCCCCGAACAGAAAAATTCTTTTCTTGTCCACCTTGGTTTGCTTGCAGGCATACTCGACCGCACTCACGATATCCCCGATGACCAGTTCCGAACCGGTCGCTTGCGGGGTGCGGTTGGGTCCCCGAAAATCCGGATGCAGGTAAGCCCATCCGTTCTTCACGCAAAAGTCCTCGATCGGCTTTTGGGAGGATTGCTTCCAATTGGACGACCAAGTGTGCAAGGCAACCACAAGAGGAACGGGTTCGTTGGAAGAGGGCGCGAAAAACTTGGTCCATTGCAAACTGTCATCGGCCGAACTGCGGAATTTGACTTCGGAGACCCCCTTGGTTTGACCTTCCGCAAAAGCGTACGCCCCAAGCCACCCGAAGAAGCCGATGGCTAAAATCAGGATACGGTGAGGGGGCATGAGAGCAAAAGTAGACACCCCTCGTTCATGACCCGATTCGACGGGAAAAATCAACGCTATTGTGCGTCAGAAAGGTGATTGGGCCGAATTGGATCGAAA
>JAYOMW010000161.1:2764-6852 GCA_038121045.1 Opitutia bacterium
TCGACCAGTTCCCGATAATGAACCTCCAGTTTTTTCTTCAGCTCGGCCAACTTCGCGGGGTTGGTTTTCGCCAAGTCCTCCTTCTCCCGGACGTCCTTGGAAAGGTCGAACACCTGGAAGTCGGACAAGGTGGCCCCTTTGACCTGGTCCGCATTCCGAGAGTCAATCGTCTTGAGCTTGCCAATGCTCAATTTCGCCAAGACCTTCCATGGCCCGTCGCGCATGGCGACCCGGCGTTGGTTGAGGGCGCTGTAATAGACCCAGACCAAGGGCTTTTTGCGAAGGACCGGTTTGTCCTCGAGGGCAGGCAAAAAGCTTGTCCCATCCAAGGCCAGGTCTTTCGGGGGTTGGGTTCCGGCAAGTTCGCAAAAGGTGGGCAGAAAATCAAGGGCCGAGACGGGACGATCGCTTACCTGGCCCGCCTTGATGCGGGCCGGCCATCGCATGATTCCCGCAACCCGAAAGCCGGCCTCGGTGGTCCACAATTTCATTCCCCGCAAAGGGCCCGCGACACCGAAAGAGCGCCCTGACCTCGGACCATAGCGCAAAAGTGTTTCCGGTCCGTTGTCGGAGGTAAAGATGACCAGCGTATTTTCATCGAGCTTCATGGCCTCGAGGGCTTTCGTCAACTTGCCCACGGCGGCATCAAGGTTCGTCACGTTGGCGAAGTACTGAGCCTGGTTGAGGTTCTTGGCTATTCCGTCGTACTGATCGACCATGCCCTTGGGCGAAGCCACCGGTTCGTGGGGTTCGTGAAAGGCAACGTAGAGAAAGAACGGTTGCCGGGGATCCTTGGCCCTTTGTTTTTCCAACCAACCCAAGGCCTCGTCCATCACGAGCTGGCAACTGTAGCCCTTCAAGGGCCCGACCGCCTGGCCGTTGCGTACGAAGTTTTGCGGATTTTCATGAGACGGACTGGCGTTGTTCTGGGTACCGAACCAATGATCGAACCCGGCCGCATCGGGCTGAGGTTGTTGAGGGGAATTGAACTTCCCGTTGCAATGCCACTTGCCCGACATGCAAGTTGCGTATCCGGCCTTCTTCAACAGTTGAGGAATGGTCACCTCGGAGGCCCGCATATGCACCTCGCGACCGCTTGGAATCCAATCGTATACCCCCGCCCGATTCGGACTGCGACCGGTCAGCAAACCTACCCGCGAAGGCGAGCAAACCGGGGCGGTGGAATAAAAGTCTGTGAAACGAATCCCTTCCTTGGCCATCCGGTCCAAGTGGGGAGTCTTGATCTTCGGATGCCCGTAGCAGGCCAAATCCCCGTAACCCAGGTCGTCGCAAAGAACGACCACGATGTTGGGCCTGGTCTCCTGATTGGCTTGAACCTGCAGGCAGGCAAGGAAGAAGACGAGAGATCGAACGAGCATTTTCATCCCCGCATACAAACCAAGAGCAAAGGAAACGTCGCTACGAAATTTGTAGAAAAGACAATTTCCTTGATTATCCGACGAATTTTTCAATGAATCGTTTTCTTCTCACCCCATCCTAACCACTCAAACCCTTTTTAGCATCATGACCCTCAGAAACAGATCGAAAGTCGAAATCGGCGTCGTCCCCACCCACCTCATGTTCGTCGGGGCCCTCGCCCCGGACGAATCCGGCAAACTCCCCCGCACCCGCTCGGGCGATCTCAAGGTCGTGTCCGGCATGCGCCTGCTTTGCCGAACCTCCCCGGTCAAACTGAACAACGTGCAGGTCACCTTGTTCCCGGGAACCGATCCGAAGGATTTGGAGGACATGTTCAAAGGGTTTCGCGCCCTCAAGCTCAACGTCCACCTCATCATGATGGTCGGCGGGGCCAACCCGCTCAACCCGAAGGACGAGGATGCCGTTGTCGACATGCTCAACTCCGGGCTGGCGGTGGCCAAGAAATACAAGGTCAAGCACGTCTCCTCCACTTCCTTCGAGGAATGGCTGTCCGGCAAGAAGCTGAAGGGAAAAGCCTTTGACAATGCAGTCAAGCAAGTGATCAAGGTCCATGCCCGCTGCTTCAAGGAAAGCGGCCTGGCCAAAAGCCCGATCGAAGCTTGGCACCTCGAGTTTCTGCGCGGGGTCGAATTTCAGAACTTCACCAACGCGGCCAAGGCCGCCACCGTGGTCATGGGAATCAACAAGAAGATCAAGAAGAAGTTCTTCAAGGTCATGATCGATGCGGCTCATTGCGGTGATTCCGATCTTTCGATGGAGGAGAATGAAAAGGTCATCAAGGACTTGGCGAAAAACGACGCCCTCGGAATCTTCCACGCCTCCGCCAAGACCACCCGCGGATGCCTCTCCACCGACGACGGATGGATCGGAGCCTTGCTTGCCGCCTATGCCCCTACGGGCAAGCTCAAGCACGTTTTCGTCGAACTCTTCCATCACCAGGACCCTGCTCTCGCCCCGCTCCGCAAGGCTGTCAAAGGGCACGGAGTCGACACCACGGACGGGCGCACTTACAACAAGGCGGTGACCGACGGGGTCATCGAGGTCACCCACCGGCTCAACAACCTGGCGGCCCGCAAACTGATCGCCTGATCAAGGGGGCGACCTCCAGGCATCCATGACCGGCAAGGCGTCCGCAAAACGCAAACCCGCCGGGCCTGCCAAGGGATCCCTTTCCGGTCCCGTGCTGGCCCGCTTGCGTGCCTCCTTCGAGATGAACGAGGCCGACCGGGCCCGTTTCAACGCCATCGCCCATTCCGATCTGAGCCAGCTCGCCCTGAGCCACGAGCTCAAGGCCAAGGACGACGGGCATTTCAGCCACCGGGTCACGACCAAAGGCATCACCAACCAGAAAGCGGCCGGGCTTTGCTGGCTTCATGCCTCGCTCAACCTTCTGCGGCCCAAGGTCATGAGCAAGCTCGGCTTGGAAAACTTCGAGTTCTCCACCGCCTACCTCCAGTTTTGGGATCTTTTGGAAAAAGCGAACCGTTATCTCGAGGGCGTAATCAGGCTGCGGAAAGCCGATCCTCTCGACCGCACCTGGAAAATCCTCAACCAGTGGATTGCCGGGGACGGGGGATGGTGGGGATATGCAAAAGCCCTGATCGAAAAATACGGCCTGGTTCCCGCTTCGGTCATGCCCGAGACGAAGAACAACAAGGACACCCGCGTCATGAGCCAGGTGCTGGCCGAACTCCTCCGCGCCAAGGCCACGGAAATCCTGAGGGAGAGCGACCGCGGTTCCAAAGAGACGGTGCTGCGCAAAATCAAGGAAGAAGCCATGGAAGACGTCTTCCGCTTTCTCAGCCTGAACCTGGGGGTTCCGCCCACCGAGTTCGAATGGCGCCACGAGAAGCGGAACAACTCAAAAGGAGGCAAGAAGAAAGGCGTGAGACAAGACCGCCTCACCGCCCTCAAGAAATACACCCCGCAAAGTTTTTTCCAGCAAACCGTCGGCCTCGAGCTTTCCGACTACCACTGCCTGTTCCATGCCCCCGACAGACCCTTCGGAAAGCATTACCTGTTTGAGGAACAATACTGCGCGGTCGGGGCCGACGAGATGAACTTCGTGAACCTCGAGATCGACGCGATCAAGAAGATTTGCCTCAAAGCAATCCTTGCCGACGAACCGATTCCCTTCGGGGTCGACATGGGAATCGATCAGTCGACCAAGCACGGCTTGATGGAACACAAGCTCTTTGACTACGAATCCCTTTTCGGAATCAAAATGGACCTGACCAAAGCGGAACGGAAGCGACTCTGCGCTCCTAGAGCCGGCCACATGATGGCCATCATCGGAGTTGATCTCAAGAAAAGCGTCCCGCAAAAATGGCTGATCGAGAACAGTTGGGGGGACGACAAGGGCCAGAAGGGACTTTGGACCCTCTTTGATTCCTGGTTCGACGAGCACGTCGACCACGTCATCGTGCACAAGAGGCACATCCCCGCCAAAACCCTCCGGATCTTCAGGGAAAAGCCCGTCCGGTTGCCCGTTTGGTATTGGGACTGAAGCCGGGCGATGAGGTTCGGGTACGGAAATTTAGCGGATCGCCACGGGCTACGCCCTCGCGACCAGAACTAGATGTAAAGGTACGCCCGGGCTCCGCTCGGGTCGTTTGGCCCGGCTCCGCCTCGGGCCAAGACTCCACTCG
>JAYOMW010000162.1:0-6500 GCA_038121045.1 Opitutia bacterium
GGGTACGGGCAAGGACGGTCGCCTCACCAAAGCCGACGTTTTGTCGGCTTCCAAGCAACATGTGACTCCGCCTCCCCCTGCCGAAGCTCCAGCCGCGGCCAAGCGCCAGCCTGCTCCGGTTGCGAGCGCGGACAAAAAGGCTGATGGGCGAAGCACCCGCCGACCCCTGTCCCCTATCCGTCGAAAGATCGCCTCTCGCCTCGTGGAGGCTCAGCAGAACGCTGCTATCCTTTCCACCTTCAACGAAGTGGACCTATCCGCAGTGATGGCTCTGCGCAAGAGGCATCAGGAGTCTTTCGTAAAGCAAAACGGAGTTAAGCTCGGGTTCATGTCCTTTTTTGTCAAGGCAGTCGTTCATGGCTTGCAGGCGGTTCCCGGCTTGAACGTGCGGATCGAGGGAAGCGATCTTGTGGAAAACCATTATTTCGACGTGGGAGTAGCCGTAGGCACTGAGAAAGGCTTAGTTGTCCCGGTCCTGCGCGATTGCGAAAAGCTTTCCTTTGCCGAGATCGAGCAGGGAATCGTCGGCTATGCCGAAAAAGCGAGGTCGGGGACAATTACCCTCGAGGACATGCAAGGGGGCTGCTTTACCATCACTAATGGAGGGATTTACGGATCGATGCTTTCGACACCGATTCTCAACCCTCCCCAAAGCGGAATTTTGGGCATGCACGCCATTCAAGAACGGGCCGTCGTTCGCAACGGTGAGATCGTCATCCGTCCGATGATGTACTTGGCCCTGTCTTACGATCACCGGGTGGTCGACGGCAAGGAAGCGGTCACTTTTTTGGTCAAGGTGAAGGAAGCCATCGAAGAGCCGGCCCGACTGGCCCTCGGAATTTAGTATTATGACCGACTTGAAGAAATTCGACGTCGTTGTAATCGGTGCCGGGCCCGGGGGGTACGTATGCGCCATTCGATGTGCCCAATTGGGCATGAACACCGCACTTGTGGAGAAAAACCCACGCTTGGGGGGAACTTGCTTGAACGTCGGTTGTATTCCGAGCAAAGCCCTTCTGCATTCGACCGAGATTTACCATGAAGTCAAGCATGGCGCGTCCGCTCACGGCATCGTGGCCAAAGGAATAACCCACGACCTTTCCGCTTTGATGAAAAGAAAAGATGCGGTCGTCGACCAGCTCGGAAAGGGTGTAATGGGCTTGGTCTCGAAAAAGGGGGTGACCGTTCTGTCCGGAACGGCACGCTTGCTGGGAGAGGGACGGGTCGAGGTTTCGGGAGCCGAGGCCAAACAACTTGTAACGGCCAAGGAAATCATTCTCGCCACCGGTTCCAAACCCGTGGAACTCCCCTTTCTGCCCTTTGACGGCAAGCAAATCGTCCATAGCGATCATGCCATTGCCTTTGAAGAGACCCCGAAGAAAATGATCGTAGTCGGAGGGGGGGCGATCGGTCTTGAACTCGGTTGCGTATGGTCCCGTCTCGGAACTGAAGTCACGGTCGTCGAGTTTCTTGCCGAGCTTTGCCCCCAGTTGGATCCGGAAGTAGCCAAAACAGCACGCCGGATACTTTCCAAGCAAGGGCTTGAATTCATGCTTTCCACCAAGGTGACTTCCGCCCGTTCGACCAAAACAAAGACTACTCTGACGATTGAGAACGACAAAGGAACCGCTGAGATCGATGCCGATCGCGTATTGGTTGCCGTAGGAAGAGCGCCCTGTTCGGATGGTCTCGGGTTATCGGAGGTCGGGATCGAGCAGGATGAAAAGGGTCGGGTTCTCGTAGATGCGAATTTTTCAACGAATGTGCTGGGGGTCCGGGCGATCGGTGATTTGATTCCCGGCCCCATGCTGGCCCACAAGGCCGAAGAAGACGGAGTAGCATGTGCCGAAATCATGGCCGGACAGGCAGGTCACGTCAATTACGACATGGTTCCCGGAGTCGTTTACGTCGACCCGGAGATCGCGAACGTCGGTCTGAGCGAAAGGCAAGCCAAGGAGAGAAACATTCCTGCCCGTGCGGGCACTTTTCCGTTGGCTGCCAATGGCCGGGCTCTCGCTACCGGCGCAACCGACGGAATGGTGAAAATCGTGGCTCATGAGGAGACGGACCGATTGCTCGGCGTACAGATCGTCGCCCGCGGTGCGTCCGAGCTTATTGCCTCGGCCGTTGCTCATTTGGAGTACGGTGGATCGGCCGAGGATTTGGCTCGAACCATTCATGCCCATCCTACGCTTTCAGAGTCGCTCAAGGAAGCTGCCTTGAGTGTCGACGGGCGTGGTCTGCACAGCCTCTGATGATTTTTTTGTCCTAGCGGGCAAGCTCGTTGACGGGCAAGGCTTGGCGAACTTCGTTTTGATCGAGCCACCAGGCCTCTTTCGCCACGAATTCGTAATCTCCGTCACGGGAGCCGTTTGAGCTGCTTTCCGCGTCTTTGGAGTCGAGGTCCTTGAATTCTGATCTTCTCTTCAGTTCACCCGAAAGAATGACCACGGAACCGAGTTGGTCGGTCATGCGAAGCTCAAATGGACCGGGCGTGAGGAGGAATCTTTTTCCTTGTCTGATCTCACCCATTCTACGGATCACACTCGTTTTCCCTTCGGATTGAGTGATTGCCACTTCTCCCAAGGCTTGTCCGTCTTGGTTGAAGAGAAAGCTGGAAGAGGGTTTCTTAACCAATTCCGTCCAAGACGATGGCTTCAATCTTTTTGAGGAAACCCTGGAGCTTTTCTTGGGCTGAGCGGGGAGCTCTGCAACCTGTTTTAATTCCGCTCTGATTTTATCCTTTGAGCTCGTTTCCGAAAGTTTGGGTTTGTATGCCGAGGCAAGGTCGTCCTTAAGCTCTGTGCTGAGGGAAAGATCTTTTGCTATGTTTTTGCTCTCAAAATCCGTTGTGTTCTCCGCAACATATTCGGCTTCGGCTGATCCTTGTCCCCCTATTCGATTGATCTTTGAGGCTTTGCCGGTAGTTGGGTTTTTCGAAGCCTTTTCGGCTGATGCAACCGTTGGAGCAGATGGAACGGGTGCGGGGGTGGATGAACCGCCTGCAACTACGCCGGATCGCTCACGCAAAGCGGCTAAGCCCGAGTCCCTTGAAAAGTTGCCGGAAGCCGATTCGGGCACAGGTTTGGCAAAGGCATCGGCAAGCGAGATCGCGTTAGCGTCTTTTTCGAGACTATGATTCAATGAATCGACGTCTTGGAAGGCGCGTCTGCCTAAAACTTCGTGCGCTCCTCGCGAAGCCTGACGATCAAGTTTCGCGATCAATTCTTTTGGAATTCCCGATTCGTCTAGCGCAGGAGCATCCTGATTTTCTTTTGGGGATTCTTTGAGCGCGAGGGAAGAACTTGGATCTGCCAAGGCGTCCCCCTCTTTGACCCATTTCCGATCTGCCTGGCGCAGAGTTGTATTTTCGTTCACAATTGCGGGCAAGTTCTCGTTTTTCTCTCCTTTAACAGCAGGCTTAAGGTCGGCGTCGGCAAGTTGTTCTTCGGCTGTTTCCTGATCCATGGAGTCGGAAGCCCAAACGAGAAAGGCTGCACAAGCGGCGGCGGCCAAGGGAGCCCAAACGGCGGGCTTGAAAGCAAGGGGTCTTTCTTCCGTGTCGGTCTCTTTTGGAGATTGCTCCGTCGTTTCATTTGGCTTGTTCGAGAGGAGGGCCTCAAGCTCTTGGCGGCGGTTGGCGTCCAATTTCATTTCGCCTTCGACTTCAATTGCAGGTTGCTTGCACGCATCCTTGATCAATCCGAGGGTGCTCTCCAATGCCGTTTTCGCCTTGTTCCAATCATCATGTTGGCTGCAAAGTCTCTCGACTTCGGCTCTTTCTTCGGGACTCGATTCGTTCAAAAGGTAGTCGATCAAACGACCTTCGTCGGGACTTTTGGCATTCTCCTCATTCATGATGCAAACCCCTCCGATTTCAATTCCACTGCCAAATTCTTGATCACGCCATGCAGTTTGTAGCCCACGTTGCTTACGCTTAGCCCGCTTTTTTTAGAAATTTCCTTGTAGCTCATTTTCTGGTCGAACTTCATTTTAATCAATTCGCGCAAGTCATCGGGCAACATGGATATGGCGTGCCGGACGCGACCCCGAGCCTCCTTTTTTTCCATTTTTTTCGCGGGATCCTCATCTTTTTCGGCCGAATCATCCAAGAAGTCCATTTGTTCTTCCTCCCCAATCATACTCAGACGCCCGTGCTTTCTCAAGTGACTGATGCACAAGTTTCTTGTAGTCCGGTAAAGCCAAGCCTTGGGTTCGCGGACCTTTTTTTCCTCTTTGAAGAAACGCGTGAACGCTTCCTGGACCATGTCCATGGCTTCCTCCCGGTCGTTCAAGGTTTGGTAGGCGTAGATCATGAGCGGTCTTTCGAGTTTTTCAAACCATTCGCCCAATTGGCTTTCGGCACCAATCGCTTGATCAGCGGAGATGGGAGAGTCCTTCTGTTCGGGCATTCTAAATATTTTGTTGGGTTATGCATCTGCAGGGTAAAGACGCAAAACCAGAAGAAAAATTAGTTTTTTTTCTGAAATATTTTGAAAGGTTCATTTCTCGAAAAGCTCCTTCATCCGTTCAAGTCCGATTTTGAGGGTTTCCGCAGGGTCTTTTTGCCACCACTGCTCGTTGAAGAGTTCCAGGCTTACCGTTCCATCATATCCGATTTCCCGCAGAACCTCGATCTCCGCAGCCAAATCGATCTGTCCATCTCCGATCATCACGCGGTCGGGGTCGGTTTGGGCACCTGGTTCTTTGCCATGGCAGGCATCGTCGACATGGTAATGACTGATTTTGTCGATGGGGATTTCCCGCAAGTCTTCCAAGGTTGACCCACTGTTCCAATTGTGGAAGGCATCGAGAATGAGGGTGGCATCATCGTTCCCCGTCTTTTGAACGATTTCCCATGCTTGCTTGAGTGTGTGAACGGATTTGAAAAAACTGATGTACTCGAAGGTCGGACGTATCCCTTCCTCGCGTCCAATCTCAAGCAATTCAACGTACCTCTCGGGCAAATGACCGGTCTCCGACATTTCGAGCGGAGGGGTGGCAACGATGAACGGGGCTCCCAAACGGGCTCCCAGGGCAAACCTTCTACGGGCCTCATCCAAGACAAGTTGATGCTCCCATCCCTCGAAGTCGCCCCATTGTCGCATGGCGATCACCGAAGGAACGATCATTCCTTGATCGGCGATTGCTTTTTGCACGTCCGAGACCTCGCCTCCCCGGGCCACGAATTCCCAAACGTCGTTAAGCCAAAGTTCAATTCCGTCATAGCCTGCTTCCCCTACGAGGCGGATTTTGTCCAAAAGGGCTTGTGGTTTGATGGTGCTGGTGTTCAGGCAATAGATCATGAGAGAATCACTAGGCTAATAAACAAGCTTTTTTCAAGCCCTAATCAAACTCCATTTCAAGACAAGGGTTAAGAGTTTCCGGGTACGAAAAGGGGCCGGTTCGTTCTTTGGACGAAAAAATTTATTTCTCCGGTTTGTGTGAGGGGAAAGGGATTTTGTTTTCAAAAGTCGGTGCTTGCTTTTTATTCCCCGAACTTCGGTTTCTGACCCTGTTTGCACTCTGTTCAATCGTTTGATCCAATAGGCTCACCAGATCCTCGATCCGCATGGCGGAAGCACCGCATTCGTAGGCGCAATTGCGGATCAGGCCGTCGTTGGTTGCGACTACGATCCGATCGGGAGACTTCGATGCCATCAACATCCTCTCGATGACTCCGTCGGCGCCTTGAGATGAAGAGGAATGAATGACGGTATAGTTTTTCATATTCGCATGCTTGGAAAGGGATGACCGCCCGCCTCTTCCGTCAAAGACCACGGTAAGGGCGCGATGATCTGCCGTAACCAAAGGCTCGAGCAAACGCAACAAGCTGTCCCTGGCTTGGTTGCGGTCAGTTGCCAGTTCTTTGGCCAAGGAGGGAATCGCATGCAACGCATTGTTCCCGTCCACCATCAGATGTTCTTGCATTTTTCGTTGATTCGATAAAGGAAAGATCCCCCATTGTTCGCAATTCCCTTCTAACCGCAAATTTTTAAGTATTTTTCTTTTATTATGAGCTTGGCTTTTTTATTTCCCGGTCAGGGTTCCCAGTCCGTTGGCATGGGGGCTGATCTTTTCGAACGCTTTCCTGATCTGGTCAGTGAAGCCGATGAACTGCTCGGCTATTCCCTTCGTTCCCTTTGCCTGGACGATCCGGATGCCAAGCTTGGTCGAACCGAGTACACCCAACCGGCGCTTTACGTCGTTAGCTATCTCCATGCGCTCTCTCTGATTGAGGATGGATTGCGGCCAAGCTTGTCCGCCGGCCATTCCGTAGGCGAGTTTGCGGCTCTTGCTTCGGCCGGATCAATCGGTTTTGCGGATGGTCTCCAAATGGTGGCCAAACGCGGCGAGATCATGTCCCAAGTCGAAGGTGGCGGCATGGCTGCAGTAATCGGTTTGGACGCCGACGTCATTCGCGAGACCCTTTCCTCCGTATCCTTAGCGGATATCGACTTGGCCAATTTCAATTCGCCCGGTCAAATCGTGGTTTCCGG
>JAYOMW010000163.1:0-2954 GCA_038121045.1 Opitutia bacterium
AGGTATTTGTGTCCCAAGTCATTACAAGCGAAATCCTCGTCATAGCTCACTTCCTGATGAGGGTCGTCCACCGTCATCACCTTGTGGGCAGGACCAAGAACCCCCTTGAAGTCCTTCCAAAACCATTGCACGGCTTTCTGCACCGCTTTTTTTCGACTGTTCCCGTAAATTGATTTCTTTGCGATAAACGTCCGATCCGGACCTAACCTGGCTTCTATCAGATATTTGTTATCATAAATGAGGCGGAAGTAATCTTCGTACGAAATATTCAGGCTGATTTCATACTTCAGGAAGTCGTTGACTTTCATCATGGCTGGATCTCCTTTTGGGCGTTAATGGATTAAAACAAGGTTCATATCTCAAATAGCCCACACCCCTGCCCTTAGGACAACGAAAGATTATTTTTTATTCATCCGCCCCTTTATAATGCTTTTATCCAACTACTTAAGAGGACTTCAATTATTCTGAAAGAAGAGATTGAACCTCTTTTTTCAAGCGACCTGCAATATCCGGAGAGAATCCGACGTGGACATGTCGAACCTTGCCTTTCTTGTCAATGACCACGGTCTGTGGAATGCCTTCGACATAAAAGTCGTCACCCGCCTTCCTTTGAGGATCGAGAGCCACCGAAAGACTCTCCCAGTTCTTTTGTTTCAGGAATTTCTTGATTAGCTTGGCATTCTCCCCTTGGTTGACCGCAACGAAGACAACCTTGTTCTCGGGAAAGGAGGAAGTCGCCTTCATGAGCGCGGGCAAAGCCCGTACGCAAGGCCCGCACCAAGTCGCCCAGAAATCCAAAACCACCACTTTCCCCTTCTGTTTGGACAGGTCGAATTCCTTTCCGCCCAAAAGGTTTGCCTTGAGCCCGGGAGCAGGCAAACCAATCAGAGAACCCGATTCTTTTTGAGAAGCGGGAGCTTCTGAAGGCTGCGGCAGACCGGCCATTCCGGCAAATTCATCCAAATCCGAGGGAAGAACCTCCACTTTGACCACGACGTTCTTTTCCAATGCCTGAGTCTTGATCCGATTGAGGATGGCAGGTGCCTGTCCCTCTTGAGATGCCGCTAACTGAGCCATGCCGAGACCTCCTTGAGCAACGGTCCACAACCCGAGAGCGGATTGAGCATCCACGCAGTTCACGCAAATCTCCACCCCAAGGGTTTCTTCGCGGAAACTGACGGACAAACCAAATTCGCGGATCCCCTTGACCGCGTTTGCAAGACCAGCCATGAGAGGGTTTTGGTTGTCGAAATTCATGCCGGGTTGCGTCCAAACCGAAGGGGGCACGTTCATGGCAAAGGTGACCTGCCTGTCCTTGGCCAAAATGTTCAAACAAGCAAAGGACGGATCCAACTTTCCCGCCTTGTTGTAGGCCATGACTTTGGCGGGAACCCCCAAAGCCAAAACCGAACCCTTTTCCCCCGCGCTCATGGACATCAACATGTCTGAATCCACGCTCGGTTCATCCAAAAGCTCTTTCGGAAGGGTCAGGTAAGTCGTCCCGCCCTGAGTCTTGCGCGTCGACTCGACCTTCTTCCTTGCCTCAGGGCCCTCCTCTTCCTCGAGGCTCTCCATCATGAGCTTCATTACGGCATCGACGTTAACTTTGCCCTTTGCCTTTGCAACAACCACGAACCCAACTTCGGATCCCAACTTGGGCTCGCGACCTGCTGTCTGAGCCGCCATGATTTTGTCCAATCCGCTCGCCGAGATTTCAATGCTTGCCAAATCCTCGATCTTGAGTCCGGTGAGCTTGCTGAACTCCTGGAAATCATCATCCTCGCCAGCTTGATCAATAAGCATTTGGGCTTGTGGAAATTTTTTCTCCAGAAGCTTCATAAATCCGCTTTCGCGGATTGAGGTTACGTCGACACGAAAAGAAAAGTCCTCCGATGATTGACCAAATAGAAAGGCAAAGGGAGCAAGGAAAAAAAGGAAAAGAGTTAGGAAGCGAGAGTTCATGATTGGTGGGTGGGTTGGTTATGGAGTAGATTATATGCTTGGAGGTAAATTCAATAAGCACTTAGTGCTTTCTCGAGCAAACGGCTTCTTGAGGTCGAGTCATTTTTGACGCTGTCGAAATGATGAGAGAAAGAAATTACAAGGGCTTGTCAACCCAAGTACCGGTAAACATTGGTTTGGCGAATTTCGAAGCCAAGAGACTGGTAGAGCTTGTTGGCGGCTTCCCTGGATGGACGTGAAGTCAAATCGACCGTCTTGGCTCCGAGCTTTTTCGCCTGCTCCATGGCATGACGCATGAGGCTCTTCCCCACCCCCTTGCCACGAGCCCCGTCATCGACCACGACGTCCTCCACCCAAGCCTTGATTCCGGTCGGGATACCAAAAACAACCAAGCTGAGCATACCATGGATATGGTCACCCTCCTTGGCCAAATAGAGACGGGTGCATTCGGAGCAAGCAAGCGCCTGCAGGCGGTCGAGCGTAATTAAAGCAGCCGAACCGGACAATTGCGGCAACAAGTGGTTGACGGAGGAAAGGGTTCCCTCGTCCGCTTGGGTCAGTTCCGTAATTTCAATCATTGAGGAAGCTTCGTCAGAAAAATTTGCATTAGGTATCACACTATCAAACCTTGACAGGAAAAGGCTATTACAAAACAACGAACGAAATGGAATCCTAGGCAAACGGCTCCTTTGCGGGGCAATCAAACCTTGCAGCCAAGTATCCCGGCGAAAAGAAATTCGTCAATTTGAGGCAGGTGCAAGCTCTCGTGAAAAAGTTTCTCCACCGCATGGATGAACCAAAAGTGTCCGAAACGCTATTTGTCCTTTTCTGCAAGAGCCGCAGCGACCACCTCGGCGATCACGGTCGCACCCGCGGCATTCGGGTGAACGCGGTCGGGAAACATTTCTTCCCTGTCGCTCAAAGCCGAATACAGATCGATTACCTTGCAACCACTCTTCTTGGCTACCTCGTCAAGCCTGGGCATGACCTCC
>JAYOMW010000163.1:3054-6363 GCA_038121045.1 Opitutia bacterium
GGGTAGCAATTCTTGGCCCGGTCCTTGATCGCGGCACCGAAGGTTATGCTGTCTCCGACGCAAGCCACTCGCCTGGGATCTTGGATCGATTTGGCTTGGACAAACCAGGAGCAACCGAAAAACGAAAGGACAAGGAGGACGGACGAAAATGTTTTTCCATTCATGACAAAACTGTTGGTTACGAGTTCGCAGAGGAGAAAGCAAGCCGAACAGAGCCTTTTTTGAGAACAAACATGGTTACTCGACCTTCAGTCCGATACTTTGCGAGTGACTGTTAAACTCGGGAGCGTACATGCACTGGACGTTGGTCATGCCCGTCTGGTACTCCCCGCGGTGCTGAACCCGGACGGAATATTCGAAGACATACGTCCCCTTGGGCAAGTAATCCAAGTAGAAGTGCGAAGCCGTGTCCCGGGTGGATTCGTAATAACCAAGCCCGTCCTGATACTTGTAACGGGAAAGGACGTTGACCGGTTCGGTGCCGCTTCCACGGTGGTCCTTCATGTGAACGTATTCCATATCGCGATCGGTGCGAAGCTCGATCCGGACGACCAACTCGTCCCCCACCGCAACCGGTCCGCGGACCGGTGAAAGGACAGGACCCTTCTTGGTGTATTCCTTGACGTAGAGGGCCTTCTTGATCTTCAAGGGCGTTCCCTCATGGGGCGTGATCTTGGAGATGTCCTCCATGTATTGCCAATGAACGCTTCCCCAGGCCACTCCCTCGTCGACCTTGGTCACGGTCACCTTTCCAAAGTCGGGCTTGATCTCAGGGCCAACGTAACGCTTCTCGTAAAAACCGGTCCCGGCTTCTACCTTCTCGGGCTTGATCGGAGCCATGTCGGCGAGGGATACCTTCACCAGTTCGTCGGATGCGAGCAGATCGCTCCCCCGCAGAACGAGGGCATACACCGCATCTGCAGTCGCCTTGGTGGTCTTCCAATCCTGGGTCTGCTTCTGCTTGAGCAGCCAAACCTTGCAATCCTCAACCGATTGCTGGTCGTTCATGACCTCGTCAAAGGCCTCGATCATCACGGCTTGGGTCTCGATAGGAGCGCGGTGCCACCACCAGGACAATTCCTCGTCTCTCCAGAACATACCCATTTCCTCGTCGCTGACCGAGCGCTCCTTGAGCGAGCGCATGATTGCTTTGGGGGTCTCGTTGTCCTTGCCGAAGCGCTGGAGGGCGAGGGCCACGTGACCCTGCGACTGACGGTTGCCCAATTCGAGCCAATACTTTTTGGCCTGTCCCAAGTAGTAGTCCACAGCCTCCTGAGCATTGGGGTTGATCTTCTGTTGCTTGAGAAAGAAGCTACGCCCGTAAAGGTAAAGAGCGATGGTGGAAGACAAATGATTGTTCTCTTTCTTTCCGTGCTTGAGAACCTCGCGGTAGGTCTTGTTGATCCAGTTGTCCAAACGGTTGAGGGACTTAATGGCCAAGGAAGGATCGATATCCACTCCTAGATGTCCCAACCGGCCGAAGCCCGTCGTGATATAAAGGGTGATGTAGTCGTTTCCGCGTCCGCCCGGAAACCAAGGCCAGGATCCGTCGCCTAATTGCATTTGCTTGAGCTTTTCGAAGGTCCTGCGTTCCTCGTCGTTAAGACGGTTGTCGTCAAAAAGAATACCCACGTTACGGCGGGCCTCGCTCTCGTTCTTGGCCTGGCGGACCCAGGGCGTTTCCATCAAGGCGACCGACTTCAAGTCCTCGTTCTTTTCCAAGGGACTGTCCAGAGTCTTGGTGCCCTTCCACTGGTCGAATACCCGGCGAATCTTGGGATCCGAGTTGGCGATCTCACGGGCCAGGGAGTTGGCATAAAGACGGTTGAAGGTCTGCTCGGAACATTCATGAGGAAATTCCATCAGGTAAGGCAAGGCCATCACTGCGTACCAGGACGGATTGGAAACCATCTGTACGGTGAAGTTTTTGTGTTGCAGAGACTTGGAATTACCCGAAGCAAGCAACTTGGCGAAATTGAATTTCTTGGTCTGGGCTCCGCGAATGGGCAGGGGCATCGACTCGGTCACGAAAATACGACGGGAAAGTACCGGCAGGTAGCCCTCCTCGCCATCGGAAACCTTGCCCGTTCCACCGATTGCCTTGTAGGTGAGCACTCCCATGTCATCGGGAACGGAAATCCTCCAGGAAAAAGTACGGGACTCTTTGGCCGGAACTTCGAAAGCCAAATCGGTCACTTTGTTGCCGAGATTCTCGTCCACGCTTTGGTTGGTTCGGGCATCGTTGAAAGTCAGGCGAACCGCCCCCCTCTGGATCGTCGGGGACTGGTTGGAGACCTTGACCGTAAATTCGATCCTATCTCCTTCGCGAAGAAATCGGGGCGGATTGGGTTGAACCATGACGTCCTTGGCCGTGACCATGCTATCGGTGAGAAAGCCCGAGCGCATTTCCTTGTCGTGAGCAAACCCGAGAAACTTCCACTTGGTCAGGGCTTCGGGCATGGTGAATTCCATACGAACCTCGCCATCCTGACTGGAAATGAGCTTGGGGAAGAAAAAGGCGGTCTCGTTCAGGTTCTTGCGTGCAGTAACCTTGGACAGGTCCGGACTCTTCGGAGGAGCCACCGGACCAGCCGAAGCCTTGTCGCTTACCCCTTCGGCAAAGTCACCCGCCGACTCGGCGGATTTTCGCATCGCCATCATCGGCGCGGCGGCGGGGACTGGTGCGGCCGCGGCGGAATCCATCGCCATCTCCGGCATCGGTTCGCCCGCAGCAAAGCCAATACCCCCCGAATTCAAGCTTAACGAGCGATACATGGCATTCCTCCAAACATTGTAGCTCCAAAGAGCACCGATCATTTCCGGACGCCAACCACGATGAGACCAGTTGATCCACACGTTCTTTCTCTTCCATTCTCCATGGAGGTGACGGAAGTTGAGGGACGCATTCTCAAAGCGGGACGACAGGTTGGAATGATCCCGCCGGAAAAGGTTGGAGAAAGTCTTTTGCCAGTTGTGAGGTTGGTAGGCATCGAGGGATTCGTCGTAAAGGGCGGCCACCATTTCGGCCACCGCCTTCTTGGCTCCGGAACCCGTGATCACCGCCGTCCAAGTCTCCTTGGCCGCAGGCTCAAGCTTGGAAGTAAAACGTTCCCACTTCACGCTCAAATCCTTGTTCGTCCATGGAACGTCGACCTGTCGGGTCGTCAGGTAAGCCCGGTTTTCACGGACGTAGGTAACGCGCACGGTGAAGCCCCCGCGCATCGCCTCGTTCACTTTCTGAGAAATGCTTGCCTGCGTAGCCTTGGCATCCGTCCAATAAGCTTGGAGAGGCTTCTTGCGGTGAATGAC
>JAYOMW010000164.1:0-6334 GCA_038121045.1 Opitutia bacterium
GTTTGCTAATCGCATTGCACGATGACGTTGCCAACCCTCAAAGTTCTGATCCCGTAGAAAGATTTTCATCGAGAATCGCGGGAGCCCAGGTCGCCGGAGCTCAAACCACGATGAACCCTTTCGTGATCAAGGAACGGATTGGAGAGAAGACCTTTGGGAATCCCATGCCTTACAAGCCATTTGGAGCGGAGACGGCTGAGGAAATGATGAAAAACTGGCCTAAGTACAAGGAACTCGCCCTTCTTTGTTCACCCATTACTCATCTTACCAAGGACGATCCTCCCTTGCATCTTTTTTACAACGTGAACCGCGAGTTCCCGACCACTGGTGGGTCCAACGGCATTCACAGTCCAATCTTCGGGGAAATTATGCTTGAGGCCTGCCAGAAGGTCGGGGTGGAATGTCACTTGCAATACTGGGAAAAAGACAGACCACAGCCAAAGCTAAGCCGTCAGGACTTTTTGAATAAGCTTTTGTTGTCAGAAACTTAATTTGGAACAAGCCCAACAACCGTTAAAGAAGAAAAATCGAAATGGAAAAGCAACTGCGTCACCACTTTTCAGCCCGCGTCCAAAATAGTTCTGCGGTGAAAACAATTTTCCTAACCTTGGCCTTTGTCGGCGTTCTCTTATCGGAACAATTGTTCGCCAAGGATAAGCCAAACATTCTTTTTTTTCTCGTGGATGACATGGGGGTGGGGGACACCTCCGTTCCTTTTCTTTACGAGGATGGAAAACCCAAAAAGATTTCCACCAACGATTTGTACCGCACGCCGAACATGGAGAAACTTGCGCAGAACGGGAGGCTTTTCACTCAGGCTTATTCTTATTCCGTTTGTTCGCCCACCCGGATTAGCCTGATGACCGGACAGGCGGCGCCGAGGCACGGAGTAACCACCTGGACGCATCCCAAGGAGTCGAAAATTGACACCGGGAGAGTGCAAACCAAAACGATCAAGAGTCCAAGTGACTGGACCATCAAAGGTTTGGATCTTTCCCTGCCTCTGCTTCCCCGGATCTTGCAGGATTCGGGCTACGCCACCTTGTTTGCCGGTAAAGCGCACTTTGGTCCGGACGATACTCCGGCCGGAAACCCATTGAACTTGGGTTTCGACGTTAATATTGCGGGGTATGGCGGAGGCGGCCCCGGTTCCTACCATGGGAAATACAAATATTCGGCGTCCTGGCGTAGCAAGAACAACCATCAATGGGACGTGCCGGGACTTGAGAAGTACCACGGCCAAGACGTTTTTCTAACCGAGGCGATCACCTTGGAAATGAAGCAGGCGATAACCGATGCGATCGACAAGGAGAAACCCTTCTTTGCTTACATGTCGCATTATGCGGTCCATGCTCCGTATGAAGTGGATGATCGGTTTAAGAAAAACTATCCGCATCTCAAGGGTCACGCCCTGGCGTTCGCCACCTTGGTGGAGGGAATGGACAAGTCTTTGGGCGACTTGATCAGGCATCTGGAAAAATCGGGCGTCGCCGAGGAAACTCTGATTGTTTTCTTTTCCGACAACGGCAGCACTTTCCACACGAATGCGCCTTTTCGGGACAAGAAAGGCGCCCGGTACGAGGGAGGGCTTCGGGTGCCCTTGATCGCGTCTTGGGCCAAGCCCAACTCCGAAAATGCATTGCAACGCGAATTACCCATTCCTTCCCGTTCGGTCGATCACACGGTCGTTACTTGCGTGGACTTGATGCCGACCATCCTTGGCCTTGCCGGAGCCAAGGTCCCCGAGGAAACGATTTTCGATGGCGTGGACGTTAGCCCGGCGTTTGTCGGGGATTCGACCTTCAAGACGAATTCAAGCTTCACCACTCACTTTCCGCACAAGCATCGCAACACCCTTTTTTCCACTCATCGAGAAGGAAACTGGAAAATCATATACAATTACGGGCCCGAGAGTTGGGAGTTGTACGACTTGGAAACGGATCCGTTCGAAAAGAAAAATTTGATCTCCGTGAAGCCGGAGATTGGACGAAAGATGGCCGGAAAACTGATACAAGTCCTCGATGAGCAGGGTGCGGACTATCCACTGAGTTTGAAAACCAACAAGCGGGTCAAACCCGACCTATCGAAGATCTAACTTTTTTAGTTTCCTTCGATGATTCGAAGGTGGTTTTTGCTATGCGTGCGGAACCAGACTTCCGCCTCACTCCAACGTGGCTTTTCCAATCCGTCCTTCCATTCATTGAGTTGAGTGATCATTTGTTGAGACCGTTTCTTTTCCGATTTGATTAGGTTTTTAGATTCGGAAAGGTCCTGATCCAAGTTGTAGAGGGCATAGCCGTAATCCTGGACGTAGATTAATTTCCACGGGCCATCGCGCATCGCCGAGAACCAGAGTTTGTGCCAGAACAACTGCCGATGAGGATGGCCGTCTTTCTTCCCTTCGATAAAGGGCAGGAGGTTCACTCCGTCCAAGTTCTTCAAACTTTCTTCCTTGGCTCCGGCGGCGGCCAGCGAGGTGGCCATGATATCGAGGGAGATCATCATCGGATCAAATTTTTTGGGTGTATTGAAGCGCTTGGGCCAATGCGCGAAAAACGGAACCCGGGTGCCGCCTTCGAATTTGATTCCCTTGTGTCCGGCCAAGGGCAGGTTGATCGATGCGTTTCCGGTGGCCCCTCCGTTGTCGCTGAGAAACCAAATCAGGGTATTCTCGAATTTCCCGGAAGATTTCAGGGAATCCACCAGTTGGCCGATCGCCCGGTCCATCGCCCAGATCATGGCCGCGTAGGTTCGGCGCTTGGAATCCTTGATGGATGCAAACAAATCCTTGTCCTCCTCGGTGGCATGCATCGGGCCATGAGGAGCGGTGAAGGAGTGGAAGAGAAAGAAAGGCCTGTCGTCTTTTGCCTGGATGAAATCGATCGCTTTTTGTCCGAAAACGTCGGTCAGGTAGCCATCGAATTTCACCTGTTTGCCATTTTCTTCGATCGCTTTGGCGTTGTTTGGCTTGTCATCCTTTTTGGCGTGGTAGAAATAACTTCTTGAACCGGACCGAAGACCGTAAAAGTAATCGAACCCACGACGGGTCGGATAAAATTCATCACGGTTTCCCAAGTGCCATTTCCCGATTAGTCCGGTCCGGTAGCCCAGTTTTTTGAGACGGTCGGCAAGCGTGACTTGTTTCAGGTCCATGCCGTCGGAAGGGGGAGGGGAATTGGCTTCGTGTCCGAATCGTTGCTGATATCGCCCCGTCATCAGACCGGCTCGTGAGGGGCTGCAGACCGAGGCGGATACGTGCCCGTCGGTGAAACGGATGCCATTCTCGGCCAGTTGATCGATATGGGGCGAACGAATGTCTTTGGATCCCTGATACCCAAGGTCCGCCCATCCGAGGTCATCGGCCAGAAGGATAATGACATTGGGTTTGTCCTGTGCCTGCAGAGCCGTTGTGAGGAACCAGGAAAGGAGAAGGAAGGGTAAGTTTTTCATTTTGGGTTTTTCTCGGGCAACTCGAAAGTATCCGTACGGAAGGGTTCGACGGGCAGACCGTTTTTGGAAAAGAGGTTGGGAAAGCATTCGTTGCTCCAGCAGTAGCGGGCGGCCACCGGTTCGGTGACTTCCTTGCTGGAAAGTACGATTGAGTTTTCCTTGATTCGGGCCAAGGCAGGATGGAACTTCTTGTCGGGTCCGCAAAGGGTGAACTCGGTCGGCGCTTTACCGTCCTCGGTTTTCAGCCCGCTCGGCAGGTGGTCGAAGCGGATGGTGAGTTCTGCCTTTTCGACTGAGAATTCCTTGAACCTTGGTCCGATGATGGGAATCTTTTCACCATAGACTTGCCCCCTGGCTAATTTGGCCAGGCGCAAACCAATCGGCTTTTTCAGATTCGGGTGCCGGCCCACTTCCTTTCCCAGGTCGACCGATACGACCATTCCGGTATGGGCAACCGTCTGGTTCGTATGCAACTGGGACTCCCGTAGAGTGGGGAGGTCCCGGGGGTTGCTCTCGGACGTTCCAGGCAATTGAACGAATAGTAAGGGAAGGTTCGGGTCCCCGAATGCTTTCCGCCAACTTCCGATCATGAGGGGGAAGAAGGTGCGGTATTCGGAGGCATCCTTTGTGGTTAGGGCATTCTCTTCGCCTTGGTACCAAATGACTCCCCGGGTTGAAAATTTTCTTATGGGATGGATCATGGCGTTGTAATATCCACTCGGAACGCGTCCGTAGTAGGTGGGAGCCGGTCCTGTCCTTTCTCCTTTTTTTCTTATGTCCATGAAGTTGGCCAGTTCCTGTTCATAGCGGATTCTGCGTGATTCGAAAGTGCGCTTGGCCAATAGAGCGCTTTGGAGGGAAGAATCGAAACCCTTGGCCTCCTGAAAAGTTTTCAATGAAGTCCAATGCGTTGGCCGGGTCCCGTCGTCGCAATTGATGAGCAGACCGACGGGAACCCCCAGTCTTCTTTGAAGATCCGCGGCAAACCAGTGAGCCACGGCGTTCCAATGCTTGGGGTTTTCGGAGGTCGAGGAGGTCCATTTGGCGGGCAGGGTGTCGAATTGGGGCGTCGCGGTCGAACGTCGGGTTTGTTTGAACACCCGGATGCGACCGTTGGCCTTGAGGGGAAGCTCTTGCTTCCTGTCGATCGAACCGTTTGAGCTCCATTGCATATCGGATCGTCCACCTGCAATCCACACTTCTCCGATCAGGATATCTTTGATGATCCGAGTCTTTTCTCCGGACTGGATGGTCAGTTCGAAAGGCCCTCCCGCTTCATAGGGATCGAAGGTTATGGACCATTCTCCATTCTTGACCGTGGTTTTTCCATCCTGTCCGTTGAGCCAAGCTTTGACCTGGGCTCCTTCTTCTCCCTTTCCCCATATTCGGACGGGTTTGCTTTGTTGCAGAACCATGCCGTCCGAGAGAATTTGAGGCAGGGAAAAGTTGGCCTGCAGGGCTCCGGCAAGGAGCAAAGGAGCAAGGGCAAAGAGGCTACGGATCATTGGCGCTTGAGCTTAACCCGGGTGTACGGGCTGGAAAGATAGGATCGGTAAGGCGATTCCTCGTACCGCAGGGTTTTTCGATGGTTGCTGAAGAAATCGATGCGTTTGGCCTTTGGGTTCAAGGGAATGCTGGCAGACCAAGACTGTTCTTGCTTTTTCATTTCCATGGTTTGTTCGTCCGGGATCATTTCGGTCAAATACTTTGGACTTCCGTCGGGGGCCCGGTCGAAGATCCACCAGATTCGTCCGCTCTCTTCCTTTGAACCTTCCGAAAAAGTAACGGTGACCTCGATGGTTTTTCCTTTCACCTCATGCTGCACTTGGGGTGGGGCGAGCAAGTCCCCTTTGACGTCGTGGGGAAAGAAATGCTTGAGCATGAACGCGGCTTTGTTGTTCTGGTCCCGTTCGGTCATGGGGTGCCCTCTCTTGCCGTGCCCCGAGTTGGCCCCGAGGTAAACCGGAATGGAGGGGTGGTGCTTTCCTCCCCAAGCCATGTCGAAGGCGACCATGTCATGGGTGCCCGGGTGAAAGAGCATGTCCACCTTGCGCTTTTTCAACGCATCCAGGTTACGGGAAATGAAAACGCCATCGGAAATATCGCGGGTGAATTTCTGAAGATCCTTCCAGGTACCGCCGGCATCGAGAACCCGCCTATTGAAGTTGGGTCCAAAATGTCCGCCGGTAAACCCTCCGTTGCGGCCACCTTGGGCACGCAGTTCCTTCCATGCTTGATCGTCATTGAGGCGGAGCGGGGAATCCCAAATGGGAGAGACCGTGGCGTGAACGGCCGTCATCCGCTCGTCGTGAATGATCGCCATGGAGGGGGAGGCTCCGTTTTTCGATCCGCCTGACATGGCGACTTTGCCCTTTTCAAAATGATCTTTTTCGGCGTAAGCGGTGGTGATGGCCCTCATCAAGGTGGCGGGCCAGGCCCAATATTGAATTTTGAACCGGGGGTTGAGGCTTTCGGCAAATTTCTTTTCCGAGGCTTGGGCCATTTCGCGTTGCCCGTAGGTTCCCGGTTCCTGAACCACGGTGATGACCAGTCCGACTCCTCCTTCGAGAAGCGTCCGCTCGGTGGAGCTGGGCCGGGCATCCTTTTGCAGTTGGGAAGGGGAACTTCCCCCAGTCAAATGAAACCCTTTGGCTTTGCGGTCAGCTGGCACGACCATGCGGACGGGAACCCGGTATTCCTGTCCGGGCCATAGGTCGCCTACCTTGATGCTGACCAGTTTCTGGCGGGTTGCGATGGGACCTTGTACCCTGCGCCAGTCTTGCAATACCTTGACTTGAAGGGTGCTTGGGTCTCGGATTTCTTTCATGTCGAAAACCTTCATCCCAAAGGCCGGGATGGAAAGAGAAAGAAGCAGGATGCCGAG
>JAYOMW010000165.1:0-6226 GCA_038121045.1 Opitutia bacterium
CTGGTCGGTGATTTCAATGAACCGTCCCATCTCGACTGGACCGAGCATTATGCCAAGAATGGTTCTGATCGCTGGGTTGAAAATCCAACGGGTACTCCGTTGAGATTGGCTCTGCAATGGCCCGGTTCCGTTTTATTGAAAAATATTGGAATGGTTGATTCTTTCCGGCAGGCCCATCCGAACGAAGTCAAAAAGCCGGGCAATACTTGGACTCCATCCTATCCTGATCAAACACCGGGCAGAAGACCCTATGGCGATCAGGTCTTGGATCGGATTGATCGAATTTATCACCACGGGAACGATGTGAAAGTTGTTTCCGCTCAGGTGGTGGGAGAGAGGGGAGACACATCAGACGTTGTAATTCAAGGAAGGTGGCCTTCTGACCACCGCGCAGTAGTCATTGAATATAAGTGGAAGAAGTAGAATCGAATCAGAAACTGCTTCTCCGGGAAAGATCCGACCTAAAGATCCTTTTCCGTTGCCGGAAACCTTTTGCGGGCGGAACTGTCAATGGGCTTCCCTGAGCGGCGGTTCCACCATTCTTGCGCCCGTTTTGGATCGTAAGAGGGGTTGGGTACTGGAATGCGGGCAATCACGTCGTTTCTCCACCCCAGGAGCTTCTTCTTCAGGTCCGCAACCTTGCCCTTGCGTTCTTCAGCCAGGTTTTTGGATTCACTTAAGTCCTTTGCGATGTGATACAACTCGACGTCTCCGGTGCCATCCAGGTATTCGATGAATTTCCAATCCCTCTCCCGGATGGCACTGGCGGGCCGGTCGTGGTGATAGTGCGGATAGTGCCAATGGATCGCCTTACGGTTTAGCTTGGCTTTCGGGTTGCTCAGCATTGGGAGCAGGCTTAGCCCGTCAATGGTCTGGTTTTCAGTCAGGCTTCCTCCGCCTGCTTCCACGAAGGTCGGGTAGAAATCATAGGAAATCGTTGGTTCCGAGCAGGTGGTTCCCGCCTTGATTTTCTTGGGGTGCTTCACGATCAAGGGAACCCGGATGCCTCCCTCGTGCAACGACCCTTTTTCTCCCTTTAGGGGAGCCAAGTCACTGACTATGTCATCGGCACGTTCATTATAGTCGTAGCGTTTATTCAATCCACCATTGTCCGAAGTGAAGACCACCATTGTGTCGTCGGTCAGTCCCTGGGCATCCAAGGTCCGAACGATCCGACCTACCTGATCATCCACTTCCTCGACCAGTCCGGCGTAGACGGGGTGGGGAAGGGAGCGCTTTCGTTCCTTGGCCCGCTTGCGGTATTTTTCGACCAATTTGGATTTGCTGGCGAGCGGGATGTGCACGGCATAGGGGGAAAGCATGAGAAAGAAAGGCTTGTCCTTGTTTTTGCGGATGAAGGATTCGCATAGATCGGATTCGTAATCGGTACGGAACTGATCGGGAGCCGGTTTTGCGATTTCCGGATTAATCGCCTTGAAGCGGCCCGGCAAGTGAGGCCCGTTGATTTCCGCGGCAAAATCGTAACCCTGTTTGTCCGGTCCGAACTTGTCGCTTCTTCCGAGGTGCCACTTGCCTACGTACCCCGTGGCATACCCGGCCGCGTTAATGCGGTAGGCCCCCGTGAAGATGTCCAAAGGCAAGGCCCTCGTGGTCGGTGGGGTGATTAACCCTTCGAAGGGTCGCCAATGACCGGGGATGTGGGCGGTGATTCCAATGCGGGCCTGGTTCTGTCCGCTTTGTACGGCGCAACGGGTTGGCGAACAAACGGCGCCTGCTGCATAAAAGTCGGTGAAGCGCATGCCGTCCTTGGCCAGTTGGTCGATGTTGGGCGTATCGATAAAATCGTTTCCATAACAGCCCACGTCTCCCCAACCGAGGTCATCGACGAAAATGAACACGATATTGGGCTTGGTTTTGTTTTCTGCGACCGCCCAATTGGCTAGGATGGCAAATAAAAAGCCAAGGAGGATATTTCTCATGTTCACTTGATCAGTTGAGGTCTTGCTTCACGATCGTCTTTGACGGGGAAAAGAGCGTTTTCTTTTTCCAATTGCCGACTCATCAGACGGATCATTTCATTGGTTTTTTGAGAGTTACCGAGAGCTAAGTTTTTGGTTTCATAGGGATCGTTTTTCAAATTGTATAATTCATACTTGGGTAAAGGTTTTTTGCTCTTCCTTTTTCCTTCATTTGTTAGGTATCGATAAATTAGTTTCCAGTCTCCCTTGCGGAATGAGGTGAAATAGGAGCTCCGGTGCGAATGCGGAAAATGACACATGAAGTGATCGGGTCTTTCCCGGTTTGTCTTGCCCGCGAGCTGAGGAAGGAGGCTTACGCCATCGACCGGATGCTTGGCAGGTGAGCTGGACTTGGATACGTCCACAATGGTGGAATAGAGATCCATCACCGTTCCGATCTGCTCGTGATGAAGATGGTTGCGGGCGATCTTAAAGGGATTGGCTTTGCCTGCCTTTGCCCAACTTGCAATGAAGGGCACTCTCATTCCGCCTTCATAGCAGGTGCCCTTTTTTCCACGAAGGGGAGCGGAGCTAAAATAACCGTAAGTGTCTCCCAACGGTCCGTCCGATCCATTGTCGCCGACGAAGAGGATCAGAGTGTTTTCGGCCACTCCTTGATCTGCGATGTGATCCATCAAATCACCGAGTGATTTGTCGATTCCCTCGATCAAAGTGGCAAAGGATTGGGCGGACCTTGGTTTTTTCGAGTTTTCGTAATTTTTGATAAACCGCGGATCGCTCTGGAAGGGACTGTGCACGGCATAGTGGGACATGTACAAAAAGAAGGGCTTGTCCATTTTAACGGACCGGGTGAGAGCTTCCTTTGCCTCCAAGGTGATGGCTTCGGAGAGGAAGGTGTCGGTCTTGTGATATTTCTCCAATCCCGGAACGGCCCTTCTTTTTCGTTTGGGATTCAGGTTGCCATACCCGTCTTCACCAAAGTAACTGCCGGGCGCGCCAAACGAACAGCCGGCAATATTGACGTCGAATCCCAATTGGGTGGGGTCTTCCCCTTCATGACCGATGGGTGCGAAATGAGCCTTGCCGGCAAAGATCGTATGATAGCCATTGGAACGGAGTACGGAGGGTAGGGTGGTATCCTTTGAGGTGAGCCCTTCCCACTTCCAGTCCTTTGGTCCTGCATTTTTACTTTCCGGACTTATGAATTGAGTGATACGGTGCCGGGCGGAATTTTGCCCGGTCATGATCGATGCTCTCGTTGGGGAGCATACGGACTGGGCGTAAAACTGGGAAAAGCGGATTCCCTGCTTGGCCAACCGCTCCATGTTCGGGGTCCGGTACCAGTCGTTGAGCGGGTGGCGTTCCGGCTTGCCGTTTTGGTCGGCAAGCATGGGCACGGAAGTGTCCATCAAACCCATGTCGTCGACCAAAAAGAGGATGACATTAGGCTTTGGCGCACCCGAAAGAGAGCTCAGAAGGAAAGCAAGCCACAGGCTTGCCGATGCGAGTGGTTTCATAAGGGCTAGGCTATTCCCACTTGGTCAGAACCTTGCGTTCCTTGACCGGCCACCACTTTCCGATCTTGGCAGCGAGACGGGCCACGACTTCCGGATTGTCTTTGGCCAGGTTCTTTTCTTCTTTGGGATCCTTGAGCAAATTGAAAAGCTGGGGGCGTTTTTCCGTCCGTGGGTGGGTGGATTTGTACCGGTTGACTTCCCCGTCGTAGGTGAGGAGTAATTTCCATTTTCCCTCGATGGTCCAGCGGAAGAGGAGAGACTCTTCCGGGTTTTCGACATCTGCAATGTCATGGGCGAAGGTTTCTCCGAAGATGCCCTTGCGTTTCACGGGCTTTTCCTCTTTGAGGCTGTCCATCAGGTTGAGCCCGGGCAATCCGTCGGGTACGCGGGCTCCGGTAGCGGCCAGGACGGTAGGGAAGAGATCGATGGAGGAGACCACGTCCTTGCGTTTGCCATTTTTCAATCCTCCGTTTGGCCAGGAGAACATGATGGGTGTGCGGATACCGCCTTCATAAGGGGTTTGCTTGGAGCGGGGTGCGTATCCGCCTCTTTCCGGATTCTGGATCCATCCATTGTCGGTGACGTAGACGATGATGGTGTCATCCCGGAGATTACGCTTTTCCAAGAGATCAATCAGTTGGCCACAGGTTTCATCAAACCAGGTGCACATGGCATAATACTTGGCGATGGAAATGGGCAGGCCGAGTTCTTTGTAGGGATTGAGCAAACGCTCGGGCGGGTTGTGCGGGGTATGAGGAAGAAATACGCCATACCATAAAAAGAAGGGCTTGTTTTCCTCCATGGCGTGGTCCACGAAGTCCTCAATGGGTTTTAAGCCATCCCGGCCAATCTTCAGTCCATCGTCTCCATGTCGGCCTCCTGACTGAGGAAAACCACGCGTCATTCCATGAGTGAATCCGCCGTGCTTAAAATTGCCTTCCCACCATTTTCCGCTTTGGTGGCTGAGGTAGCCCTTTTCGCCAAGTAACTTGGGAAGAGTATCGAACTTGTCGAGGTAGGAAATCAGTTGGGCTCTCTTTTGGTTGTAGATATCCTTGTCACGGGGATAGGTTTTGGGAGATGGATCATTGCCCGTGATCATGTGCTTGTGGGCATACTGACCATTGACCAAAGTGACGAGCGAGGGGCGGCACAACGCGGTGGGAACGTATCCGCGTTCAAAGAGGACACTCTCCTTGGCCAACTTATCAAGACGAGGTGTCTTGATCTGTGGATGTCCCATAAAGCCGTAATCGGTCCAAGACTGATCATCGGAAATGATGTACAGAACGTTGGGAGACTTTTTGGCGGATAAGGCGAAAGCTCCGCCAAATACGAGAAGCAGGCTGATGATTTTTTTCATAAATAAAGGGCTGAATGAAGGGGGGTAATTTAAAATTTAGCGAAAAAGCTCGTGGTCGGATTTGCCGCCGGCAATCAGGTAGGCCATTAGATCTAGAATGTCTTCTTTGTCCATAGTATTGATGAGACCGGGGGGCATCATGGAAATGGGGGATGGTTCGATCGAAGCCAAGTTCTCGGCCTTGACCTTGGTTACGGTGCTGGGCTTCATCATGTCGGTGTTTACCCAGTATTCGTTGTTTCTCATGTTCATGATCCGTCCGTTCAATTGAGTTCCGTCCGTTGTCGTAAAGACACTTGATCCATACTGGTCACTGATTTCCTTCCCCGGATCGACGATTGACTCAAGCAAGTCATAGGCTCCGAACTTTCCGCCTACGGAAGTCAGGTCTGGCCCGACGGCTCCCCCTTCACCGGCTATCCGATGGCATGCGTAGCAACTGCCGGCCCCGAACATTTGCCGACCATTCTTGAAGTCCCGTTTGCCGGGAACACCACCGGGAACCCAGGCCGCCATGTCTTTCATCGTCCAGTTTTTGACGAAGGAGCGTGGCTCGAAAGTAAATTGGGGGTCGGTTTGCTGAGGCTTGGTTGCGATGATCTTTTTCAAACCATCCGTCATTTGCCAATCCTCGACGCTGGCAATCGCATCTTTTTTGATGCCGTCTATGTAATTGCTCAGACGGGCGCCTCCCTTAAAACTGCCAGCTCGGACAAACCATTTGAAATAAGATTCCCTCAGGAGGGAGGTCCAGCCGGTTTTCAAGTGACGGAGGTTCAAGGCATATCCGATTTGTTCCTCCTGTCCGGAAGCAGAACGAAGAAGAGCCATTCCTTTTCTCGCGGCGGATGGCGCTTGCAAGAACTGCATGATCGAAGAGAGGTCACGATTTTCCTCTGGGGTGGATGCGGGGTAAATTTGATCAAGCCACGCGATGAGGCTTTTCTTTTGTTCGGCTTGTGGCTGACCTCCGCGGGTGAGGGCGAGCGTGATGGATCGAAGCAAGTCGATCCGCTGCTGCCAGTTCTTCTCGTTGCGGTAGTCGAAGGTCATGGCCTTGGTGAGAACGTCCGAGGAACTCTTGGCATCGGCCCGGGCCAGGGCGATCATGGCTGCGGAAGCGATCACGGGGTTTTTTTCGGGCGAAAGTTTTTTCTTCCAGTTCTTGACCGGTTGCTTTTCGAGGGCGACCCGGGCGGCATGGCGGATGCCCCGGTCTCTGGCTCCCAAGGCGCTCCAGATTTGATTCAATTGCTTGGGGCTGGCTGCCTTGCCCCCTTTTTGAACGAATTTTTCCAAGGCTTGGCGGCGTTTGCGAGCCTCCTCGCCACCCGGAACGGATTTGGCCGGCGCGGTCGATTCCTTGCCTTCGTAAGTCACCCGGTAAAGTCCGGATTGAACCTTTC
>JAYOMW010000166.1:0-6208 GCA_038121045.1 Opitutia bacterium
CTCATTTGCTCAAGATTCCGATCTCTTTGAGCCATTGAATGGAACCTTTTTGCCAGGCATCCCAGCTCGGGCCTTTGTATCCATTCAGTCCGTGACCCCCATCCGGTAGTTCCATGTATTTGGATGGAATGTTCTTTTTTTGCAGGGCTGCGTAGAGCATGCGGCTGTTTTCCGGTGGAACCGGGCGGTCATCCACCGCATGGGCCATGAAAACAGGCGGGGTTTCTTTGGTCACTTGTTTTTCGTTGGAGAAGAGATCCACCATTTGGAGGTCGGGGTTGTTTCCGAGCAAGTTGCGCTTGGAACCGCGGTGAGTGTGCTTGCCCATGGTGACGACCGGGTAGACCAAAATGGCGAAGTCGGGCCGGCAGGAAATCCGGTCGAAAAGGTTCTTGGCGGGCGGCCCACCGGACTTGGGGAAGTGAGTGGCGGCAGTGGAAGCCAAGTGCCCGCCTGCAGAAAAGCCAACGATCCCCACCTTGTTGGCGTTGATCTTCCATTCCTTGGCCCGGTTACGGACCAATCGGATGGCCCGTTGGGCATCCTCAAGAGGAACGAAGGAACGACCCTTGGGCAGACGGTATTGGAGGACCACGCCGGTGATACCATGGCTGTTGAGCCATTGAGCGATGCCATGTCCCTCGGCTCCCATGACGAGCCCTCCGTAGCCTCCGCCCGGGCAAATGATGGCTGCAGTGCCATTGGGCTTGGCCGGTCGGTGCAGGTGGATCCAGGCTCCTTCCTTGTTTTCGACACCATCGATCTCCTGCAGGGCTATCTTTTCAGGCTTGGCCATGAGAAGGATCGGAAGGAAAAAAAGTGGGAATATCTTGAGTGCGGTATTCATAGGCGATAGGGAACATCAGATGATTCCCGCGTTCCTTTGTCCATTTCATTCTAACCTATTTCAGGAATGGGCTAAGCTAGAGAGGGCGGTTTGACCGGTAGCGGAGAGAAAGGAAAGGATGCCTGACTTAATTGAGCATGGTTCAGTGGCATACGAGGAGTCAATCGCCCTTCGTTATCAGGTCCTGCGCAAACCCCTTGGTCTTTCCTACGATCCTGCGGAACTAGCCGGGGAGAAGGATTCCTTCCATTTGGCCTTGAGGAAGGGAGCCGTACTGGTGGCCTGTCTTGTGCTCAAGCCGTTGGACGAACGATGCATCAAGATGCGCCAATTGGCGGTGCGGGAATCATCCCAAGGAAAGGGGGTCGGGCGGGAACTCGTGAACTATGCCGAATCTTTCGCGAAGGGGAGAGGCTATGTGGAAATCGTTCTGCATGCCCGCGAAACGGCCCGAGGCTTTTATTGGAAGTTGGGCTATGAAGCCGAGGGTAATTCATTTGCAGAGGTGGGCCTTCCCCATCTCTTTATGCGGAGAATGCTGTAGTCGTACCTTCGGTTTGGGGAACAGATCCGCTGTCCTTTTCAGGCAATCAGGTCGGAAACCACCTTGCCATGAAGATCGGTAAGTCGCTGGTCCAAGCCACCAAAGGGATAGATCAATCTTTCATGGTCCAAACCTAGAAGATGAAGAATGGTTGCGTGTAGGTCATGAACGTGAACGGGGTTCTCGGTAACCTTGAAGCCAAGTTCGTCGGTTGCTCCGTAGGTCAGACCGGGTTTGAGGCCGCCTCCGGCCATCCAGACCGTGAAGGCCTCCTTGTGATGATCGCGCCCATCGCCTCCTTGCAGCATGGGAGTACGGCCAAATTCCCCGGTCCAAATGACCAGGGTCTCGTCGAGCAACCCCCTTTCCTCCAGATCGCGAACGAGGGCGGCGAGGGGTCGGTCCAATTCCTTGCACTTCTGGGGTAGTTCCTTGAAAAGCTTGTTATGGTGATCCCATCCACCGTCCCGCAATTGTACAAAGCGAACGCCCCGCTCGACCATTCTGCGAGCCATCAGCAAATTATTGGCAAGCGAGGGTTTGGAGGGATCGGCTCCGTAGTCTTTCAGAGTTTGTTCGGGTTCGCCCTTCAAGTCCACTAAGTCGGGAATGGAACGCTGCATGCGAAAGGCCATCTCATATTGCTCGATGCGGGTGAGAATTTGAGGATCACCCAGAAGATCAAATCGTTTGTGATTGAGTAGATTGATGGTGTCGATGGTGGCTCGGCGGTCATCGACCGACATACCCGCGGGGTTGGAAAGGTAATACACGGGATCCTTTCCCGAGCGGAAACTCACCGCTTGGTGGACGGATGGCAAAAAACCCGCGGGCTTCAGGGGAGATCGGGATTGTGATTTCCCGCTGTACATGTCCACGAAGGCGGGCAGGTCTGAGTTCTCGGTGCCCAGACCATAGCTTACCCAGGCACCCATCGATGGCCGACCGGGGCGTTCCACACCCGTAGCCATCATCACTTGGGCGGGCGTGTGGTTGACGTTGTCCGTCTGCATGCTGCGGACAAGGGTCGTCTTGTCGACTAGTTTGGAAAGATGTGGAAGGAGTTCGGAAAATTCCATTCCGCAGTCTCCGTATCTTTGAAAGGAGTAGGGGGTGCCGAGCAACTTGGATTTCGGGTTGATGAAGGCGAACCTCTGTCCCTTGATCAAATGGTCAGGAACCATTTTGCCATTGTTCCGGACCAGAACGGGCTTGCGGTCGAAGAGTTCCAGTTGTGAAACTCCGCCCGAAGAGAATACAAGAATGACGTTTTTGGCTTTAGGGGCAAAGTGCGGGCCCGGAGCGACGTTGTCGGGTAATGGTTTGGTCTTTCCCAACATGGACTGCATCGCGATCGATCCCAATCCAATCCCCAGGGTCGAGAGAGCGGCCCGGCGGGAAAGAGCGTGTTGCCCGAAGATTCCCTCCTTTGGATCGAATAGGCTCATCCTTTGGAAATGGTTTCGTCGAGGTTGAGGAGGACGTTGGCTACCTGAAACCAAGCTGCCAGCATAGCTACCTCGGAAGCATTGAGCGGGCTGACGCCGAGAGCCAGTTCTCCGCGGACGGAGTGCAATAACTTGTGAGCCGAATCGCCATCTTTGGAGAATGTTCGAACGCTTTCTTCATAAAGTCCACGAAGCGCATCGGTCTCGTTTTGGTCAGGGTCGCGGGTGGTTGAAAGACAAAACCCAAAGCGAATCGCGTCTTTGATGGAATTCGATTTTGACCGATCGAACATTCTGCGAGCCAAGCCAAAGCCCGCTTCAAGAAAGATCGGATCGTTCATGAGGGTGAGAGCCTGGAGGGGTGTGTTCGTACGTTCGCGATCCGCAGAGCAGTTAATGCGACTCGGCGCATCAAAATTGGCAAGGGTCGGGTGGAGATAGGTTCTTCTCCATATCGTGTACAAGGATCTTCGATATCTTTGCTCCCCCGTTGAAGTGACGTATCTGGGAGATTTGTCATCCCGAATCCACCAGATGCCTTCGGGTTGGGGAGGGTAGGCAGGAGGGCCTCCGATGGCGGGGATGAGCAATCCGCCAACAGCGAGAGCGTTGTCCCGGATCGCTTCGGCGGAAAGGCGGAGCTTGGGAAACCTGATCAATAGTCGGTTTTGCGGATCCTTTGTCTTGTTATCGGGAAAAATACGTGGTGATTGAGCGTAGGTGGAGGACAAGACGATTTGCTTGAGAAGTTTTTTCATGGACCAGTTTTGCTCAACGAAATCCAGGGCCAGCCAGTCGAGCAAATCAGGATGAGAGGGAGCTTCGCCTTGCGTTCCAAAGTCGGCCACCGTTCTTACCAAACCGGTTCCGAAGATCTCCGTCCACCACCGGTTGACGGTTACCCGCGCCGTCAGAGGGTTTTCCGGGTCCACCAACCATTGGGCGAGCCCTAACCGGTTGTCAGGAGCTTCTTGCTCGGGCGGGTGAAGGAAGCCGGGCACCTTGGGCAAAACCTTTTCACCCTTGGTCTCGTAATTACCCCGCAAAAAGATCTGTGTCATTCGCTTTTTTTGCATTTCCTGCATGACGAAGGTAGAGGAATTTCCAATTTTGACGGAGGGGCCGGCCATGGCGGAGCGCCCTGGACCGATACTCTTCCCCATTTCATCCGGGGTATTGTTGAAAAAGGCGACCAGTTGATAATATTCTTTCTGGGAGATGGGATCGTAAAAATGATCGTGACACTGGGCGCACTCGAGGGTCGCGCCTAGCCAGACCGTACCGGTTACGTTGACCCGATCCAGTACCTGGTAGGTTCGACGGGCCTCTTTGGGGGTTCCACCTTCCGTATTGAAGGGCGCCGCCCGATGAAAGCCCGTGGCCACCTTTTGGGAAAGAGTGGCATTGGGCAAAAGGTCGCCCGCCAATTGCTCGATGGTGAATTGATCAAAGGGCATGTCGTCGTTGAAGGCTTGCACGACCCAGTCTCTCCATGCCCAACTGGGCCTTACCACGTCTTCGTGAATGCCGGTGGAATCACCGTAGCGAGCGAGATCGAGCCAATGGCGCGCCCATCTTTCTCCAAAATGGGGCGAGTCAAGAAGCCGGTCGACGACTTTCGACCGCAAACCGGGGGAATCCTTGTCCAGAAAGTCTTCAATCTCTTCGATCTTGGGAGGAAGCCCGGTCAGATCGAAATGCACGCGCCGAAACCAGGTCGATGGACTGGCCGCAGGGGAGGGTTGCAAATCCGCCGCCTCCAGCTTTTGCAATACAAAGTGATCGATCGGCTGTTTGCACCATTTCGGATTCTTGACCTGTGGCAAGGAAGGGCGAACTGGTTTTCGATAGGCCCAATGTGATTCATCGGCAGCGAAGCAAAGGGTTCCGCGGGTAACGATCAGAAACCCTAGGCATAAAATCTTCAATCCGTGCATCACATGTCGATTGAAATCCGATATTCAGTGATAGGCTAGTATATTTTAATCAAATTATACAAATTCATTTACCTTAAGCAGGGCAGGGCAGAGTACGAAGAGCCCGTCCTTCTCGATCACGGATGGAGAGATTTTCATTTCCTCGCGGTTTGGCGGGCGGTTGATGGCCAAGGCCAAGTTGCCCTTGCAATCAAGGGAGAACTCCAACGGGTCTGGATGAACGAGACAATTCATCTTTGAATTGCTCCAGTCGAGCCTTCAACTTTTTGGCGACCTCGAGACCTGAATTTGAATGAAATTACTGAATACGCTTCTGGTAAATTTGAATTTAATCACACTTTGAAAGTTACTTAACCAGTGAATTGAGAGTGTAGTAACCTTTCATGACATGGGCAGAGGGAGATTCCACTTCAAATTCGTAAACATGATATTGCCGTAACTCATCCACTTGGATTGAGAAAGTCGAAGGTTTTGCTTCATTATGGACAAGTTCTACCTTGTGGGACTTTTTATTGATTTCAGGGCCACCGTAGCTTCTGGAGTATCGATAGGTAAAACTGGAGAGTTTAAGGTTGATATCGTTGGGAACAGGTTTGGTTAACTCCAAGTCAAAACCTGTTGGAGTGGCTCTTATTTCCTTGATGGCCAAAGTGACTTTTCCGGTGAAGTTTACCTTTTGCAATCCATAGGACTTATTGCCTAACGAAGACCAACCCCGATTGGACATGCCGACAAAGAGAGTTCCATCCGGCGAGAACTTCAAGCGAAGAACAGCCGAGGGGAAACCATCCATAAATGGAAAACAGGCTCCTTGGTACTGACCGTTGACCTTTTCCAAAAACACTCGATTGATGGCAGAGTTGGTAAATTCGCCAACCAACAATTGGCCATCAAACGGGCCAAACTTACCCTTGCAGTCGATGACTTCGATATCAGTCGCGCTTCGTCCCATTTTATTATAGGGAAGCCACACTGCGGGTGGAACCAGTTCTTTACACTGTTTGATCGCTTCAGGGTAAGAAATATTTTGAGGGGGCGGTTTGAATTTCATCGGAGAACCGGGAAGTTTCATGGAACCCAAACCTTCCTGGTTGCCATAAAAAACACCCTTGCGAAGATGGTAGATGGGCGTGGCCGGAATCCAAGTGCCTTGTTGATCTGAAAAAAACATATCCCCTTCTACATTTGCACCGAGACCGGATGGGGAACGCATACCGCAAGCCATGGGGATAAACTTTCGGTCTTCACCAATAATACCGCCCCATCCGCGCCAGCCTGTTGCGTTGTTGGCATGTTCACCCATGTCAAGGTTGAGGGTCACCCATTTGTTGCCTTTGCCGTCAACTTCCGGTCCGTATACGTAAGCGTGATAAGAACCCGAAACCGACCAGCCCGTTGACTCCGTCAAATAGGCATCGGCGATTCCATCCTT
>JAYOMW010000167.1:0-6202 GCA_038121045.1 Opitutia bacterium
ATACGATACTAATGTCAATTATGTCTTTCGGCCGGCAGTCGTTGAGATCAACGGAACGGATGAAAATGGAAGCATAACTTCCTACGCGATTACCGATCCCGGAATGGGCTATGTGACCAATCCCATCATCTCGATTACCGGGGGCGGAGGGTATGGGGCCATGGCCGAGTGCGCGATTGATTTTAATACCGGTACTCTCATTTCCGTTTTGGCTACGGTGGGAGGGCGTGGCTATTTCAACTTGGATTCTTCGAACGTTCCGTCCGCCAAACTGATTCCGGATACTCCCCCTCCGTCGGACCAAAACGCATCCATCCGCCTGCGCCTAGGCGGTAGCTTGAACTCACCTTCCATAAGCGATCACAGAAGATATGCCTGCCCGCATTCCCCTCCTAAACCGCACCACTATCTGTCGCCATGGGTTAAGATATACGATCGCAACCGAACGGTTCCCGTAGAAGATGAAGCCGAAGCCGTAGTGAAGGTTAGAGACGGCAATATAACCAAAATCATCGTTACCCGCAGCGGGCGTGGTTACGTTGATCCCTACGTCGTCATTTGGGATAGCGCGCCCTATTATCCATCCATTAGTCCGCGTCCCTTAACTTTATGGCAGTGCAGTTATGTGCGCGAGGACCTCAATCGCACTCTCGTGCCCTGTGGTCACATAACCCAGTCCGTGGAAACCCCCACGAGTTGCCCGGGTGAAACCCCTCCCAATGCCTTTACTTCCGATCCCGACGTTAATGATGTTTGGATTAACGCGCACAACCGCACGCACCGCTTTTGCCTTCCGGATCCTTATCACAACGGCACGACTCCAACTCCGCATGGAAATATGGGTTTTCGTAGCCGTGTATGCGATGCTCAATCTCATCACTTCGTTCGACTGGATTTCGTATACCGCGAACCCGATAACTCAATTAATTCGGATTGGAGCGAGTTTGATGGAATCTACACCGCCCTTCTTGATGATGGAAAGATCAGGGAAATCGTAGTTGAGAAAAGCGGCACCCGTTATATTTCGCCCTATCTTGAATTCAAAGGAACGGGTGGGGAAGTGGACGCAGTCCCTATGTTTTGTGACGAAGGTCATTTGATTCATACTTTCTTTGATGACCCGAGAATCAAGAATTTGGAGTTGGATAATTTCGATCGTCCCCTTGGAGCCGGCCAAGGCTTCATGGAGCGACCATGGACCAAGGACCAACAATATAAAACCCCGGTTTATGGTCCCGCTGAACACATCTCCTTCAACATCTATGAGAACTCGATCTTCGGACCTTTGTTCATAAATATTCCCTACAATGTTTTTCCGCGTGACTCCTGGGGTGACCGAGTGGTTGATATCGAAGTCCTCGAGCCGGGGATCTTTCCTTTGGGAACCCAAGCTACCGTGCAGATGGACTTTGACTTTAACACGACCCGTTTTCCAGACGCGGTCCCTGCTGTCGCAACCGCCCGCATGACCACGAGACTCACGCGTCTTCAGCTTGATCACAACGGGACCAACACATGGTCGAATTACAATATTGGGGATGGTATTGTCAGGAACGTCAATAGAAGTACTTTCCTTGCTGAACCCGAAGTCACGATCTTTAGCGAAACTTTTGATTCCTTTGGAGTTCGTACCCAGCATTCTTTTTTCGAAAACGAAAACATGCTTTCGACGATTCGCCTGAATGGCCTAGTCGAATATGATCCGGAATTGGATCGTTCTTACGTCGACTTGGTGGTGGATGAACGCTTGCCGAACAAATTTTATTACGGCTTGAGTGGTTCGGATCGAATTTCCATGGGCGGGGAAATTCTGGTTTATGAAGGCATGCACTATGCAAACTGGGGGAAAACGGAAGAATATGGTCGCATCGCATACACCGACGTCAATGGCAGCTATGCGTTTGCTAATTTGGATGCCGGTTTTTATAACATTGCCGTAGTAATGGAGGACGAGAAATATCAGGAACTGTCCTTTCGTCCCGAGGCAAACCGCTCCCTGGTATCCCAAACCATTTATGTTCCCGGAATTCCCGATCTTGAGCTCGAAACGGATCGGCGAGGATTTGGAAAAAGCAGGGCAGTCTGGACTAGTGAGGCCCAAAAGTTGAGCAAGACTTCGACGCCGAACTCCCCTCCCAATCCTCGAGTTACTCTCGAGGGCATCGGGGTTGGATTCAAGCCCGGCCAAGCCATCCATTTGACCCTAACCCCGCACCCAGACAACATGAGCAGGGGGGTGCCCGACGTAAACCACACCGTTTTGGTCGACGGTAGTTTGCGACTTGATATCGACTACTCGAAGCCGGAGAGCTCGATGTTTGATCCAAACGACCGCTTCACGGTCAAATTTGCATCCAGCATAAACATCAGCGGGGTCGATTTCTTCGAGGATTTTCAATTTGAAGACCTTGATCACTCCTTTTGGGGTGGAACAAAGGCCGTAGAGGGACAAAGGCAGCTGATCATAACCCCGAACGTCGGTGGTGAACATAATCATTTCGAAGCACCGATCACATCTTCCGGAGATCCCTTGGCGTCCACCACTTTTACGTTGAAGGCTTTTGACGAAAACGGGAACGCCGTATCTCCACTCACTCCGCAAGCTCAATGGACTTTGGAATTCGATTTCAATGCCACGGATGGAAATTACTCCAAAATCGCAAGCTTGGATCCGAATTCGAACGATCAGGCGATCCTTACTCTTCGCTCGACTCTGAAGGGTGGAACGGTGAGGCTCAAGGCGTCCGCCATGATTACCGGCGTACCGGTTGAGACGAGCATTCTAATCTCGGCCTTCTCCAGGGTTCCCCTGACAGAGAAGGAAATTTGGATGGATGAATATTTCCACACCGTATGGGATACCGTTATTGATTGGAACGGCGATGAGCAAAGCAAAGGCCTTGATGGAGATGGCTTGACGAATGAAGATGAGTGGAAATATCGAACGGACCCATTTCAGACCGACACGGACGGCGATTCTCTCCCGGATAAGCTCGAAGCTGAAGCTACTTTCACCAACCCACTTTCCAAAGACACCGATGGAGACGGTTTTCCCGATAATCTCGAGCTTGATATTTCGGGCCTTGATCCACTGGCTTACAACCTTGCTCCGCCCATTCCCGAATTCACTTTTGAATCAGGGCAGGAAACCATGAGCGTCTTTGCCGGCGGCAAGCTTCTTCTTGGGGCAATCGTCAAGGAGTCGTCGATTGACGGCAGCGGCAAGCTCACGGATCTCGTCGTTTCCATGGAAGGCAATTTCTCGCAAGTCGTTAGTTTTGCAAATGGTGAGTGGTTGGTTTCCCCGTCGGCTCCCTCCGGAACCTATCACGTCAACTACAAGGTCAACGATTCCTTGAACCGCGAATTTTCAAAGACCCAATATATCGTGGTTACCGCCCTCGATCTTGTTCCACCTACCATAACCCTTTCCGATCCCGGTCCCTTGTATGTTCTCAAAGGTGGAGCCTACGTGAGACCATCCTTCACGGCATACGATGAAACCGACGGAACCATCGCCAAAGCTTTGATTACGGTTGCAGGGGAGGACTCAATAGACGTCAACCAAACCGGGGTTTACGAAGTTACCTTTTCGGTTACCGACCAAGCCGGTAATCCGGGCTCAACCGTACTGCAGGTAATTGTCGAGGATTATGCGTATGTCATCGAGGGCAAGGCAATCGATGGTTACTTGACGGGTTCCACCGTAATTTTCGATGCCTTCGAGAATGGAGTGCTGGATGGGATTCACGATCTTGCCAACCCCGTTACGACAGACGGTTCGGGGCAATTCGCTCTTTCCCTGACCACCCCCGAGCTGACTCTGTTTGATTTGAATCAAAATGGAAAGATCGATTGGAATGAAGGCAGGATCATTGTTTCCGGTGGTTTTGACATAACGACCAACAGCCCATTTTCGGGAAGTTACGTGGCCGATGCCAATTCGACTGTTGTCAGCCCACTTTCCACGCTTGTTACTGCGGTCATGGCGGAAGGATCGGGCATGTCCAAAGAGGAAGCCAAGACCAAGATAGCCCAGGCGCTCGGTTTGCCTGCGACCATTGACCCGACAAATTACGACCCATTGGCCGCGGCAGCAAGCGGAGACGGCGATTCCACAAAGGTGCTTTTGGAAACCGCTCGCTTGGCCAACGTTATGAACCAAGTCGACGCCTTTGCCAAGTATCGCAAAATACCCTTCACCTCGCCCGGTCAAGCAGGCACCGCCTTCATAGCAGAACTGGCCGGACAGGTCGAAGCTTGGAAAGACGGTGACCCCAATCCGCTCAGCGACGACACTTTGGTCCAGCAGGCACTCGTTTCTTCCTTGCAGGCTCTTCAACCCGGAACTTCCGATGCCGATACCTCCGAGGCAGTACAGTTCATTCGGGTGGCCGATACCATGCTTGTGCAATCAGCGGCAAACGGAGTTTCTTCCAGTGCCCTTGCCGTGGCCCTGGCCAAAAACCAAAAGGCGATCGCAAGCAAGGTAATAGGCGGTTACGCATCTTTGACCGAAAACGGCGAGGCCATCGGTACCCTTGTCATTAGTCAGCAAGACTTGGAGGCACAAAGCTCCTCCTTTGCCTCGATCAACGTTTTCCCGCCCTCTGCCCCTGACTTCAGCGGTTCCATCCGGGCAGGAGACTGGAGCGCCGGCAATCAGCTCGCCAGCATCCCCGGAACGGATGCGGACGGGGATGCCATCTCCTATTCCATTGCCTCCGCAAACTTCGATCTGGATGGAGACGGAATCTTGCCCTTCTCGATTTCCTCCACGGGCGTTCTGTCGATCAGCGACCCCGATGACTTGATCAACTATGCCGCGACAAGGATGGAGGTATCCGTTTCACTCTCCGACGGAAAGGGCATGAGTTCTACAATCAAGGGAAGCTTACTGGTGGATAATCTCCTTAGCCTTACCTCAACCCCGTTGAGTGACAAAATGGGCTGGGCGACCTCTTCCTGGTTGGGCAGCTTTTATTCATCGGGTTCATCCTGGGTTTATCATCCCTCGTTGAGCTGGCTTTACGTCAGCTCGGACAACTCCAACGGTTTTTGGTTTTGGGATTCCGCGTTCAATACCTGGTGGTGGACCAAGCCTGACGTGTTCCCACACTTTTATGTTACGGATACGGGTTGGAGCTACTGGAATCTTTCGGAAAGTACTCGAATTTACTATAATTACGGATCCAAAACCTGGACGAACTTATGATAGATCTTCCCAAAATTTTCCAGCAGCTCCGTGCTTGTGCGTGTTTTCTTTTTTTCTCAACGTTCACTTCGTTACATGGCCAAAGTTTCAGCATAGCCATTAATCCCATAGCTGAAGTTCCGGTAGGCGGTTCTTTTTCCGTTGGAGGTACTATTTCACACGACGTCAATTCATCTGCCGTACTTGCCGGCACCCCGGTGAAAATTTCCGTGCAAATCAACGACCCACAAGGTGACCCCGTCCTGATTCCCACTCCCGTAATTGACACCGCTGGTTTTAACGGCAGGAATCTACCCTTTGCTTTTCCCTTGGTAATGCCATGGACCGAAGATGACAAATGGACGCCTACGGCGACTTGGACTGCAGTCGTAACCGTTGAAACCCCCACCTCAAGCAACACCCAAAACCAAGCTTTCTCCCTACTCATTGCCAATCTTACGGTTTCGACCAACCAATTCATAATTGCCAGCCCCGGGGATCTTTTCGACCTACGCGGAATCATTAGCAACTTGGCGGACGTGCAAACCGAACCAGGTGTATTTTTCAAAGTCATGGCTCAAATTGATGGAAGCCCCTACGTACATGAAACACCGTTTCCCAATCCCGATATTGCTTGGAGCCCCGGTCAACCGTGGCCTGTTTCCGGACAAAGTACGAATCCGTTCACCATTCCGGATGTTTACGTTCCGCTTGATATCGCAGGGGATGACAATGTTTCTCTCACTGTTTGGGTCGATGATGGTCCGCGCTTTTCGGATATCTCGATTATTCACGAACAGGAAGAGATTACCGACAATAACTTTACCCATACGATGATAATAGACGAGGGAGCTCCTACGATTATACCCCTTGAAAATTCCTTCATCATCAACGATGGACAAGAGGGAATCTTTCAGGGAGGAGATTCGGTCCGGTGCCAACTCACGATCAAAAACACCGGAAACGGTCCCCTTGTTCCCGGCACACCTATTATACTACGCGTCGCTC
>JAYOMW010000168.1:0-6188 GCA_038121045.1 Opitutia bacterium
TGGTTCGTGACGCTGGGGTTGAGGTTGGCGGCCTGAACGTTCTCGTCGATGATACTCCATGTGTCCCGAATAGCCAAAAGCCGGCGGACCTCTCGCTCATAGTCTTTGCGGGAGTTCAGTTTCCCCTCTTCCGCAGCCTTGGCCAACTTTTCATCCGGTCCGTCGTCGGTCAAGGCATAGGCGAGGGCGTAGCTTGCATTGCGGGGCGACATCAAGCGTCGACCGTGTTCGTCCGCTTCCCCATCACCAAACTCATTGCGATAAGCAAACTCAGTGCTCAGGACAAGGGACTCGACAAGCTTCGCGATGGCCTTTTGCCGATCCAATTTCGAGAGATACAGTTTGAACTGCCCGATGTTTTCATCCAATTCCAAATCCGTCGGTTGGCGTTCGAGGATTTGTTGGTATAGCTCGATGACGAACTTGACGAACAAGTTGTTGTCCGCGCCACTTGTGGATTCACGCGCCGTCTTGAATTCAGCCTGCCAGTCGGAAAGGCACTTTTCGATGATTTGGACGTGCCGGTCGCCCGGTTTGCGGTTTTTCTTGATGGCCTTGGTGATGACGTCCATTTCGGCCTTGTTAAGCGGAGTGTACTTCGGTTCGGAATAGTTCCCTTTTTGGATATGAGGATAGAGCCTGTTCATGTCCCATGTGTCAAAAAACAGCTTCATGGTCGTGATGCGGTTCTGAATGCGGTAGTCGGTGACGCCCTCCAAAAACCAATCCCTTTCGCATTGCTCGATGATGTGGTTGTATTCCGCAAGGTTGGCTTCGCTGTAAGGCGCCCAAACAGCGTTGCCTTTGTTGTCCGATTCGGATTTTTCGGTGATTTCCTCGACCTTGTACTCGGTTTGTTTGTAGGTCGTGATTCCCCGAAGGATGGCCTGGATGTCCTCGCGGTCGAACCGACCTAAGAATTCGAGGTTTTCATGCCGCTTTTGAATGCCGTTGGCCTGATGTTTCGGTGGCCCGGGGTAGGGGATTTCTTGCCGGACGACCTTTGGCTGAAGTTCCTCATGTTCTTCGCCGTAGATGTCTTCGAGCAACCGGGCCATAAAGGAATAGGTCTTGAGGAAGTTCTCGCGGGAACGGAGGGTTTCGCGTTGCTCCAGTTCGACCTTCATCAATGCGTAGGTCGCCGGGTAGTGCGCCTTCATGATGGATGCGGACGACATATGCCCGGCAACCCGCTTGGCGTTTCCCACCATTGTCAATAGATGACCGGTCGTCAGACGCGTGCGCGAACTGTAGCGGACACCTACTTTTTCCGGTAACAAAAACGGGTTTGTGATGGTTCTTCGGAACTTGTTTCCATGCTCCGTTTTGGGGCTCCAATGAACTCCGCTGTCTCCCTGAACTTGATACGTGGTCCCGTAGATCTTCCGGGTCGGGCGGTAATTGAGCAAGCGATTGATTTTCTCGTTGAAGATAAACTCACTGATCAACCATCTCCGATCCAAGGTGTATCCAGGCAAGTCGGCGTACTTACCCGAAAACAAATCTTCATGAGAAACCACGTTGCCGTACTCGAACCGCGCTAACTTCTCGGCAAGAGCCTTGGCTGTCTTGCCGGTCAGTTGACTTTCCAGCCAATCCAATAGAATCTTTTTTTCGGTTTCCTTGGGTTGCTTGGCTTTCTCGGGTGGCATTTCTCCGATTTGGATGACTTCCTGCATGTTGGCATACAGGTCCTGGAGATCCACCGGGTCGATTGTCTCGAGTGCATCCAGTCGCAGGTCACCCTTTTGTTTTTCAGGACCATGGCAGGTGACGCAGTAAGTATTCAACGCACGTGTCGCTTGATCCTGAAGGGCGACCGGGTCTATCTCAGAATTTGAAATCGGATCGTCCGCAAACGTAATTGGCCCAATGAGGAGAGCGTAACAAGCGAACAATGAATTTCTGAAAACAAACGAAGGCAAAGGGCAAGAGATCCAATCCATTTTAGCTTGGGAAGTTCGACACGACTTTGGGGTGCATTCCACAGGAGATCACTGAAAAGAGAAAATCCATTTCGTGTTTTCTGCTGCTTTCGATTTATTCCGAATTTTCGGAATGATCCATTTACTTGAGTGGCGTGAGGGTGAACTCCTTGATGGCCACGCCTTTTTGGGGAGGTTCGTCGCGCCAAAAGTTAAGAACGTTCTCTCCCTTGAGGAGCGTGATCTCGACCGGTTGAGAGTTTTGCCAGACTCCTTCGGTAAAAGGCATCTTCATGGCGATCTCCGGGCCCTCGTTGGCCGAGACCTTGATCCGCTGGTCGTAGTTGGCGGTGACCACCTTGGCTTCGAGGGAATATTTACCCGCCTTGGCCGCCTTCACCTTGTATCCGAATCGGGATTTGATGGCTTGCTTGGGTCCCGTCGGATCCGTCTTGGGGCTGTTTGCATAGTAGTCCTTGTGGTACTTGTCGGAGATGCGCTCGCAAACGTTTCCGTAGATGTCGTAAAAGCCCCAAGGGTTGGGCTTTTTCTGTCCGACGGGGTGAGACTTGGCTCCGGCGTTCCCTTTGAACCAGGCATACTCTCCGATCTTGGACGGATCCTCGCCGAAGAACCACTTGGTTTTTCGGCCGGCCCGACTGGCGTATTCCCACTCGGCCTCGGTGGGAAGCCTCGCTTCGACTTCCGCGATCTCACTGACCCGGATGCAGAACTGACGAGCATCATCCTCTGATACATTGTCTACGGGACACTCCGGGTTTTTGGTCGAACGGCTGGGGTTCGATCCCATGGCCACTTGGTACTGGGCTTGCGTGACTTCGTACTTGCCGAGGTAAAAGCCCTTGGTCAGGCCCACTACGTGCCTGGGCACTTCCACGCATTCGAAGCGGCCGCCCTTTTCGTTCTCTCCTCCCATTACGAAGGTTCCCGGTTCGACGTAAAGGAATTCCATGGTCACCCCGTCACCCAAGTCGAGGGTGAGTTCCTTGGCTGGTTTCTTGCCCTCCGGCGGAGTGATCGCTGCCCGAAGTCCCCAGTTTTCATAACGGCCGTACCCGCCGCTGAGCATTCGGCTGCCCGAGGCGCAGGCGTTGGCCTCGCCTTTCCACGTGCCTCCACGCATGACGGTGAGTCCTTCGGGGGAAAAACGGGGCAGGAAGACTTGCATGCCTCCCCCGAAACTCTTCATGGAAAGAACTTCGCGGGTGCTGCCGCTCGGATTGGAGTAGGCGACCGAGGGAATCGAAATCGAACCGTTTTCAGAGTAGGCGATCTTTTGTTCCTTCGGATCGACCGGTGTGGCGATGACTTGTTGGGCGATGGTCGCCTTGTTTGATTCCCCCAGTTCCTCTCCAAGAGCTTCCAGGGTCACTTCCTTCAAATCCTTGATGATTTTTCGTTGAGCATTCAAGGCCAAGCCATTCCAAAACGGCGGATCGAGCTCCACCAGGCTGTTGAATTGAAGGCTTTGGTCGTTGTCTCCGTGAATTCTTTTTTCCCCGAAAACGTCGCCGATCCACTGCGCTCTTTTGACCTCCAGGAAAGCGTTCTTGTTTTTGCGGGCCTTGGACGTGGCGAGAAAGTCGAGGTCCTTGCGGTAGCGCGTGGAGGTCCAACCGGATCCCCAACCGGGTCCCAAGTTTACGCACCAACCGCCTGGCGTCCAACGGGCGAGGGCCCCGTGTCCTCGGCTGGGACGGGCCGTGGTAGGAACCCCAAAGGAGCGCAGGATGAAGCGGCCGAAGAAGGCCCGCCGTCCGCAAATCCCTCCGTTCATCAGAATGTTCTGGTACTTTTGCAGTTCGGGTCTATCGTACTTGACGTCACCCGAGCCGTACTTGACGTTCGAGCTTACGACCCCGACGTAGCGCCAGCCGAAGTTCGACTCGTAGATATGGTCGGGCCTGAAGTTGCGCAGCATGCGTCGTCCCCAAGCCAAGGTCTCGTCCGGTTCGTCCCCGTTCACCACCATGCGTAGGCTCCAAACCGACAAGTTCTTGAAGGTCGGATCGAGCTCGCCGTCCAAGTAAGCCTTCTCGTAATGCAGGTAGCGGTTCACGGGGTCTACGGTTTCAGGGGCGTCTTTCAAGGCAAGAGGGTTGGTCTGCTTGACGGGCAGGGCGTGCTCCAAAGCAATGGCCAAAGCCAATCGGTTGAGGATTCCGCTTTTGGATTTTGAACTCTTCTTGAGGATTTGTTCGTAAATTTCCATAGCCTCTCCGAAACGGGCGGGTCCGTAGCCGTGTCGGATCCGTTTGGCTTGGGCTCCATCGGCAATGAGCATTCGCTTCATCAGTTCAGGGTTCGAGAGCAGGCGTTCGACAAGGGCGAAATGCGCTTTGCTCTGCTGTCCGAATTCCGCGAGACCGCGAGGGGTGGCGTCGAGCAGGACGACGAACTTGACCAAGAGATCGTCCAATTTGTCGCTGCTCATATAGAAGGCCATTTTTTCTTCCTGCGTGGGAGCCTCTTTGCCGGGTTCTTCCTCCTCGGTGAACAGTTCTTCAAGGGAATGATCTTTGTTCTTCTTGTCCTTGCCGATTTCAACCTCGGGGAAATCGAATTTCTTGTCCCGGGCCTCCTCGGTGGTGGGAGCGGGATCGAAAGGAATCTCCTTGGTCAAGCGAGCCCGCAGGTCGTCGAGTTGCTTGACGTAATGGGCTTCGATTTTGCGCCCGGCTTCCGTAAGAGGTTCAAGTTCTTCATTCTTGGCCAAGCCGAGGCTCGCGGCGCCGAGAGAAAGAAGAATCAACCCGCCGTTGAATGTCTTTTTCATATTCATGTTTTTGATCGTTCCGATGAGTTTGTTCAAATGTGATCCTAAAGGTCAATTTACTATATCTCCTTTTGAAAAAGGTTGGAGTGGGGTTTCATTGGTTTAAAATACTTGATCCTTCTCGATGTATTTCACTTCAGGAAGTGCTTTGAGCTTAGGAACGTTTCCTGCAGGGAATTTGGCAACGAAGCCATTTATGATTTCAAGTATATCCGGAGAGGATGCCCCCAATTCCTCGCAATGACGCTTGGCGAGTGTTCGAAGATTTTCTCCCTGATTGGTTTTTCCATCGGTGAAAATCTCTTTCTTGTAGACCACGATGTAATTGATTTGGTTCGGGGCTTTCGGCTCAGGCTTGGCTTTGGCTTGAAAAACGAGTTTTGCTCCGGCGATGGGCTTGGTAAGTTCCTCCGGGTCGGAAAGAAAAGAATAGGGCTCTTGGTTGGGCCAATTCCAGGTTTTCCCAAGGACGAAATGCCGAACGGGAAGTTTCGGAGCCTTAACCTTTACCGAGTCCTTGGCTTGACTGATGACTTGAATGGCCAGACCGGGGTTTCGCTCGAGTTTCGAAACAGCCAACAGATGGGTCGGGGTTTGGTAAACCCGGTCGATGCGGATTTTCCATCCGCCGTCGGGAACTGTAAGCTGAACGGAAACGGTCGATTCCCGGGCCTGAGTCCAAGTGCCCGCTAAGCTGAAGCAAGCAAAGGCGAAGAACATGAAGATCTTTCTCATCGAATCTATTTGAGCAACTCGACCATGGCTTCCCCCATGGCGACCCCGACGTCCATATAGGTTTGGGCGTTGCCGTCGTAGTGGCTGTTGGAGGCGCCGCCCTGACTGAGCGGATGAGTATAGACAGTGGATACGTTCCCTTTGAATTCGGGGTAGTTGCCGGTCGCCCCGTCGACGGCGAGCTGGGCATCGAGGATCAGTTTATCGTTGCTTGGTTGAGCATCTTTGGCGGTTTGCCCGAGCGTAGCCACGACGAACTTGGCCTTGGGTGCCTTGAATTCTTTGCGCAAGGTCTTGATCAGACGGACGAGGTTTTGCTCGTACCGTACGGCATGCGCTTCGACGTAACGGTCCTTGTCGCCCTGCCACCAGGCGAAGCCCTCGATCTCGTAGCCTCTTCCCTTCCAGTGGGGAAATTCCTTGTCGAAGTTCTTCAGTACTTCGTGAGCGGCTCCGAAGCAGTCGTCGTACTGTTTGCCTGCATACCAATTGATCGGTTTGGGTGTTGTTCCTTTGTCCCAGGAGAGGGGCGACTCCTTGTACCCGGCATAAATCTTTCCCTTGTATTCAAAGCGTTTGCTTCCGGGGGTGAGAAAGTCCCAAGAGAGCGAACGGTTGCCCTGCGAGCTCTTGAGGATGAGAACCGGCTCGTCCAGGTGGTTGCCAACGGCATGACCAAAGCCGATTTCCGGGCCGATCCGTCCTCCGGCGACTCCGAGAGGCCGGTTGCC
>JAYOMW010000169.1:0-6044 GCA_038121045.1 Opitutia bacterium
TGGAGGTAAAAAATTCAGTTTCTCGGAAGAAACAATCGACAGGTTGCTGGCAGTCCTGACCGAACTTGTGAAAATTGCTCGAGACCATGAAGTGGACAGGATGAAGGGGGTAGCCACTGAAGCTTTCAGGAACTCGGAAAACAGTCAGGAGTTGATTGCATTGGCTCAGGCATCCCTTGGGCTTCGCATTACGGTTCTCTCCGGATTGGAGGAAGCGAGTGCCATTGCCGCCGGTTTGCTCTCCGATCCCTCGATTGAGCGCTTTGATGATTTCCACGCCCTTGATTTGGGTGGCGGGAGCATGGAAGTCATTGCCGTCAAAGGGCGGAAAGTCACTTCTCTGGAAAGCTTTCCTCTGGGTGCTGCGGTTGTTTCGAGTCGGTTTTGTCCTGACTTGGTTGGTCCATGGACCGATCAGGCATGCTTGGATGGGCAAAATCACGTCCAAAGTGTTTTGAATGGATCTCATGCCCCGGTCCTGTCCACTCCCTGCTCCACATTGGTCGGGGCGGGGGGAACGTTGGTGTTCCTTCGCAAGATTCTGGAGAATGGATCCGAATTGCAAAGAAACGAACAAGGAGTCCTCAAACTTTCCGACTCAATTAACCTCTTTGATCGGTTGTCTAAAATGACTTTGAGCCAAAGGGTGGAAAGTTATTCCGCCCTGCCCCCATCGCGGGCTGATATTTTTCCAGCCGGGCTACTTGTCCTGAACGAAGTTATGAGCTACTACGGCAAAAAGGAAATTGTTCATTCCTACCGTAACTTGAGGCATGGGATCGCCAGCGGACTGGCGATGAAAAGCTAGTCTTTATGTTTATCCCGATTTCCCAAGCGAATTCGGCTTAAGCGGCTTTCCTCATTTCCTTTTCAAGGTGGTCCATGAGGGCTTCGGAGGATAACTTCATTTCGATCCAAATCATCTTTCCCTCGCGCTTGATCGAGTGCCCTTGCATGAAACGCTCCAGGCGTTTGTCCTGTGCTTTTCTCATCTCGAGCATGGCCATGCCTCCGTTGATCATTGCCTCCAATTGCTTGCAAGTCTCATCCGAAGTGGTTTCCAGTACGGCGACAACCCGGATTATTCCGTTCACGTCACCTATGGCCATGCCACCTGCCTTAACCTTCTGGAGCATGGGCATCATTCTAGCTTCAATTTCATTGTTTTTGATTGCTCCTTGGACATCCGCGAAAACGACGAAACCTGGATCCTCGATCGAATCTGTCAGGACATCAAGAATGGGATGCCCTTGATAGGACTCGGCCTTGCCCTTGCTGAGCATGATGCCCTCCGAAACATAGTCGGAATCCGGTCCGCCCACGAAAACGCCCTTCTTGAGGGCTGCGAAAGCCATGGGATGGCGGCCCTTGGAGCTTGAGTATACCCTCTGCTTTCCGATGCGGGTAACCTCCAGTTCTTCTCTGGACTTGGCGAAATCAATGACCACGTCGGGGTCGAGACCGCCTTTCATGATGGCGATTCCCTTGTGCCGTTCGCCCGAGCCCGACATGGTCAGGTACGAAAAGCCGTCTAAATCAACACCGTAAGTTTCCTTCATTTTTTCCATGCGCTCGCGTGCCTCTGGTATTTTCTCCATCTTGTCGCGCATGAAGACGCCCACTTCGGAGTTGCGCATCGCATCGAAATCCATGTGCATGAGCCAATTTGCATCCTTGGAGATTTTTGAGAGATCCAGAGGTTTCGCTGCGAGGGAAGACATGCCCATTCCTGCGGCGGAAAGAATTAGAAGTGCTTTTTTCATTATGTTTTTCTTGGTTGATTTCGTCTTGGATGCTTACTCTTGTTTCGATTACAGTATTGCCGAGCGAAAGGTTACGTTAGAAACAAAAATATTTTCGGCTGAGTGCCTTTGGGCACGAGCTTGTCGAAATATGAACATTCCTCTCCTACGGTCGGCTTCATGTCGAGTTTTTTCATGTTCTTACATATATCGCTGTCCTACAAGTTCGATGAATGAAAGCTGACCCTTGTCTCTTTCTTTTGTTGGCAGTATCTCAGCAAAGTTTCATCCTGGTCGGTGATATCGTTTGGCCGGGTTGGCTTCGATGCCGAGCGAAACGGGTGGGTGAAGGGGTTCGACCTTCCGCCCAATGCCCTGCCGAACTGAAGCCCAAGTGGAGGGCCGAGGTTCTCCTCTTATGAAACAGACGTGGTTTCCGCAGGAAAGGTCATGATTCACTCCCGTCAGGGAGAAAAAGAGATGATCAGGGAAACACGCCTCCGAGAAAATTGATTACTTGGAAAGAAAGATATCGCTCTTCACCACCAAGTGAATGAGGTCGCGCAGGCGATTGTCCTTTTGGCCGAGTTCGGCGACGATGCGGTCCACTTCACCACGGTCGACCGCTTCGAGGTGACGGCCGGTGGCATAGGTAAGCATTTTCTTGGTCAGGCAAGAAATAACCAGATGCTTGCGGTCCTTAAGCATCTTCTTGAATTCCACGATGTCAGCGATTTCTTGGCCGTTGGCCATGACGCTTGAGGCATCGATGGGATTACGGTCGCCGCGGTACTTGTCACGCCAGCGGCCCACTACGTCGAAATTCTCGAAGGCAAACCCCATCGGGTCGATTTTGACATGGCAGCTGGCGCAGGCTTCGTTCTTCCGGTGAAGGTCCAAGCGCTCCCGAATGCTGGACGCTCCACGGGTATCCGTTGGCAAAGGTTCCACGTCGGGAGGAGGAGGCGCAGGCGGAGTACCCAGAATGTTTTCAAGAACCCATACGCCCCGTACCACGGGCGAAGTATCGACCCCATTGGCCGTGGCCGTCATGAGTCCGGGCTGGGTGAAGATACCTCCTCGTCTGGGATCGTTCAGTCTCACTTTGCGCAAGCGGGCTCCTCGGATGTCCTCTCGCTTGTAGATCCACTTGGCCAAAGTATGATTCATGTAGGTGTAGTCGGAATCGATGAATTGCTCGATGCGGCCGTTTGTTTTTAAAATTTCTTCGAAAAAGGTCGTGACCTGCTTGGCTAGCATGGGCTCGATTTTGACGTTCTTGTAGAATTGGTACTCTCCACCGGAGGGAGGCATGTCGCCCAGTTTGTCCAGCCGAAGCCAAGCGGATGGAAAATGTCTGACAAAAGCTTTCGCCTTCTCGTCCTTGAGCATCCTGTCGACTTGGCGGTCAAGTTCCTCCCGGTTCCTGATCTTACCCGAACGAGCGGAGGCGAAGAGTTCCTCGTCTGGCATGGAGGACCAAAGAAAGTAACTGAGGCGGGATGCGATCTCGAATGCATCCAAGCGTCCCGACTTCTCCTTGAGGTACAAAAATTGGGGAGAGCAAAGGATGGCCGCATATCCATCCTTCATTGCGCGAATGAGAGGAGGTTCCTCACCGGAAGGTTTTTTATTGTTTGGTTTCGAGTCCCGAAGGCTCGCTGCGGAGAGCCGGGAATGAGCCAATCCCGGCCCCCCCCACCCTGCCCGAAAGCTATTGGGCTGGCCGTAGGCGAAATACTCCACTCGTATCTCGTGTTCTCCCTGTTCGAGTCGGGTCATTCCTTTTTTCAGTTCGGCTCCATGCAGGCCATCGTGCTCGACGACTTTTTGACCATCAATCAAAAGGCGCGCCCCGTCATCCGAGGCGATTTCAAATACGTAATCGCCCGATTTGGGCGCCTTGAGTATTCCGGTAAAAACCATGCCGTATTTCTCTTTTCGCTTGGAGACGCTCAGATCGACGAAGCCTTTCGGCAAGGTTCCCTCGGCCACCGGTTCAAGCTCGTCGAACTTGGGCAATTTTTCCCATTGGCCCTCGTAGACGCGGTATTTGAGGTTTTTGATCCCGCCTTCCAAGGTTACGATGGGTTCCACCTTCTGGCGAAGGACCAATTGGACGTAGGGTTCGATTTCCGCCTGAGTCACGGGGCGTCGGTAGGCCCGCTCCGCAAAGGTCTTCAAGAGGCTTCGGATTTCTTCTTCGCTGCCTTGTCCCGAACCATATAGCGTGGTGTGGCTACGGGGTGGCCAAGCCTCCAGCAAAGGAGTTACGGTCAAACTGTGAATGCGCAGGTGGGGACCCTTGTAGCCATCTTTGACGAGTAGCTTGGCGAGGTTGAGGTGCCAGTTGTCGTGGCCGGGTTTGTCGATTTTCTTGTCGGGTCTCTTGAAATAGGCGTCCGGGAGGTATTTCTCCACCAGTTTGTCGACCCGGAAGCTGCGGTCGTCGGGACCGTTTTCCCAACCGATCCAAGGAATCCATCTTTTGTCCAGCCAAGCCTCGTGGGTAAAGGTTCTTTTTTTTCCGTCGCCGGGAAGGGGCCAAAGGGCCAGTGGCGTGGAAGTCGGCCCCGCTATGCCTCCGTTTCCGGTGTCCGACATATTGAGGCAAAGCTGAAAATCTTCATCGGGGCCGAACTTGATCATCTCGTCATAGGGGTGTTTGCCGTTATGGGCCGATGCCTCGATCGTAATCTTGTACCGGCTGGCCACTCCTACCCCTTGCCGGAGGTCGGTGGGAGAAAGGCGACCGTAGCGCTCGTAACCCTTTACCATCATGTCGAAACCGGGGTTGAATTCCCGGGAGACTGTTTCCATGGGGTGTTCCCCCTGAGCTCTACCCTTGACCAAGTGTCCCGCAAAGCGCCTGGTCTCTACCTTTGGTCTGGGCTCGAGGCGGGTTGCCTGTTCGAGTACTTCTTCGGCCGCGCCCAGAGTCAACTTAAGAAGAAAGTCCGACATCACAAGGTGATCCCCGATGTTGTAGAACCCTTCCTCCTCCTCGTCTTCGGGGAAGAAACGCAACGGGTCGTTGCCCGTCCGTTCCACGCTTCCGTTCCCATTGTTGTCCACCAACCTGGATCCGGCTGCATCTGGCCGATATTCGGCTCCCTTGAGGTAGAGAAGGTCACGAAAGGTGTTGCGCAGTTCATGGCGGTTGAGCCGCCGCAGGAGCGTTTGCCCGCCCGTGCTTTGGGCCTTTTCATAAGCGAGAGCGAGGCTTTGGGTCAGCAGGTCGATCGCCCTCTTGGCTTCATCGCGCGTCGGTTGGGGTTCTTTCTTGGGCGGCATCTGGCCGAGGTTGAGTTGGTCGAGCATACCTTGCCAAATCTCGAGGTTCTGCACTTTGGAGAGGTCTTTGCCGAGGTTGTCGAAACGGATTTCGCCCTTTTGCTTTTCGGGCCCGTGACAACTGATGCAATGCTCGTTCAGGAAGGGCTCGAGTTTTACGAGTGCTTGGTCCGCTTTGGCTTGGAATTGAGCCGTGAGCACAGCAAGAAAGAGAACGAGACCTGCAAAACTGCGCGAACGGGTTCTCATCTGGAAGCAACCGATGGTCAGCGTCCTAGGCTATGACCATTCCAATCCGGTGAGGGTGCCCGTGCTGGAGCCGAATCGATCAATCTCAAGCCCGCAGTTCTGCAGGATGGAAAGAAGGAGGTTGGCCGCAGGAACCTCCGAAACACCCTCGGCCAAGCGTTTTTCCTGGCTGACCAGCCTGTCCGGGCTTTTCAGGTCCTTGAGGCGGGGGCCTGGATAAACCTTGTGCTCCCCGTGCTTGAATCCTCCCCCAGCCAAAACGAGCGGCAAGTTTCGGGTCGAATGTCCCCCGGTCGCCATTCCGCACCCGTAGAGGATGGAGGTATGATCGAGCAAGGTGCCTCCGTTGATGGGGTCCTCCTGAGCCTTCAGAAGATCGATCAGATAGGACATCATGGAAACTTGGTAGCCTTCGATTTTCTTCAAGGCGGCGACCGGTTCCTCGCGCTCTCCGTGATGAGAGAATCCGTGATAGCCACCGTTGAGCCCGAAGTCCCCGTTGGCAAAACCGCTCACGCAGGTGATGGCCCGAGTCGAATCGGTTTGGAGGGCGAGGGCAATAATTTCGATCATGGCCTTGAGCTGTTCCGCCGTGCTGTTGCCCGGCTTCGGTTCATTGACCGGAGCTTTGGGCTTGGGACGGTTGATCCAGGGTTCCTGCTGCTGAATTTTTCCTTCCAAGGTGCGGACCGAGTCAAAATACTCTTCCAGTTTTTGCTGGTCCTGCTTGCCAAGTTCGCGGTTGAGGGACTTGGCTTG
>JAYOMW010000170.1:0-6037 GCA_038121045.1 Opitutia bacterium
CCGATCGAGTGAGCTCGTATCTTTTACACCTTCTTCCTTAACCGAGTCGGTCGCAAGAATCAAAAGGGTACCTATTGAGGACCTTGGTTTTCATTATTCGGATTTCCTTGCTCACAATTTTTTTACAGATGAAAAAAATCAGGTCGAATGTCTTTCAACGCGGGAAACTGATTTCTCCACTCCTTCATAATCGAATAATCAAGAACACCTTCGATGATGCATTCTCCATTCTTTCCATCGGCTAAAACTTTTCCCATGGGATCTATGATCAGCGATCGACCTCCGTATTCGCAGTTTGGTTCCCTACCTGTTCTGTTCACCCCGATGACGTATGAAAGGTTTTCTATTGCCCGAGCCCTCAAGAGCGTAATCCAGTGTTCAATGCGCACCTTTGGCCAACAGGCAATCACAATGAAAAGGCCTGCTCCTTTTTGCATTCCAATCCGGAAAACCTCGGGAAAACGCAGGTCGTAACAGATTAGGGGGCATGCTTTGAAGGAACCAAGGTGAAAAAGCCCGATCGTGTTTCCGGGTTCATGAAATTTCTCTTCTTCATAAATGGAGGCGGGATGGGTTTTGGCATAAGAGCTAATTCTCTCGCCTGAGGGAGAGAAGGTAACCGATCGGTTTACGCCTTTATTTCTCGTCTTGCTCGGTTCGATCAAACCGGCGGTTACCCAGCATTTTTTCTCACGGGCCAAATCAGACAAGAACGATTCCGTCTGATCTGGCTCGTTCCTTGTCGTTACTTTCAGGTTCATGCTGAAACCCGTGGCAAAAGTCTCAGGCAGAACGATCAGGGATTGCGCTTGGATCTTTTCGTTATCCAACAAAGAACGGATCTTGGTGAAGTTCGCTTGCTTGTTTTCCCACTGCAGATCCGCCTGGATACCGTAGACTTTCATGGCTCGAGGTCTTGGCAATCAAAGACAAAGCAAAATTCGCAAAAGATTTATTCGTAGGATGCGGACTTAAAATTAAAAAAGTACGGTCGGTTGTCTATTTTCCTGAAATACGTCCAAGCTCTTTCGTTATGTTCCCAAAGGTGAGGCCAAACGTCTGATTTGGTCCATATCCAACCTTGTCGTTGCGCTGACCACAGCCAAACGCCCTCTTGCTTGTTATCAGGCAAATAGATCCACCCTAGGTCCAAATGGTAAGACCATCCGTTTGCCGGTAAATGCAGAATACCGAACCACGGGTTTTCATACCAGCCGTTCCCGATGGAACGAGATTGCCCGAATATTGAGTTCGGTTCGGTTTCCACCCATGCGGACTTGAATTTTTTGACCGTACCAAACCATCGGCCTGCTTCGTTTTCAGCATAGGCGCGATAATAATAAGTGAAATTGTTTTTCAACGGTTGATAAGCGTGGGAAAATCCATTTTGGGTATTCAAGGCAGATTGGTGGACTTCCCATCCCAAGTCATAGCGGGGGAGCAAACCTTCGGAGGAGATGGCGAACCCGACTTTTACGGAATTGGATCCGCCGGTGCTCAGCAAACGTCCGTTGAGCAAGACGACTTGTCCGTTGACGACCGTTGGTTCGGTCAGGCTGATTGGAAAATCAACGCTTTCGAAAGGCCATAAAAAATACCTTCTTTCTTCCCAGTATCCAAAATTCTTGAAGTGTTCTAACGCAGTGCCGGTATTGGCTCCGTATTGTGCCTGAAGATCTTGGTTGAGAGATAGGTAGGCATTGGGATCGAAGTGTTTGAGGGCTTCCGTCAGGGTATCGTGACGCTGTGGTTCCTGACCCAGGACCAAGTCCTCCTCGAACAGGATGGTGGAAAGTCCTTTCGGGTTAAGCCTTGGAAAGAGCCCGCCAAAGGTGGGGTCTCTGAATTGATGAGTTTCAAACCGATCCCCGGAGGAAGCTGGGAGGAGTTGAGCGAGGTCGACTTTGCCCTCGAAGAATTGAGTCAGGTCGATGATTCCGGTGCCTTCATAATGGGAATCGAGATGGCGGGGTTCGTGAAGAGCGTGAAGGAGCTCATCCAGGTCTTCCCTGAACTCGCGTTCATCTTCCAAGGAGTCGCTATCGATGACGAAGAGCCTGTCCGGATAGGGTTGGCCATCGTGCCCGAGTCTGGATTCGTGCGTGAGGATGGGGGATGCAATTTGATAGAGTGCGATTCCGTCTTCCAAGAATCCTCGGGCTTTTGCCAAGTGCTCCTTGTTGCGAATGCCCAGAAGGTTCGGGTTGTGGGTGCGAAAGGTTTGCATGGTGGTATTGGCATCCTCTTCATCCTGGTCTTTGACAAAACCCGCATTCAGGTTCCAGTCGTACGCGGATTGCATGCTGGCCATTGCAGATAGAATTTTCACCATCGATCTGAGAACGAGGACGTCGGCATAGTCGACTGAAGTGGTTTCCTCCGTACCGGTGAATTCCGGTTTGAGAGTAATTACGCTGTTCACGGGAATCCGGGCGAAGTGTAATTCGCTTTCCACAAGCGCGGGAATGATTCCCTCCTCCATGTGATTGGCAAGCAAACTGGAATTAAAATCTCGATTCAGTTCAAAGGCAAAGTTACCGGCAATGGAGGAGTCGGCCAAGGTGAATGACCGAATGCTGGGTTCTACACCAAGGGAAATCAGAAATTCCTTGAGTCCGTGCTTCTGATTTGATTCCGCAATGTTGAAAAAAATATGGATTCCTTGAAGTAGGTTGGCCAGAGGATCGTCGGGGTTCTCCAAGAGTATTTTGTCTACTCGGGAAATCTCTGAGTTCAAATTTTGCACTGCCTTGGGGATTTGCATGTCGTAATGAACCGCAGGTTCAGCGCTCCACGGATCCACCATCATGAAACTTGCTGCATCGAGATACAATTTCCCCCAGCCGTTTTCCTCAATGTAAAGACCGGACTCAATTTTGGTTTTGCGATTTCCTTCCACCAACTTCATGAGAGTTTCTATTTGCACAGAACTGGTCGAGCCTTCAGTAAGGTCCAGGTGATTTGCTTCCAGAATAAGAGAATACAGTTCGGTTAAGTTGGCTGAAACAAGGAAATCGAGATTCTTCAGAGAGCAATCCGAAAGATCGAGAATTTGCAAAGCGGATAAAGCCGAAATACCGGAGAAGTCAGGGGCCCTCGCTCCGTAAACATACAGATATCTGATCGAGTTGACTTCCCAGAGGGGGGCAAAGTTCGTAATGCCGGAGGCGTTCCTTATTTCCAAGGATCGCAGGTTGGTGAAGTGTCGCAAATCATTCAGGTTTCTGACTCGCTCCTCTCCGGCTTCGTCCAGCCAAAGAAAGGTGATGCCATCAAGGTGGTTTTGGGTGATCGGTTGGTCATTTCCTAGGCCCGACCATTGAAGTCGTTTGCGAACGACCGCTTCGAAAGCAGGGTCTTCGAAGATGATTTCTGTGGAGTCTTGGGCAAAGCCAACCGACAAGGAAAAAAGGAAAGCGATGATTGCCAAGAAGGTGGATGAATCTTTCATGGAATATGAGAATTTCGGTGGGGTTTCGGCGAACCGGACCAATCAGGGTTGATTGGAAAGGGGAACGGAAAAGGAAGGGTTCTGACCTCTGCCTGTGGTCAAGAGCAGTCTGTTTGCGGAGGGATCGGTGGTAATGGAAACACTATCAAAATCTTTGGACAGAGTTCCATGGACGAGCCTTGCCGATCCCCAAATTCTCAAAGAACCTTCCGCGGTGAACTTTCCCTTTTGTCCCTCAATCCGTATGATCGACTCGGGGCTTCGAATAATCAAATTGATGGGTTCCGCCACGGCGTATCGGATGCCTCGTTGTGCAGACACTTTTTCGAATAGAGATGAAATTTTCGCACTGTCGATATATTTGGCGTCCATCTCGATCTTGAGATCCTTGATCTTGAGGAAAGCCAGATTCATCGTGAGGAATCCGAGTTTTTTGTTTTCGGAGACCGCGTCTTGGTAACTCACCTCCAAAAATCGTCTCCCAGTTTCCTCATGAAAAAAATTGAGCTTGAGTCCATGGAAATCCTTGGCCGATGGACGAGAGTTTCCAAGCAGGTGAAGCGGTTTAATTGCAATGATGCAAACCAATAGGGTGAAGAAAAAAACACTTCTCAAAAGGGAAGGCCAAACTTCCGTTGATAACTGGTTCAAAGGGGATTTCAAAGCAGAGTCAATCCTCTAGACCAACCGGATAAATTGCAAGACGACATTTACATGTCAGTTGCGTTGCCGCAACCTCGCGGATTGATCTTTCTTAAAACTCTACTCGATTGGTTCCGTAATTGAAGAAGATGCCTTTGCCGTTGGAGACTCCCAACATATACAGCCAAGAACCTTGATCTGCCTGATAGATGTAGGGATACAAGTCCTTTGTCGACCAAAACCACCTACGTTCCTGACTGTAAGCCCAAATGCCGTCTTTCCCGTCGGAAGACAAATAAAGATAACCATGGATGCGGTGGTAAATCCAACCATTACCATAATCCAAAAATTGGCCGAACCAATTGCTCGTTATCCACCCACCTGCTCCTTCCGTCGTGTCTTTCTTGATAATGGAGAGAGCTTGGGCTTGGGGGTCGTTGCCGGAATGAGAATCAAGAAAGATCTCGATTCTCCGAACGGGGCCCTCGGTTACGCCGCCTTTAGCTTCGGCAAAGGAACGGAAATAATAAATGCCCCCATTGGAAATAGTGTAAGTGTAAGAGAATGGGTTGACTTGCGATTGAATCAGGAAAAGTTTAGTCGACGAATTGGAATTCGTTGCGAATTCTTGAAACGAAGGATACCCGCCTTGTGAAACAAGAAATCCTGCACGAATTATTGAGGAAGCATTACCTTCCAAAAGGGATCCGGTCATAATTAAATTGTTTCCTTGAACTTGAGCAGGATAGGTTTCCAAAAGCACCCGCCGGTATTGAAGTTCGGCCCAACTTGGGTCAAATTGGTCCGACTGATTGAAGTTGTGCGCGATCCAAAGATCGATGGCATCTCCCCTCTGGGTCGATGGAGGTATGTCCAAAGTCGTGAGTTCACTAATGAGTCCGTCAATACTTTGATTGAACTCAAATGATGGGTTGTAATCGGCTTTCAGCTTTTGGACCGACTGATAGCCTTTGAATTCGATATAATCATCGAAGAGGGCATTGCGAGTATCGATCTTGAAATTGCCGGTTGGGTATTGGTAAGGACCGGAGTATGGAATAAAGCCGCTCCCCGGGGATTGGTAGTTGCCGCCTGGGGATTGGTAGTTGCCGCCTGGGGATTGGTAGTTGCCGCCGCCAGACTGGTAGTTTACAGGACTGGACTGGTAATTGAAAGTCACCTGTCTGCTGATTGGGGGGTTCTTTAGGTTCCCGCCTTGATCAAGGAGTGTTACGTACACGGTATGTTGACCAAAATTCTGGCTGTCGTTCATAAAGTTTGCTTTGTAGGGACCGTCTACGACAGTTCCACCATGCACACTTTGGTAAGTTGAGGGGAACGGGGAATCCACCCGATAAGCCCACTTCGGCGTTTGGTAAGTCCCTCCGCTTGAAGCGTAGTTGACTGCGACAAGTAGTTGGTCGTTGAATTGATCAACTTGGGTCTGGTGAGCTCCGCCGTCACCGGGAAAGAGAATGTGAATTTCGTCATTTCCGGATGCAGATTGATAATTACCTCCCCCGGATTGGTAGGAACCACCTTCTGATTGATAGCCGCCGGGCTGAGATTGGTAAGAAAAATTCACTTGCATGCCAAGGGGCGGGTTTTTGAGATTCCCGTCAGGTTCGAGCATGGTAACGAAGAGAGTGTGTTGACCGGGGGAAAGATTAAGGCCGTTCGTGAAATTGGTTTTAACGTGCCCGACTACTTCGGTACCTCCATGAGATGTCTGATAAGTTGATGGAAAAGGAGAGTCGATCCGATAAGCCCATTTTGGCGACTGGTATCCTCCATTCGAAGAGGCATAGTTAACGGAAACAAGGATGTGGTCATGAGGCGAATGAACCTCTGAAGTGCCAGACGGAACCAAAACTTGGATGTGGTCACCACCGCCGCCGGACTGGTAGTTGCCGCCGCCGGACTGGTAGTTGCCGCCGCCGGACT
>JAYOMW010000171.1:0-6019 GCA_038121045.1 Opitutia bacterium
CAAGTTGCCCACATCCTTGGATTCCCTGTTTTGGAAGCTCAAATATATCTTGCTTTTCAAAGAATCTTGAAAGATATTATCCGAATGGGACTCTTGCCCTTTCCACCCTTTTCAAGTACCGTAAAACAAATACCCTTGCCCGGGGCATACTGAATCTAAGTGACTTGGAAACGAGCAACTTCTTCTTTGCACACGCTCCGCACGCGCGCGTATTCAAGATGTACCCTCTCGCGATTACCCTTTTTGTTGCTCTTGCTTATTTTGGCTCTCCCCCAACTTCTGCAGGCTACCATTCCTCAAATCGTCATTCATTGGTCGACTCTCACCGAGACTGCCAATGCCTACCGACTCCAAGATAGAGACGGATTACCTCTTAACGGAGGGCTTGCAGTTAACGGCGACGGAAGTTTGGCGACCTTAGGTTATTTCGACCAAGCAACCCCTGCCGAACCCTTCAAGGGGAACTGGATTCCCCTCACAACTGGCACGACGGTCGGAGACTCAAGCAGTGGATACGGCTATGACGACGGAATGTTTTCCTTTACCACGGTCTTCACCAGAGGCACAAACCAAGTTTTGGTTTATCCAAATGAACCCGCTGGTTACTCCGTCCAAGCGCCCTTCATAATTCTGGATAGCGTACCTGCGCCCGGACAACCCATTTGCATTCGTTTTTATGATCGCACCACTACGGACGCATCCGCCCGTTTCAATACTGTTACCGGCCCCAATTGGGTCTGGCCTTCATTTTCCTCAGCCATTCCGGAAAACCGCTACCTGAAGATCGCACCAGGTAGCAATCCGGTAGGTTCAAAGTGGAATTACGGAAGCACTTTCGAGGATTCTTCTTCGCCATTCAAAACTTCCCTTCGCAAAAAAGCCCTCCTACAGGTTTCCGTTTTTGGGACCGGAGGCTCAGTATCAGTGAACCCCAACAATCCCGGAGGCTTGTACGAATACGAAAGCAACGTAAGCATTACCGCAGTAGCGGATCCTCACTTCGAATTCGTTCGATGGAATGGACCGGGGGTTAGTCAACCCACCAACCAAACCAGTACCGTCATCATGTCCGAGGACCGTAACGTCACCGCAACCTTCAAAGTCCGGGAGTACAATGTGGCAATCACCACGATTGGGGAAGGCACTTATTCCGGACACGGGGTGTATCCTTATGACTCTAACATCTCGCTGACCGCAACTCCGGCCGCAGGCTATGAATTTGGTTATTGGCTAAACTACAATTCTTTGGGAAACCCCTCAAGCGGGCTTGACAACAACTTGACCGCCAACACCACGCTGAATGTCCAAGGCGGGCATGCCCTTGTCGCCGTCTTCACTCCCTTGTCCTACGACGTCAACGTCAATTCAACTTCCGGAGGAAGCGCTCAAGTCGTCCAGCAACCGGGCCCCTACCCCTTCGATGGCAACTACACTCTTTCGGCCACAGCCAACCTCGGTTACAGCTTCTCGGGTTGGACGGGAGACGCCAATTCGATCGCTCTTCTTACTTCGACCAACGCCAACATCGCTCCCTTCAAACTCACTCATCCCGGAAATTTATCCTTCACCGCCAATTTCACCGAAAACCAATATTTGCTTACCGTGGAGTATGGAACGGGGGGGGCATCCGCATCCCCATCGCCACCAAGTCTTCGCAATCATTCGGATTTGGTTCCAATTACGGCTACGGCTCTTCATGGCTACCAGTTCGATGAGTGGACAGAGGCAAACGGGTCCCTTGGGTCTTTGGACAATTACACCCAACTGAACGCGACCGTCGACATGTCGCACAGGGCCTCTGACATAAAGGTCACAGCTCTCTTCAAACCCCTTGAGTACCCGGTTAACCTGACTGCTGGAGTCGGTGGACAGGTAACGATCAACCCGACTACCGGCCCATGGAAGCACTTCAGCGTTTATCCGATCCTTGCTACTCCCGCACCCGGTTATTCTTTTGCAGGTTGGACGGGAGACACGAACTCAACCAACTCGCTTACCGATGGAACGTCCGATGCCAACAATTCCCTTGCCATCGTCGGACCCGTTACCCTCGCGGCCAATTTCGCCTTGATCGATTTCAACGTAACGGCAACCGTCGGATCGGGAAGTGGAAGCACAACGGGAAGCGGATCGTTCACAATCAACGATACTCCCCAAGTCACCGCCATACCGAGCCCGGGATGGCATTTCACGAGTTGGTCCGGCGACACTTTCGCCTTGAATTCGAATTCCAGCGTATCTTCATCCATCAACCTTCTGGAATACCCGCAAAACGTTTCCGTACAGGCAAACTTTGCCCGCAACAGCTATGACGTGAACGTCACGATTAGCGGGAGCGGACTCGTCAACGGTCAGCCATCCCTCTCTCTCTCCCCGGTTTTTCAAGATACCATAGACCTGAACGCAAGCCCCTCCTTGGGTTGGGAATTCGACAGATGGTACGGCCATTCGTTTGCCAATCCTGAATCCAACTTCGTATCCTTCCCCGTCTCTTCGGACATGGAATTGAACGCCAGTTTCAAAAGAAGCAACTTCGCCTTGAACATCCTGCCTTCCGCTTTCGGTCAGTCCAGTGGAGCGGGCTTGCACGAGTTCGAATCGAACGTCACCATTTCCACCCTGCCCAACACCGGATACTTGTTTTCACAATGGACCGGTGACACCCAATACCTCGCCGATCCAAATTCGTCCACCACGATCGTAACGATCCCCAGCAATGAAGTTAACTTGACCCCAACCTTTACTCCGAAGACTTACTTTGTTTCGGTGACTTTCGACTCCAACGGAACGGCATCGGGGGGAGGCAGCTACCCATTCGGATCGACGGCAACCATTACTCCTGTCGGAAATGGCCCGAACAGCCCAAGCGCTCCGGCTGGTTACGAGTTTTCCAAATGGACGGTGATCAACCAACTGGGACAGGAAACGAATTCTTCGGTCGCCCCCCTCTCCCTTTTTATTGATGGCAATTATTCAGTCTTTGCAAGTTTTGCACCGATCCAAGTCGATTTGCACGACCTTAATATTTCGGTCTCTCCCCCCGGTAGCGGATTGGTCTTCGATGACCCGAGTCTTCGAGTGTGGGACCCGGGAACCTTGACTTTAAGTTCATCGATCACCGCAACCCCCAACCCGGGATACTCCTTTCTTGGTTGGAGCAATCCGAACGCCAAAAGCATCGCACCGAGTTTCAGGAGTCCGACCATTACTTTTTCCACGGATGAGAACGCATCTCTCATCGCTCAATTTCAAAAAAACACAGTGGACGTAGCGACCCGTGTTTCCGGTGACGGAACCACGCAATTTCAATCCAGCGAAACCAACCTTGAAATCAACGCCACCGCCAATACCGGAAGCACCTTCCAAAATTGGACCGTCGATCAAAACTTCACTTATGCCGTCACCGTAGGAAATTCCTCGTTGAATGCAGCCTCTCAGGTCTTTTTCCTCAATGACAAGGAAAGTCCGGACCTAACCCTGCTCAAAGGATACACCTACGTCTTTTCATGCAATACCGGCACCAATTCATTCTACTTGTCCACTCAGCTTAATTCGACGGGATTTGCCAGTGAGTACACTCATTCGAACCTGAGTGGCTCCAGAGCGACTTCGGGTGACCTGGTCTTCACCGTTCCCAATGATTTCGATACCAACGTCACCCTCTACTACTGTTCTTCTCAAAACGCCTTCATGGGAAATGCCATTCGAGTGATTGATTCAATACCCGACTCCACGATCGTCCCGTTCCCGAATCAAACCTCCATAACTCCTTCCGTTTCGCACGACTTGTCGCTCAAAGCAACCTTCAGCCTCAATCAATACCTTGTGACAATTAGCTCCGGAACGGGGGGAAGCTTGACTCAGGGAACCAGCGGGTCTTATTTCCATGGAGACTCGATCAGTCTCTCGGCTGTAGCCGACGCCCACTATGCCTTCAGCCATTGGGAAGGAGGAGCCTTTGCCTCTCCTACTTTGGCATCCACGACTGCAACGATTACCTCCGACAGCGCCATAAAAGCAATTTTCGTGCCCCTGACCTATAACTTGACCCTGACCCAAAACATTCCCGGTGGAGGAGACGTTTTTACTACCAACGGAGAGTACGCGTTTACTTTCAATGAGACCTTCACAATCCAAGCCCAGCCCAATCCAGGTTACACCTTCCTGTCGTGGAGCAATGGCCTGACGAATGCCACCGAACAAATTACCATAAACCAGGATACCACGATTTCGGCCAACTTCGACGGCGAACCTGCATCGGTGACTCAGGTTGTTCAAACCCTCGACGCAGATGGTTCGATTTTGAATGATATTACGGGTGGATTCGTTGTCCCGTCTGCCAATCCGCCTTATAAGTTCGGCGACGATCTCAATATGACCGCTCACGACGAGCCTGGCTACCAGTTCAATGGTTGGCTGGACCAAAACGGGGAGCTTCTTTCCTCTTCGCGTACCTTGGAGCTGAGTTTGGCCAGCGCTCAAACAATCACCGCAACCTTCAAGAAACTAAGTTACGAAGTAAAAGTCTTCACTGCCCCACTCGTTGGGGGGACAATCCAGGCCTACAAGGGGACCACTTCCCAAATTCAGACCCTCAACGTAGCTCATGGCGACAAGATAAATCTCCAAGCCTTGCCAAGCGTAGAGTATCAATTCGACAAGTGGACGGGTAGCGGCCTAGAAAGCGCCAACATTTTCAATGCACAACTTGAACTCACCGTCACGCAGGACTTGTCTCTGACTGGAAGCTTTATTCCTCTCCAACCCATCGAACTTAAAATTTTAATCGTACCCTCCGATTCGGGCTTTGCAATCGGAGCAGGCTCGTACATCTACAACTCCAAGCATCCGATCTTCGCAACACCCGGCCTTGGGTATCTCTTTGACGGATGGGAGGGTGTCGGCATTGAAGATTCCAAAGCCGCTACCACTTCCGTCTTGCTCAACGAGAACAAGACCATCAAAGCCAAGTTTATCAGCGACCCCGACTTCAAAGGCGATCCAACCGCTCCGGGTTTGCACTCCCTCAATTTGACGTCGATCCCAACCAAAGGCGGAAGCACGGAAGGATCGGGCATTTACGGAACCGGTTGGATAAACATTTCGGCAAGCAACCTTCCGGGTTACGTTTTCTCACATTGGGATGCGGAAGGCGTGGAAAGCGTCCATTCAGCAAGCACCCGTATTTTTCTTACCAAGAACATTGAGGTTGCCGCTCATTTCAGGCTCCTGACCGGAGCCGACCTAATAAGCGGATCGGTCCAGCTTGGCAACTCATGGTGGTACAGCGATTGGTTCGGCCCATTCTGGCATCGAGAGGGTGATCTTTGGGCTTATCATTCGGTATTGGGATGGATGTTCATGGATCCGCAAAAAGCAGATTTGTCGGTTTGGTTTTGGGTTGAATTCCTCAATGGTTGGCAATGGACGACTGCGAACATTTACCCGTTTGTGCATACGAGCAATTCCGCCACTTGGTATTGGTTCAACAAGGACTTGTCCACCGTGGAAAAGAAGGTTTTCTTCAAATACAGTGACTCCACGGGGAATGGAGCATGGGTTAGTTTCTAGCCGAAAGGACCGGTTCGACGACTCTGAAGTTCTTTCGAACACTTGGATTGTCCATGTCTTTACGTAAACGAGAGAACTACCTATTACAAAAATGGCTCATTGATCCGATGAAAGCGAAACCGATTGCAAAGGCTTTGCCACAAGAGTGCAAACGGATGAAAGAAAATCCGGACAGGATTATTGGAACTTGAAACAAAGCCTCTATTCCGGCTTTTCTTTGGAAAAGCCAAGGATTTGCCCTTCATCCGGATCACTGAATCCGAAAATCATGCCCTCAACCCGGTCTTGCCCCCATAACCTAGCTGAGAAATTTTGCCTAGGCAGGATAAATCGCACGCCGTAGATTGCCCGCAGGTCATCTTCCCCCGAACTCACTTTCCCAAGTTGGCTACCTTCCATTTGCCCTTGAGGTTTTTCAAACCCTTGAATTCATAGCGGAAAGTTTCCA
>JAYOMW010000172.1:0-2875 GCA_038121045.1 Opitutia bacterium
ATCGTATCGCTCGAATGCAAACCACGCGACGAAGTTCTGGATTGGGCGAACAAAGTGGTTACCGAACATCCCGACCATCGCGTCATCGTTCTGACTCATGCCTACATGAGAGCGAATGGAAAAAGGTTCGAAAAATTAGGATACAAGATCACGGGTAACGCAGGGGAAGCGATCTGGGCAAAATTGGTCAGCAAACACAAAAATATTTTTATGGTTTTATGCGGCCATGCAAGTGGAGAAGCAGTCCTGACCTCCAAGGGTGATCACGGCAACCAAGTCCATCAGGTTCTGAGCGACTATCAAAACTTGCACAACGGAGGAGAATCCTGGCTGCGCTATATGGTTTTCGAGCCAAGCGAGAACAAGATCAAGGTCTACACCTACAACCCTGCCCTTAAGAAGTTTCGAAACCAAGCCTCCAGCCGCTTCGACTTGGATTACTCCATGGATTCAGACGAGTAATAGACCGCTTGCGATAGTCCCTGTTTTCTTATTTTTAGCCGACTGCAAATTTCCCGGTATTTGCCAAAATCATGGATTCACTGACTCAGTTAACCTTTGGGGCCGCTTGCGGGGAAGCCATACTCGGTAAAAAGGTCGGCAGGAAGGCAATAGCTTGGGGCGCCGCACTCGGAACTTTACCGGATCTTGACGTCTTTATTCCTTTGGGCAGTCCCGTCGACGACTTTGTTTCTCATAGAGGATTCAGTCACTCTCTTTTTCTTCTCACTCTCTTAACGCCTTTGATTACATGGATGATTACGAGGATCCATCCAAGCACGAAGAAGTTGTTCAACAAATGGTTGCTCTTAACCTTCGTTGTCCTCAACGGCAGCGTACTTTTGGACCTGCTTAACGTCTATGGGACTCAAATCTTTTGGCCATTGGATACTACGCCATATTCCCTGCCCTCGATTTTCATCATCGATCCCCTCTTTACCCTTCCCATTTTGATTGGGGTGCTTGCCGCCCTGTTTTGGAAAAATCATCGACTCAACGGGATTGGTTTAAGCCTTGGCCTTGCCTATTTGGCATGGGCTCTCGGCATCGGACTATTCGTCAAAAACAAGATGGAAGAGAAATTTGCAGAACAAGAGGTATCCTATTCTCAATTCGTATCCTCACCCGCGCCTTTTACCACTCTGCTTTGGAGAACGGTCGGCATTTATGAGGACAAGTATTTTGAGACCTACTATTCGATCTTCGACGGCGACGAACCTTTGACGATTCGTTTCTACCCGAGAAATTTACAGTTGATGAGCGGAATCGAAAAACATCCTCCCGTCACCAAACTCAAAAAGTTCACCCGCGGTTCTTTTTCAATGTCCGAAAACAATGGATCGATTGCCATGACCGATTTGAGGATGGGTTCCGAGCCAAACTATGTTTTTCAATTCCAAGTCGCAGAGCTTGAGGGGTCAAAAAATATTCCCACTAAACCAATTAGACTTCAGGCTATTCGGGATTGGAGCCAACTGCCCTGGCTTTGGGAGAGGATCTGGAATTCTCAAGCACGGCTTAATTAAAAGATTTGGAGTCTTTTTTGAGGATTCTAAAAAAATTCACTTTTTTTGAATCCAAATCCCAAAAGCGGACGAATACTCCTGTGTTGCCACTAAAATGGCATTTAATTTTCAACTAAAACAAAACAAATCACATGAAAAAATTAATCGCTTCCTTCTCTTCCTTACTCATGCTTGCTTCCGTTCTTTCGGCCGCACCCAAAAAAGACATCGTCGATACAGCAGTCGGTGCCGGGAGCTTCAAGACCCTCGTAGCCGCCGTCAAAGCGGCTGGTCTAGTCGATACCCTCAAAGGAGATGGACCTTTCACTGTTTTTGCACCGACTGACGAGGCTTTCGGCAAGTTATCGAAATGCACGCTTGATTCTCTCCTCAAGCCCGAGAACAAAGACAAACTCGCTGCTATTCTGACCTACCACGTCGTACCAGAAAAAGTTAAGGCGAAGAAGGCCGCCAAGCTTGATTCAGCCAAAACCGTTAACGGTGCCGAAATTACAATCAAGCCATCAGGCAAATCTCTGATGATCAATAACGCCAAGGTGGTCAAAGCCGACATCAAAACTTCAAACGGAATCATCCACGTCATCGATACGGTTTTGATTCCCGAAGCCAAAAAAGTCGCAGGCAACACGAATCACATCATCAAGCAAGCCATTCACGAAGGAGTGCCTATGTTCAATTCCGGTCATCACGCTCAAACCGCAGCCTTGTACATGAAAGCTGGCAAGGAAATTCTCGGACAGTGCTCCTCCTCGGTTTGTCCGGCTTCTGCAAAGACCATCAAGACCGCCCTTCACAAAGCTTCAGCTGAACACTGCCCAACCTCACAGGCTTGGATCATGAGAAAAGCTTTCGATCACGTGCTTGCCTCCGCAAACTAATTTAGTCTGATCCAATAGGGTAACGCGGGCTTCCGCAAAGGGAGTCCGCGTTTTTTAAAGCACATCAATCGTCACTTGACCCCTCTATCCATGAAACTCTTTGCTCGGTACTTTGTCTTATTCACCTTTCTCTCGTTTTCCTCTTTTGCCCTCAAAGCCGCAAACCCTGCCGAGGCCAAAACCATTGGCCGCACGATAAGGGAGATGCCTGAGTTATCGAACTTTCTCCAATTGCTCGAAAAAACCGGTATCGGATCCATTCTTTCCGAGAGCACCAGCGCAAGCTACACCGTCTTTGCCCCCACGGACGCGGCTTTCAAAAAGTTGCCCAAAGGTACTGTAGAAACATTGCTTGATCCACGTAACGACGACCGCTTGGAAGAAGTCTTTGGGTTCCATGTGAAGGAGATTTCGGAGGCCCCCATCTTTATCGAGAAATATTCCATCCTCCGGATGACCACCCGTCAGTTT
>JAYOMW010000172.1:2975-6005 GCA_038121045.1 Opitutia bacterium
GCAAAGACCCTTGAATCTTTATTCCTCCCTGAAAACGACGAACGCCTCGAAGATATCATCAAGCACCATATCACAGAGCAAGTCTATGCTTACGGAAAATCATCGGGCGACAGAAGGAGTCTTGGGGTTTCCGATGTGACACCCTTGAGTGCTTTCGGCCAACAACTGAACTACAAATTTCACGGCAAACATGCCACGATAGACGGAGCCAAAATCATCGAAACTGATATACCCTGTGCCAACGGGATCATCCATGTCATTGATGACGTAATTTTACCTGCCGAAAAAAGCCTTCTCGAATTGATTAAGAATCAAAAAAGGTTCAGTACTTTGACCCGATTACTCAAAGAGACCGGACTGGATCTACCTTTGGCCTCATCCAGTACCACTTTTACGATCTTTGCACCGGTCAACGAAGCATGGGAAAAAGAACCTTACAAATCTCTGATTGAAAACCATGGGGACTCCGGAGCTGAAGCACTCTACGGCGTGTTGGCTCGGCATGTGATCGTTGGAAAGCACGTAAGCCAAAACCCTAAGCCGTACAATAAATTAAGAACGATTCACGGCGCTCCAATTTATCTCACGCAGGATGAGGGTAAGTCCAAAATCAGCGGCATTCGGATCATTGAATCCGATGAAGAAGCTTTCAACGGATTAGTAAATGCAATCGGTTCAGTAATTAACGACCCAATGGAACTGCCTGAAAAAGATATTACCACAGTCGATGCTATCCTTTTCGTACAACATAGCCTGAAAGAAAGTTCTGATCTGTATAACAAGGGAAAGTATGAAGCCAGCTGGCGAAATTACATCAAAAGAGGTAATGAATTTCTCACGAAATATTCAAAATTCATCAGTTCTTCCCAAAGCAATAAGCTAAGAAATGTAATTCTGGATGATCAGCCGGTTGCACAACTTGCACGGGAGGCATGGACATCACGAAATGTCTTCCGCGACCTGTTGCGCGAACTCGAACAACGCGAGGACCGTATTGTGGATTCATACCTTATGCAACTCCCGGAACGGGCTCGATTCGGTCGATGAACCATGCAAGCAATCCGATCTATTATCGTTGATGCCTTCGGCTTCTTTCGTTTTATTTGTGCATTCTCCTATTCATGCATTTGCGTAATTTCATCCTCTTTTCGAACATCGATTCCTTCCGTTTCGCGCTTGGAATCGTCCCATCCGAGGGTCCCCAAGCCAACAACGAGGATAGGTTGCTGCCTCTCGTTGCAAAAGGTGATGGCCAAGCAATGAAAAGATGCATTGATCAGTACGGTCCTCTTGTCTGGAGCATAGTTTGCCGCCGGATAAGCGAACGCAACGATGCAGAAGAAACATGTCAGGAAATTTTCACCGAAATTTGGCAAAAGGCCGGCTCTTACGATCCTGAAGCATCTCGGGAGTCAACCTTCATTGGTATGATCGCCCGCCGCCGATCGATCGACGGGCAACGCAAACAAAGCAGGCTTCCCCTCTTGACCGAACTGGAGAGCGTGCCTGAAGTTCCTTCCTCTACTCCACTCGTCGGAATTGACTTGGACCGGGAGCTTCTTTGGAAAGCTCTCGAAAAACTACCCAAGAAAACCCGGGATCTTTTTTCCCTGCATTTTGTGCAAGGAATGACCCATGAGGAAATCGTGAAAGAAACCGGCTTGCCCTTGGGGACGGTCAAAACCCGTTTGAGGCGGGGTCTGATCGATGCCCGTAAATTGTTGAAGGACTTCACGAAAACGGAGGTCTCGGAGGTATGAGCGCGACGAAAACCTACGACCGCTTCGAAGAATTGGATGCCGGACGGGCTCTAGGTGATTTATCCGCGGAGGAAGTAATCGAATGGAAAGATCTCGCCTCTAAGCGCAAATCCGATCAGTCCATTGCGTTCGATTGGATCACAACCGAACTCGAATTGAAGAATTCGGAGCCTTGTCCTCTTTCTTCCTCTTTGGTCACGCGTCTCAACGATACGATCCCCGCCTTTACCAATAACGATTCAAAGCAAGTCAGTCCGGCAAACTTGATCTCAATCATCCCGTGGCTCGGTTGGGCCGCCGCGGCTTGCTTGCTCATATTCTTCAACTTGCCTTCTTCCGAGGCCCCTTTGCCGCCGCCCGAATTGACTGCCGCTCAAAAGCTCGAAGCTCTCCGGGACATACCGGACACACAACGCCTTGACTTCTCCCCGGCGAGCGATCCTTATTCGGAAATAAGGGGCGAAGTGGTTTGGAATGACGACCGTCAGGAAGGATACATGTCTCTTGCCAACCTGCCCGTCAACGATCCGACTCAAAACCAGTATCAGCTTTGGATCGTGGACCCGGAACGCGACGAACTTCCGGTAGATGGTGGCGTCTTCGATATTCCAACCGACAGCGAAACCGCAATTATCCCCATCCGCAACGCATTGCAAGTCACGAAACCGGCGGCATTCGTCATCACGCTCGAGCAACCGGGCGGTGTCGTAAAATCGAAACAGGAAGTCGTCGTGGCCTTGGCCAAATCCTAATTCAGTAACTTTCTTCGGTGCGGAAATTCGTTTTCCGTTCATCGAATCGTATCGACCAAGGGATCAAGCTCCCTAGCATAGTTCGTCATGAACCCTATTGCGCGCACTCTTTTTTCCATCGCTTTGCTGTGGCACGGATATTCTGACGGATTGGCAAAACCTTCCTCAGCCAAGGACTTGGTCACCCCTTTCATGACGGAAGAAGCCCCCGCTCCGGGCAAACGGGTGCGCCAAGTCGCACCCGAGTACAAGGGCACGAAGGTCTATCATACTCTCTACCTCCCAACCGACTGGCAAAAGGGAAAACGCTACCCCGTCTTGGTCGAGTACACTGGAAACAAGTTCCCCGCTTGCGGATCAACCGGAGAAGTAAAGGGAGCCAATTTAGGCTACGGTTTGAGCGGGGGAAAACAATTTATCTGGGTCTCAATGCCTTACGTTCAAAAAGGAAAAAAAGAGAACGCCGTGACTTGGTGGGGCGACCGCCAAGCCACCATTGACTACTGCAAAGTGAACCT
>JAYOMW010000173.1:0-5992 GCA_038121045.1 Opitutia bacterium
GAACCCAAGCTCTTGTCGGGCGACCGGATTGCAATTGGAAAAAGAGGGCTGACCTTCAAGCATGATTCTTTGCTTCATGCAATTGAGCGAGGCTTTTCGATGCCCGAACTTTTTCCCATGCTCAGGAATCCGCTGTCTGCAATCCAGGCGATCGGTACCTTGAAAAGGATTGCCCGCCATTACGACCCAACTAGGATCGAAAGGGTTAGCCTATTGGTTGTTTTGCGGGCCGGTCTTGAAGCTTTGACAGTCTATCTCAACCACCATCCCTTGTTTCATGGGCTTTTTTCTGATTCCTCCGATGAGCTGATTACTTTCAACTTGGCTGATTCCGGGTTACTCGGATGGTTGAGCAGAAGTTCAGATGGTTTGTTTTCGGCCGGTACCGAGCCGGTTTCGGGTCAGCCTTCCGTCAAGCTTACCTTCTTGAGCCATGACCTTGCCTTCGAAGCTATCTTGAATGGGGTTGATCAACTTGGGGCCACGGCAGCGGGAGAAGTGATGATTCAGGGTCGCATTCCGCTCATGGACAAAATAGGATACGTATCTAGGTTCGCTCTAAGGGAGGTTCCCAAGCCCACACTATGAAAAATCGCACACTGTCGGACGAGCTTTTCGAACGGGCCCGTAAAGTCGTTCCCGGAGGTATCTACGGACATGTCTCGCCGGCTGCCGGGTTGCCAAGGCATTTCCCTCATTTTTGCGACCATGGTAAGGGTTCTCGGTTCGTGGACGTGGACGGAAACGAATGGCTCGATTTCATGTGCGGATTTGGAGCCATCCTTCACGGCTATAATCATCCTGAAATCGAAGAAGTCGTGACTCTCCAAAGGGAAAAAGGATCGGTTTTCAATCAACCTAGTTCACTAATGGTCGAGTTGGCCGAGACTCTTGTTGCCCGGGTTGATTTTGCCGAGTGGGCGGTCTTTGCCAAGAATGGTTCGGATCTTACCACATGGGCGATCCGAGTTGCCCGCGAAAGCACTGGGCGCCCACTTGTAATCAAGGCCAAGGGAGCCTACCATGGGGTAGACTCTTGGTGTGATCCCGGTCACGGTGGACGGATCCCCGATGATCGTGCTTCCATCATCGAGTTCGTGTGGAATGATTTAGAATCTCTTTCGCTCATCATGTCCGAAAACGACGGGAAAATTGCGGCTCTAGTGCTTACCCCTTATCACCACGCCGCCTTTGCCCCGTCGGAATTGCCTGCTCCCGGTTTTTGGACTGGAGTCGAGGAGCTTTGTCGCCGCAATGGGGTTGTGTTAATTTTGGACGACGTGAGGTGCGGCGGACGTTTGCATGGAGGAGGTTCTCACCGCTACTTTGGCTTTACGCCCGACTTGGCGGTTTATTCCAAGGCCCTTGGCAATGGCTACGCCATTTCCGCTTGCATAGGCAAGGAGTCTCTCCGCAAAGCATCCATGGAAGTTTTTCTTACCGGAAGTTGTTGGAACGATGCCGTTGCCATGGCTGCCGCTCTTAAGTCGCTGGAGTTGTCCGAGCGGGAAGACGTGGCCAAGAGCGTTTTGGAAAAAGGCAGGCAGTTGACCGAAGGACTAGAGCGAAACGCTGCCAAGCATGGGAAAAATCTTCGAATGACCGGTCCGCCCTCAATGCCGTATCCCTGGTTCGAAGGAGATACGAACCTGTTTGAAATCCAAAAATTTTGTCAGATTTGCTCCGAAGAAGGCATTTATTTTCATCCTCATCACAATTGGTTTATTGGAAATGCACATGATTCAAAATCGATCGAGCAAGCCCTTTGCGTGGCCGACGGGGCCCTCGAGCGAATGGCTTGCGAGCAAAACCACTAGACGAACTTTTCGGTAAGAAAGCGGATCAGGAACCGCTCATCCGGTTCGCATTCCAAAATCGCATCCTCCAATCTCCAAATCAAGTTTTGGAGCTGATTCACGGCTAATTCCAATTCCTTGTCATCCAACGGGGTACCGGACGTGATCTTTGGGAGAACGGTGAATGCGAAATCCCCAAGAAAGCTAGCCATATCGCGATCCGCAAAGAGGGCTTTCAGGTAATCGCTTTTATCACGATGGCTTTCTTTGTTGTAGGGGAAACCTTTCCATGAAAGGTCGCAGCGATTTGCCATGTGAGTGAGGATTTGGTTCATGCCATTGCCTTGAACAGCTCTCCTCTTGCTAAGCAATTCTTCCCCCAAAAGCTTGAAGGGCTCAAGGTTTTCTGAAATCGCGCTTCTGAGTTCATCGATGTCTTTGGGATGAATGACTGTTGTCCCCTCTAGTTGAGCGCCCCGGTCATTCAAGTTGACGATCAATCGGCGTCTCGACACTTCCCCGGACAGTGCGGAAGTCTCCTGCCAATCGGAGAGAAAAGGCGTGGGTACGGTCTCCTCAAAGTTTCCAGGCACTTTGTGAAAATGCGAGGTATGAATTTGAATGTGTGACCGGCCGGTGTTTAAGGCGTAGCGCTCATTTCCCCTCCCGCTTTGAGCCAAGTCCATCCCGATCAAGACGATACCCGCCGGACCAAGGAAGTCGGCAAAAAGCAAGGCGGTCAGACCTGAGTTGTTGACTGCTTGTAGCTTTGTTTTTGCGATCCCTTTTTCCGCCAGCCAGTCCTCGGTCAGCACGCGACCCGAGATAAATCTGCACCTGTTTTTCCATTTGTTCCGCCAACTCCCGTGCGATTGGCTGGAAAGAATTGCCATGCCTGGGGCGTAGTTTCCGTCGCTACATGAATCGTAAGATTTTTCGGCATCGATACTGACTACGAAATCCGGATCGACGCCCGCGGAGCAAAGCGCCCGCAGGGAGCTGTCCGCGGCAATCACCACCGGCTTCGGGAACCCCTCCTTGAGCAAAGGCAGCGTTTGATCGAGGGAAGGCCCTGCACCCACGACCACGGCGAGTGAATTGCTCGCCATATCCCTCCAATCTTCTGGCACCCGTCCGTTGAGGTATCCGCAAAGGTTCTCGAATACCTGAAACTGTCTTTGGTAGCCGACTTCATTCCTTGTTTTTCGCGACCTGAAAGTCGAATCGATCTCACTGATGACCATGTCGAGGATGACCGAGTAAAGTTCTTGAGACGTGGTTTCGGCTCCTCTGCTTGCCTTGATCACCGGTTGTTTGTCGTACTCGATTCCCAACAGGCGTCTGATCGCCTCCACGATCGAGTCTCCGGAGTCAGTGCAACGGGCAATGATCAAGGCAGGAAATTCTTCGGTCATCGCGGGTTTGGTTTCTGCCGGAGCGATCCAAAGGACCCCCTTGGTGTAGCTCAGGCATTCCTCCCTAATAGTTTCTTCCGATATCGGGCCAAGCAAAATTGCAGTGGTCGCGTCGGGTACTGAAGTCTCGGACAGCCATGCTTCGTTCATGGTCGGACTTCCTTTAAGCTTTCGCCTGCCTTCTTACATTGAAGGGGGATTGGCATTGCTATCTTTCGAATCGACTCCATGGGGTGAAATTGGTTTAATGAATCGTTAAACATGCTTAATGACAAATCGATATTGATCACGGGTGGAACCGGATCCTTTGGGCAAAAGTTCGTCAAAACCGTTTTGCAAAGGTACCGGCCACGCCGCTTGATCGTTTATTCCAGAGACGAGTGGAAGCAATCGGAAATGCAAGCCGACCCTGATTTGCACGATTCCGCTCTGCGTTTCTTTCTTGGCGACGTTCGGGATCAGGATCGTCTTTTTCTCGCCATGCGTGGGGTTGATTATGTGATTCATGCCGCCGCCCTCAAGCAGGTTCCCGCAGCCGAGTACAACCCTCACGAATTCATCAAGACCAATGTCAACGGAGCGACCAACGTGGTCGAGGCTTCAATTCGTGCGGGAGTTGAGAAAGTCGTTGCTCTGAGCACCGACAAGGCGGTCAACCCCGTCAACCTTTATGGTGCGACAAAGCTCTGTTCAGACAAAGTCTTCATCGCCGCCAACAGCTATGCCGGGGGAGGGGCCACCACCTATTCCGTCGTGCGTTACGGGAACGTCGTTGGAAGCCGGGGAAGCGTCGTTCCCTTATTCGCCAAGCAGAGGGACTCGGGTAAGTTGACCATAACCAATCCCGACATGACTCGCTTTCTGATCACTCTTGATCAAGGAGTCGAATTCGTATTGCAAAGCCTTGAGAGCATGGTTGGCGGGGAATTGTTCGTGCCAAAGATACCCGCTTGCTCGGTCGCCGACATGGCTCACGTACTAGCCCCCGGATGCGAATGGGATACCATAGGCCTCCGGCCCGGAGAAAAAGTGCACGAAGTCTTGATCCCGGCTGATGAATCGAGGAACGTCCTTGAATTCGACAACCATTACGTCATCCAACCCATCCAATCCTTTTGGGGTAACAAAATCGGGATTCTCGGAGGAGTATCCGCTTCCGAAGGCTTTGTATACGCAAGCAATTGCAACTGCGAAACCCTGAGCGAGGAACAACTCAAAGTCCTGCTCAAGGATTTTCTCCCCGCGACGTCCGATTGAGCAATCGGGAACTTTGCTTTTCCCTGTGGACCTGCTTGCCCAGCTTCGCGACTCCAAACTGCCACCCATTGTCGTGGCCGAGCTCTCGGGCAACCACGGAGGCGACCTGGACAAAGCCATCGAGCTCGTTGACCGAGCTGCCGAATCCGGAGCCGATGCGATCAAGCTGCAAACCTACAAGCCAGAAACTATCACCGTGGAGGGGCGGGACGAGCGCTTCCTCCTTAAGGAAGGCCTTTGGGCGGGCAAGTACCTGAGCGAACTCTACGCCGAAGCCATGACCCCTTGGGAATGGCACGCTCCGCTTGCCGAACGGTCCGCCCGGCACGGACTCCCCTTGTTCAGCTCGCCTTTTGACGAAAGCGCCGTTGATTTTCTAGAGGAAACCCTTGATCCGCAGGTTTACAAGGTAGCCTCCTTCGAACTCAATCACTTTCCCATGCTCCGGAGAATCGCCCATACGGGCAAGACGGTTCTGGCCAGCGTGGGTGTCTCGACCGGTGAAGAAATCGAACGAGCTCTAAAAGAGCTTCGTGACCACGGTTGCCCGGAAATCGTCCTACTCCATTGCGTAAGCGAGTACCCCGCCAAGCCCGAAGACTTCCATCTCATTGACATGCCTCGGTTAGGTGAAAGACACGGGACCACCTACGGTCTCTCCGATCATTCGTTAGGCCACGCCGTCGCTATCGCGGCCACCGTTCTTGGAGCCCGGGTCATCGAGAAGCACTTTGCTCTCGACCGCGAAGAAGAGTCGATTGACGGAGCCTTCTCCATGCTTCCCCTTGAATTCGGTGAAATGACCGAAGCCATCCGGGTGGCTCATGCCTCCGTCGAGCCAACGCCGGTCCCTGCGGGAAATACCGGTTCCCCCGCGAAGGGTAGCTTCTTCAAGCGCTCCATTCTGGTGGCCGAAACCATTGCCCGAGGCGAAACCCTGACTGCGGAAAACTTGCGCGTTGCCCGTCCCGGAGACGGCATGTGCCCCAGTCGCTGGGAACAGGTGCTCGGACAACGGGCCTCGCGCGACCTTGCCGTCGGGCATCCGCTCTGCGAAGAAGACCTTGCAAGCTGAGGCGGTTTCTCAATTAACGGAGACCAAATTTTGATTTCCGGGTGCTATGGTGCTATGTTCAGTGAGTGAGCCGCCCGTTGGAGAACCTAGAGGAAATTCCCATACCCAAGTTCAAGGGAAGCCCCGAAGAGCGCTTGCGCAAAGCTTGCGTCTGGGTATCCGTGAGATGTCCCGGCCGGATGCTCACCCTCGAGCAAATTGGATCGATCATGGGGGTTTCGCGCGAACGGGTCCGCCAAATCGAAGCCCACGCCCTGCGCAAACTCCGGCACCCCTCCCGTATGAACGTATTGGGGGAGTTGCGCGACTAAGGCCGATTGCCTGATCCCTCGCAGTTTCTCTTTGCCAGAGCCCCTCTTTCCCGCTTAAAGAAAAAGCGTGCCTCCCAACACAGACTCCCTCAGTATCTCCGACTCCCTCCTTCTGCTCAACTCGATCAGTGGCCTCGG
>JAYOMW010000174.1:0-5939 GCA_038121045.1 Opitutia bacterium
CGAGAATATCGTCGATTTGCTGGATCACCTTGAAATCGAGCGCGTCAAGCTCGTCATTCATGATTGGGGTGGAGCCATTGGCTTGACCGCCTTCAGAAACAGGACCGAGCGCATCGAAAAAATCGTTCTTCTCAATACCGCAGCCTTTCCCTCCCGAAACGTTCCCAAAAGAATCCTTCTTTGCCGCCTGCCAATCCTTGGCAGTTTCTTGGTTCGGGGACTCAACGGCTTTGCCGGCCCAGCCACCTGGATGGCTACAAGCAAAAGTCTGCCCCAAGCCGTCAAGAGAGGCTTTCTCCATCCCTACGCGAGCTGGCGGAACAGGGTTGCCGTCTGGCGATTCGTTCGTGACATCCCCTACGAACCCGACCACCCGAGTCTGCCTCTGCTCAAGGAAACCGAAGCCAGCTTGAAGAGCTACGCAAACACTCCTGTCCTGAGCTGTTGGGGAATGAAAGACTTTTGCTTCCATTCGGGTTTCCTCGACCAATGGGAAAATATTTGGCCCCATATGAGAACACACCGAATGGAGGAGGCGGGACACTACCTGTTGGAGGATTCATTCGAGGTCTGCAGATCAAAAATCGAGCCCTTCCTTTTGGGGTAGGATACGATTTCACGCTTGTTCAACTTGCAAAACGAATGATTGCCCCGCAAGGTAGATTATGATGCAAGGCAAGAAACCACTTCGCAGCAGGGAAGAACGCACCCACAATCTCGTCTCGATCGAGCCACACGACAACACCTCCTACGCTTACCGCAAGGAACAGCCCAAACGTACCGAAACCGGATTCGGCTTTTACCTGTCCATTGCCATCATCACTTTCATGACCATCCTTTTCTTTTCCCTTTACGATTTGGTCGTCGAGACCTGGGTCAGGTTCAAGTGATCCACTCCGACGACATAAATCCCATGCCCTTTGAGGGCGAAAGCTTTCTCGACCACTTGACCTTGGAACGAAGGCTTTCGGACTACACGCGCAGAAACTACCGGCAGGCACTGGAAAGATTCTTCGGGTGGTTGAAGTCCGACTTGGGTCGAAACGCCAAGGCAAGCGAAGTTACCAAGAGCGACGCAAGGTCTTATTTGATCGAATTTCAATCCAAGCATTCCCGCCGAACGATTCGTAATCATGTTTCCGGACTTCGCAGCTTCTTCAGGTTTTGCCAAACCAGGCGATTTTGCGAAAGCAATCCCTTTCAGAACCTGACGCTCCCGAAACCAGACAAACCTCTCCCCAAGTTTCTCACTGAAAAACAAGCCCGAAAACTACTCTCTCAACCAAAGGAAAAGCAAGCCTCGGCCGAAGGATTGGATTTTCTTGCCTCACGTGACCTGATGGCCCTCGAACTCCTTTATGCAGGAGGGTTGAGGGTCAGTGAATTGGTGGGGCTTGACTATGGCCACCTCGATACGGTGCGGGCAACGGTTCGGGTGACGGGAAAAGGGCAAAAGGAAAGGGTATGTCCCATAGGCAAGGTTGCCCTTGGCACGGTGTGCAGGTTCCGGGATCATTTCGCAAAGGATGCATCCCACGATTCTCCCATCGTGATCAATCGTAACGGGAGCAGACTGACGGCCCGGTCCATACAGTCGATGATCAAGAAATATCTACGGGCCGCAGAACTGCCCGAAGGCATGACTCCCCATAAACTCCGCCACTCCTTCGCAACCCACCTCCTTGACAATGGCGCGGACTTGCGGGCGGTTCAGGAACTCCTGGGCCACTCAAGCCTATCCACGACCCAAATCTACACGCACGTTTCCGTCTCCCGACTCAAGGAAGCTCATCGCCTCGCCCACCCAAGAGCCTGAGAAGATGGTGCTTTTCCTCCGAATCCTTGGATCCGCAACGGTCTTGATCGGCTTGGCCTGCCTGTCGGCAAGTGCTTTCATTTGGCACAAGCACGGAGCGCGAACCGGCTTTTGGGAGACAAGCGTCCAAACAACCCGGGATATTCCAATCGTAGAAGGAATGCCCGAACTAGGCTTTCAGCAACAAGTTGTTTGGGAGGAAAAGCTTGTTCTTGGGATCGAAACCCCCATCGCCGGAGCAATGCTGCTTATTATTTCCATCTTAACTTCTCTGGTTCTTTTTTACCTAAGTTCGAAGATCGCCAAAAAGATGGTTGAATAACCGTCTATTTTTATTTCTCTGTATCTATCATGCGTAACTTTATTCTTCCCCTTTTTCTTTTCACAGGACTTGGCCTTATAGCCAAGCCAATCAAGTTCGACTTCAAGGACCCGAAAAACGTCAACAACGTGATCTTCCAAATGGACGCCCCGTTGGAATCGATCAACGGTTCCGGGGACGGCATTTCCGGAACAGTCCACTTCGACCCCAACGACCCCTCGTCGACCCAAGGAACCATCCTTTTGGATTCAGCGAGCCTGCACGTTGGCAACCCGGTACTCAAGGAGCACATGCATGGCTCCGACTGGATGAACGTAAAAAAATATCCGACCATCAGTTTCAAATTATCCAAGCTCGAAAATATTCGAAAAGAAGGCGTCGACGTTTTCGCCGACGCCAAGGGGAAAATGACGATACGCAACGTCACCATCGAAATGACTGCTCCAATCAGGATCACTTACTTGAAGGGTTTGCTCGAGAAACGTAACCGGGTCGCCGGCGACTTGCTCGTCATTCGATCAAAATTCATTGTCAAGCGAGACGATTTTGGGATCCAAGCAGGTGAAAAACTTGAAAAAGTCGCCAATCAAATTGAGATCTCTTTAAACGTTGCAGGAGCCGCCCCAAGCAACTAAGATGATTTTCATACCCCTCGAATGACTGAATTCCCCGTTCAGCTCATTCAACCCCTAAAGCGAGAGCACGTATGACGTGTTCTCGCTTTTACTTTTCTCCCTTTTTTCCTATAATTCGCGGTTCACCTTCCCCCAAATGCCTGACACAAACTTATACCCAATCTCAGATCGATTGCTTCGTCGACCGGAGAAAGAGCGTCAACTTGGCCGCAAAGGCGCGGTCTTTTGGCTTTGCGGACTCTCGGGATCGGGAAAAAGTACCTTGGCTATCGAGTTGGAAAAACGCCTTTCGGACCGCAAGATTCATTCAATCGTTTTGGACGGTGACAACCTTCGCTCTACCCTCAACAAGGATCTTGGGTTCTCGAACGAAGACAGGGAGGAAAACCTCAGGCGGGTAAGCGAGGTCGCAAAATTGCTAGTCGAAAACGGAATGCTCGTCATCGTCTCCTTCATCACTCCATTGGAAGAATTTCGCAAACAAGCCAAAGAGGTCATTGGCCCTTCGGATTATTTTGAAATTTACGTCAAGGCATCCTTCGAGGTCTGCCGCCAAAGAGACGTAAAAGGACTTTATGCAAAAGCCGGAGAAGGCAAAATATCCTCGTTCACGGGGAAAGACTCATCCTTCGAAGAACCAACCGCTCCATGGCTGACGATTGATACCGAAAGCACGCCGCTTAATGAATCCGTCGACACTCTTCTTCGATCCGTATTGAAACAAGTTGAGCTCTGAAATTGATTTGCTTCGAACCGAAAGACCATTTTACCCACATGAGAAATTACAACCTGACTCACCTCGAGCAACTTGAAGCCGAGGCCATTTTCATATTACGTGAAACGGCCGCTCAATTCGAACGCCCCGGTTTGCTTTTCTCCGGCGGAAAAGACTCCATCGTGATGGCTCATTTGGCTCAAAAAGCCTTTGCTCCGGCTAAGATTCCCTTTCCATTCCTACATGTGGACACCGGACATAACTTTGAGGAAACAATCGAATACCGGGATGCCTTTGTCGAAAAACTTGGCGTCGAACTGATCGTCGGACATGTTCAAGACTCCATTGACCGGGGAACTGCTGTGGAAGAAACCGGTCCCGACGCAAGTCGTAACGCTCTTCAATCGGTAACCCTTCTTGAAACAATTGATCGCGAATCTTTGGACGCCTGCCTGGGCGGAGGGAGAAGAGACGAGGAAAAAGCCCGGGCAAAAGAACGCTTTTTCTCTCACCGCGATGCCTTTGGTCAATGGGACCCGAAAAACCAAAGACCCGAACTTTGGAACTTGTTCAACGGACGAAAGGGCCCCGGGGAAAACTTTCGGGTTTTCCCTCTGAGCAACTGGACGGAAATGGACGTATGGCAATATGCGAAAATCGAAGAGATAGAACTGCCAAGTCTTTACTTCGCTCATGAACGTGAAGTTTTGGAAAGAAATGGCAGTCTCTTGGCCGTTTCGGAATTCGTCACGCCCAGGGAAAACGAAAACCCATCCACCGAAACCGTGCGTTTCCGTACCATCGGAGACGCCACTTGCACAGGGGCGGTACGGTCAAGCGCCTCCAACCTCGACGAAGTTATTTCGGAAGTAGCCGCTTCCAGGGTTACGGAACGGGGTTCGAGAGCCGACGACCGACGATCGGAAGCGGCCATGGAAGACCGAAAGAAACAAGGTTACTTCTAAACCCAATTCATTTATTCAATGACTGAAGAAAACAATTACCTGGACATGGATCTCCTACGGTTTACCACCGCGGGCAGCGTGGACGATGGAAAGAGCACCCTTATCGGTCGACTCTTTCATGACACCAAGGCGATCTTCGAGGATCAACTTGAAGCCATCGAGCGCAGCAGCAAGAAAAGAGGGGATGAACACCTCAACCTCGCCTTGCTGACCGACGGCCTTCGGGCCGAACGCGAACAAGGGATCACGATCGACGTTGCCTACCGTTACTTTGCCACCCCCAAGCGCAAGTTCATCATTGCCGACACCCCCGGGCACATTCAATACACCCGAAATATGGTGACCGGAGCATCGACCGCAAACCTGGCGCTCATCTTGGTGGACGCCCGCAACGGTGTAGTCGAGCAAACGCGCAGGCACACCTTCATCGCCGACCTTCTCGGAATCAAGCACGTGGCCGTCTGCATCAACAAGATGGACCTGGTGGGCTACGATGAAAAGGTCTACCAGCAGGTTCAACAAGAATACAGGGACTTTGCCTCGCGACTGGAAAACGTGACCGACCTGACCTTCATCCCGATAAGCGCCTTGAAAGGGGACAACGTCGTCGACAGGTCGGAAAACATGACTTGGTTCGAAGGCCCTCCGTTGCTCTACCATTTGGAGAACGTCTACGTCGGTTCGGATGCCAATCACGTGGACGCGCGTTTCCCCGTCCAATGGGTCATTCGTCCTCATTCCGACGAGCATCATGACTTTCGTGGCTTTGCCGGACGGGTTGCGGGAGGCGTGTTCAAGGTGGGAGACGAGGTCACCGTCCTTCCCTCCGGCTTTTCAACCAAGATTCAGAAGATCCTTTCCGGAGGTGAAGAAAAAGATGATGCCTTTTTTCCCCAATCGGTGACCATCCTTCTTGAGGATGAAATTGACGTAAGTCGCGGAGACATGCTGGTCAAGCCGAACAATCAGCCTCGCATCACTCAAGATCTGGATGCCCGGATTTGCTGGTTTTCCGGAACAAGAAAACTCGCCAAAGGAGGGAAATTCATTTTTCGTCATACGACAAAGGAAGCCCAAGCGATCGTTTCCGAGATCCGCTACAAAGTCGACGTCAATACACTTCGCAAAATCGAGGACGTAGACAGTTTTGACATGAATGAAATCGGGCGAGTCTGCCTGCGGGTTTCTCAACCGGTATTTCATGACACTTACCGCAGAAACCGAAATACGGGCAGCTTTATCTTGGTTGATCCATTCAGCAACGAAACCCTTGCCGCAGGAATGATCATATGAGTCACTTGGCCCCTGATATGATCGACCGGCTCAAAGAGCTCGGCGTACGCCTGATCGACCAGCGAAACGCTCGGATTTTGGTCCCCGCCCTTGGGAATGAATCGGGATTTTGGTTCGGTGGAGGAAACCTCCTGCAAGAACCAGACGGCACAATCCTTGCGTGCGGCCGTTTCCGAAACCCCGGGGATGCCCG
>JAYOMW010000175.1:0-5916 GCA_038121045.1 Opitutia bacterium
ATCTTTGCCGTAACACTTCTTTATCGAAAGCAGGTTTGGTCGGTCCTGCTTGGCTTTGTCGGCTTGGATCCGCGTGGCAGGCGATTGGGTACGAATCTTTTGTTGGCCTTTCTGCCGGCAGCCTTTCTCGGGCCCTTTTTGGACGACCTGATCGAGGGCTACCTTCTTTTTCCCCGTCCCATCGCCTGCGCTTTGTTTGCCGGTGCAATCCTTATGTATTGGGTCGAGCGAAAAAGAAAGGAAGAAAATTCCTTCGGATCGTCCGATGCCGGAAAGTCGTTGGATGACCTGAGCGCTCGCTCCTCCTTGCTGATAGGCTTCCTCCAATGTCTCGCCATGTGGCCGGGCACAAGCCGGTCTATGATGACCATAGTCGGCGGATACCTCGTCGGTTTGGCGAGGGCCAAGGCGGCGGAATTCAGTTTTCTTCTTGGTTTGATTACGTTGACGGCCGCCGCCGCTTACAAATCCTTGACGAAATGGGAGGTTATGCATGCGAACCTAGAAATCGGCCCTGTCTTTTTTGGTTGTTTGGTTGCAGGGGCTTCGGCTGCAGCATCAGTCGTCTGGCTGGTCGGATACCTTGCCAAACGTGGTTTGGGCGTTTTTGTCTGGTATAGGGTCGTGCTAGCGGCGATTATCTTGGGCTTTTATTTTTGGAGGAGTTGATCTTTTCCTTGGCTTGACGCCTGATTCATTTGATGTTTTGATTGTGGTTTAATTTATTTGCCATGGGACAACCAAAAAGAAAACATTCCAAGCAACGCAGTAGAAAGCGTCGCGGAGCCAATCGTTTCCAAGCCCCCCTTCTCGTTAAGGAAGTCGATGGAAGCATGAGTCGACCTCATCGCGTAAATCCTGAAACGGGACAGTACCGCGGCAAGCAAGTTCTTGATCTAGAGGTCTAACTTGTTTACTAAGCTTCGGCATGGATAAGACCGAGGCGAGGTTGACCCTTGCGATCGACGCCATGGGCAGCGATCGGGGTCCCGAAGAGATTTTGGAAGGGGTTGCTCAGGCGGTAGAAGTTTCTCCCCGGAGCACTGAATTCATGCTTTTCGGCCGTGAAGAAATTTTGAGTTCTTTCGTCGAAGGGAATTCAGTGCTTTCCAATGCACGCGTGTCGATTAGGCATGCTCCTGAAGTCGTGGGTATGGACGAGAAGCCGATTGCCGGGATAAAAGGCAAAAAAAATTCTTCCATGTCCCTTGCTTTGCTAGCTCTCAAGGATGGAGAAGCAGATGCCATGCTGAGCTGCGGCAATACGGGCTGCCTGATGGCAGGCGGGGCCATTCGCCTTCGGACTTTGGATGGCGTGGAAAGACCTGCCCTTTGCACCATATGGCCTGGAAGGGAGAGATACTTTACCTTGCTTGACGCAGGAGCGAACCCCCATGCAAAACCTTTTCACATCGTGCAGAGTGCGGTATTAGGCTCCAATTACGCCCGCTTGGCCTTGGGCCTGGTTCGCCCGAAAGTCGGCTTGCTGACAATCGGAACGGAGGAGGGCAAGGGCAACGACGTTATTCACGAGACCCATTCGATGCTCAAAGATATTGACGGAAGCATACTCAACTACGCCGGGCTCATCGAGGGCTTTCAAATCTTTGAGAACGTCGTCGACGTGGTGGTTTGCGATGGCTTCGTAGGTAACATTGTTCTCAAGGCTTGTGAGTCACTAAGTAAACTCATAGGCAGTTTTCTTGACGAAGAGTTGAAAAGGAACGCCCTTCGCAAAACCGGAGCCTTGCTCTCAAAGGGGGCGTTCAGAAGCTTGAAGCAAAGAATCAATCCGGAACAATTCGGCGGAGCCCCCTTGCTTGGCTTGACCAAAAACGTCATCAAGGCTCATGGTTCTTCAAACCGCAATCACATAAGCGGCGCGATCAAGATCGCGTTGGATCTCATTCAGCACGACATGCTTTCTCAAGTCACCGTCGACATCCGGGAGACCAACGAAGTTTTGCGACCCGACCCTATTCGCTCAAGCGGAGCCTCTCCCGTTGGTTCATGAGTGATTCCGCCACCAGCATTCTAAGAGGGATTGGTTCCTACGTTCCGTCAAGGAGGGTCGACAACCATGAATTGAGTGAAAAGGTCGACACGAGCGATGAGTGGATCACAAGCCGGACGGGCATCAAAGAAAGACGATTTGCCGGGGAAAAAGAAAACACGAGTGATTTGGCTTTGCGTGCCTCGCAACGGGCCATTGATATGGCCGGGGTTTCTCTTGATGATATCGATTTGGTTCTTGTTGCCACGATTACTCCCGATATGGCTTTCCCCTCGACTGCTTGCCTGCTTCAGCACAAACTAGGCATTCCCAAGGTTGCCTGCTTCGATCTCGAGGCCGCTTGCTCCGGATTTCTTTATGCCCTCGACGTAGCCGACGGAATGTTGAGTTCAGGTCGGTACAAGTGCGCCTTGGTGGTTGGCGCGGAGAAACTCTCCAGCATCATGGACTGGGAAGACAGGACAACTTGCGTCCTTTTCGGGGATGGAGCCGGAGCGGCCGTTTTGACCAAAACTGGCGAAGGTTCCGAGTTGCTTGGTTTCCAGTGCGGGGCGGATGGATCGAATCCCTCTCTTTTGCATCAACCTGCCGGTGGTTCGGCTCTACCGGCCTCAATCGAAACGATAAGTGACCGAGGTCATTTTCTGAAAATGAACGGGCGTGAGATTTTTAAGTCCGCGGTTCGCGTTATGGAAAGGGCATCCCGCGAACTGCTTTCCCGTCATGGACTGGACAAAAGCCAAGTGGATCACGTCATCCCTCATCAGGCGAACGCTCGAATCGTGGAAAGTTTGTCCCAAAGGCTTGAGATACCCTTGGAAAAGTTTTATTGCAACCTTCACAAATATGGAAATACCTCGGCAGCCTCCATTCCGATCGCCTTGGATGAAGCGTTCAAGGACTCAAAACTCAAGAAAGGTGACCTTGGATTGCTTGTCGCCTTTGGTGCAGGCTTGACTTGGTCGGCCGCCCTTGTTCGATTCTAATGTAACAACAGTTTCAATGAAAGCCTCTTCCGTATTCCTGCTTCTCTCACTTGCTTTAGGGCTCCTTGAGCTGTCCGGAGTCTCCCCCGGAGACCGCCGGCGCTACCAATCAAACCCCACTGGGGACAAAGATTACCTTTTTCCAGGAACCGGCTTTTTCAAAAAGAACCGTTCACCTATCGATGAGGAACAAGCGAGGGAATGGTTCTTGTCCGCAGAATCGAAAGAGAAGGCGGGGGACTTGAAGAAGGCGTTGGATCTTTACGAAAATTTTTCCAAAAGAAGATCGGATACAACCCTTACACGGGGTGACGAAGAGATTCAAGTTGGTCCCGAAGCCCTTTTCCGAGCCGCAAGCATCAGAGAAAAAGGTGGAGATTGGCAGAAATCTTTCGAGCATTTGAAGTTGATTGCAGAGGCCTACACCGACTATGATTTCGAACGCGTGGCGGATTCTCTGATGAGGATTGCCGAAAGGTTGGCCAAGGAAAAACTTCCCCGCAAGTGGGGCTTCCTCCCCCGTATCCGTTCTGGCAGCAAGGACCGCTTGCGCTTGGATCAAATTGCCGGTTTGGCCAGAGGACCGAAGTTTGCCCCCCGTGCCCTTATGGCTCTCGCTGAAATTGCAGCCAAGGACAAGAAGGAGGATGAGTCGATCGATGCATTGGAGCGATTGGTCAACCTTTATCCGGAGAACTATCTTTGCGAGGAAGCGTATTTTCTTTTGGCCAAAATTTATGAAACGCGGGTATCCGGTCCGGCTTATGATCAAGGGGCTACGCTCAAGGCTCTCAATTTTTATGAAGATTACATCATATTGTATTCCCAATCCCCACCTCGGAGCAAGCACGAGCAGGAGGATGATTACCGAAATCGCCTGAAGGAGGCGGAGGAGAGGAGGTTGTTGGCGGAAAAAGGTCGGAAAAAAATGAGGGAAACCTTGGCCGCAAGCAAGGTTGTAGTCGGTCAATTCGTTGAGAAATACGGAAAATATTATTTGGTGCGATGGAAAGAACTCGGCAACAAACCGGCTCTTCAATTCTACAATGAGGCGATTACCACGGCACCGGAATCAGATGCCGCTCGAGTTGCCGAAAAAAAAGTGGCTGAATTGCGGGCAGGAGATGACTAAGGGATCCTTCTGCGTCCTGCTTTTGTTTTTCGGACTCCTGACCTCATGTCGCTATCAGTCCGGAGCGGGCCATGCCGAAAGGTCGGAAACCTTGTTCGTGCAGGTCGTTTCCAATGACACCCTTTTGCCCCAAGCCAGCGGAATCGTTAGTCGGACGATCCGGGAGGAGTTTTTGCGCAAAGGGTCCTTCGACCTTGTTCACTCGCCTGAAGAAGCCGACCTTTTGTTGCGGGTCAACCTGTATGAATACGTCAAATCCCCCGAAGTCTTTCGATCGGACGACACGCTTTTGGCCGCTGGGTTCGATATGGAGGTCGCAGCCTCCCTCAATTTGTATTCGTCGAGAAAGAAGTCATTGGTCATGGATAACCACGTCGTTCGAGCCCAAGCATCGGCTCTGAGGGGAAACCTCACCAGCCAACCTTCGAGCCGTCAGCCTTCAATGGCCATTGCCCGCGAGCTCGGACTTAAGATTGCCGCTAGTGTTTCGAATTACTCTTGGTAACTTGTTAATCTCATGAAAAAAATATTGGCGCCTTCTATTTTGGCCGGTGATCACGCGTGCCTCAAGGATTCGCTGTTAACTGCCCATCAGGACGGGAGAAGTTGGATACATTTGGATATCATGGATGGGCATTTCGTGCCTAATCTTAGTTTCGGACCACAAACCGTGGCGGATCTTAGAAAACACTCTGATATTTTTTTCGACGTCCATCTCATGCTCGACCAACCCCAAAATTTTATCGAGCCTTTTGCCCAAGCAGGTGCTGATCTGATATCAATACACGTCGAGCCTGAGTATGACATTCCAGATACCTTGAAAAAAATCAAGTCTTTGGGAAAAAAGACTGGCATTGTTCTCAATCCGGATACCCCGGTCGACGAAGTTTTTCCTTATTTGAATGAAGTCGAATTGGTTCTTTGCATGACGGTGGTTCCCGGTTTCGGTGGCCAAAGCTTCATCGTTAGCGTACTTGATAAGGTTCGGGATTTGGCTGCCTTGCGATCCGAGAAAGGAAGCTCTTTCTTGATTGAGGTGGACGGAGGCGTCGGGCCCGAGCACGTCCAACCATGCTTGGACGCAGGGGTAGACGTGTTCGTTGCGGGTACCGCTTACTTCAGTCGAGAAGAAGATTCCCGGCAAGCCTTTGCCGGTTCGATCGAAAATTGACTTACCTTTTGGGTTATACCTTGATAAAAGGAGCGAGGACCAGGGCTACGACCGACATAAGTTTGAGCAGGATGTTGAGGGAAGGTCCCGACGTGTCCTTCAGAGGATCTCCCACGGTGTCACCGACAACCGTTGCCTTGTGTATGTCCGATCCTTTTCCGTGTTTGGTTCCCTTGATTTCGTAACCTTCCTCCACCATTTTCTTGGCGTTGTCCCATGCACCCCCGGCATTGGATTGAAACAGAGCCAACAAGACACCGGACGCAGTCACCCCAGCAAGGAGACCTCCAAGCATCACGGCGCCGCTGTCCTTGAAAAAATAGTTGCCCCCGAGCCCGATGGCCACAGGAGTGAGAACGGCGACCAAACCCGGTGCGATCATTTCCTTGATTGCGGACTGTGTGGAAATTTCGACGCACTTGCCGTATTCGGCTGAATCGATGGCTTCGTCGAATTGCTCGCGCTCTTCCTCGCTCCACTCTTCGGATGATTTGCCTTCGTAGCGGTTCATGACGTCGAGAGCTTTCTTGAGGGCGGGTATGTCCTTGAACTGCCTCCTCACCTCCTGGATCATGGCCATGGCGGCTCTTCCCACGGCACCCATGGCCAAGGC
>JAYOMW010000176.1:0-5901 GCA_038121045.1 Opitutia bacterium
ATGCAGTTACAACTAAAGCGCAAAGCCAAGGAGATGCTTCCTGCGAAACCTCGGCTTTCCATTCCGAAAAAGCATAAGGAAAAAGATAAAGAAAAACACCGACGAAGAGAAGGAAGCCAAAGGCATCCTCAACGGATGCGAACCTGCTTTTTGCCAACGAGTAATCAGTGGCTTTGGCCCAAGTTTCCCGATCCATGAGCCCCCCTGACTCGGAAGGTGGGTGCTCTCTCATTTCCAACAAGTGCCGTTCATTGATCTTTTTGAGAAAAAACTCGAAGACGACTTGAGCAAGGGCAGCGCAAAGAACGAGGGTCTGGATTTGAGTTATTTCGATCATTCGAAACATTCCTAACATAATGATTTTTCTTTGTCGACTGTGTTGAAACAATCAAGATTTAGAAGGTTGCGAATTTTTCATGAAAAATTATGATAACCTTGATGGCTGAGGAAAAAACGGATGAAACCATAGCAGAAGAAGACACCGAAGTTACTTTCGAAGATGCACTTTCTCAATTGGAGGAGGTCGTTCATCGGATGGAAACAGGAGAGAGTCCCCTCGAATCTTTGGTCGAGAACTACCAATCGGGCGTCCGCTTGCTTAAACTTTGTCGCTCGAAAATCGAGCGAGCCGAAATGAAAGTCAAAGAAGTCACCGACCAAAACGGAGAACTCGAACTACGGAATTTCACTCAAGCAGAAGAATGAAACAAACCGAAATATTGCCGTGCATTTCGTGTCCTTCCGACTTGAAGGAATTGAATGAGGCACAGATCGAGCAGCTTTGCGGTGAGATCAGAAATCGGATCATCGAAACGACCTCCGAAAACGGAGGGCACGTGGGCCCAAACCTTGGAGTGGTCGAACTGACCATAGCCCTTCATCTTGTATTCGAAACACCTAAGGATTCCTTTTTTTGGGACGTTTCCCACCAAGGATATGTCCATAAACTCCTGACCGGCAGGAACGACGAGCGCTTTGACAAAATCCGGCAATCCGAAGGCTTGAGCGGATTCATTTCGAGGGAAGAAAGTCAACATGATGCCTTTGGTGCCGGACACGCTGGAACCGCCCTGTCCGCAGCCTTGGGCAGATGCATGGCCCGTGACCTCGAAGGAGGAAACGAACATGTGGTCGCCATTGCCGGAGATGCCGCCTTCACTTGCGGAATCACGCTCGAGGCCCTGAACAACATCGCCTGCTCGACCAAAAAGTTCATTCTCGTTTTGAACGACAATGAATGGTCCATCGCAAAGAACGTTGGAGCCTTCTCCAAATATTTCAACGAACTCATCACCAACCCCGTTTACAGCAGGCTCCACAAGGACGCTGGAAAGTTTCTCTCCCTTATCCCCGGCGGAGAATCCTTGAAAAAGTTCTTATCCAAAGCCAAAAGGGACACTAAAGAATTATTGGCGCCCTCAAGTATTTTTGAAAAACTGGGTATTCGCTACGTCGGACCAATCGACGGTCACGACGTAAATGCCATGACCGGGTTCTTTGAGTTCGCCAAGACATCCGACGAACCCATCGTCCTCCACCTCCTTACCCAGAAGGGAAAAGGGTTCCCTTTCGCTTTGGAGGAACCCGAAAAGTGGCATGGAGCCGGGCCCTTCGATCTCAAAACAGGAGCTTCCCCGAAAGCCAAGCCCGGATCTCCCCCGAAATATCAGGACGTGTTCGGGGAATGCCTCTCCAAGATGGCGAGATCCAACTCGAAAATCGTCGGCATTACCGCAGCCATGCCAAGCGGAACAGGCTTGGATTTCCTGCAAAAGGAAATACCCGACCGCTTCTTCGACGTGGGGATTGCGGAAGAACACGCCGTCCTCATGGCGGCAGGAATGGCAACCGGGGGAATGCTCCCAGTCTGCGCGATCTACTCTACCTTCCTTCAGCGTGCCTACGATCCGATCATCCACGATGTTTGCCTGCAAAAACTCCCTGTTACCTTTTGTTTGGACCGGGCCGGACTTTCTCCCAATGACGGCCCCACTCATCATGGCTTGTTCGACCTTTCCTACCTCCGCTGCATCCCGAATGCGATTGTGATGCAACCGAAAGACGAAGACGAATTACAAGACATGATGGCTACTGGAATCGAAAGCGGCCTCCCGTCTTTCGTTCGTTATCCCCGCGGGTCGGCCGTGGGCGTGGAGCGCAAAGACAAACCCGAAGCGCTTCCGATCGGAAAAGCGGAAGTCTTGCGGGAAGGTGAAAACTGCGCAATCTGGGCCTTGGGTGATTTTGTTTCAGTCGCGGAAAGAATAGCCGAACAACTTTATTCAAAGCATGGATTGAGCGTCACCGTAACCAATGCCCGATTCGTAAAACCCCTGGACGAAAAGCTCTTGCTTTCACATGCCCGCAGCCATGATTTCATGATTACCCTGGAAGACAATGTCTTGGCAGGTGGCTTTGGCTCGGCAATCCTCGAAACCCTTCAGCAGAAGGATGTTTCGATACCCGTCAAAAGGTTTGGCTGGCCCGACCAGTTTATCGAGCATGGAAATTCCGTTTCGACCTTGAGACGGAAGCATGGATTGGACGACCCACGGATCATGTCGGAAATCGAGGAGTTTCTTAAGTTGGATTCCGAGTACGGAGCATCCCTTATCGCCTAGCTTGTAAAACGCTCCCCAGCCTCAAAAGAGGCAAAGCCTCAGGGACTTGAGTAGTAATCCCACTCGCCCGTTTCGTAACGAAATACCAAGTCGGAACTTCTGTTCAGGCCCTTTTTGAAATAAAGCCAAGTTCCGGTTTTGTAAGAATATAGAAAACCCTCCGCCGACCGTAAGTTCCAATGATCCTGACTGGTCCATGTCCATCCCCATTTTTCGGTCCAAAACCAAAGATCGGCTCCGTTCTTGCTCGATTCAACGTAAATCCAGTCCAAGTCCGTGTGGTAAGCCCAAGAGTTTTCAAAAAGGATCAATGACCCAAACCAGCTTTCGCTCCAATTGCCGAACTCCGTCTTGGCGGATGAGTCCCCGATTGGCGACTGCACAGATAGATCCAAAGAGAACGATTCCTCAAAACGTTCCGAACGTGCTCTCAGAATGACAGGATTCGACCCCGAGTGCCCCCTTTCGGGGGTGCCTTCAAGCAGATAACTGGAAGCATTCAAACGAGTGCCCTTTATCCATGATGGAAGAGTTTCTGGATAAACAATGACGTCTTGAGGACGGGAACCGGTGATTCGTACGATAGTTGAGAAAGTCTCAAATTGGGGAATGGAGCTACTCGTACCGTCGGATACCAAACGAAAGGTTTCACCCGATGGAACAACCGAAGGATCAAAGGCGACGTCCACCTTGCCGTACGTCTTTGATTCCACAGACAAATGGACGGAGAAAGATTCCGTAGCTCCGAAAAGATTTCCAGGAACCGTTCCCCAAACCACACCGCTTCCATCGAGGCTCAAACTCGCACGCAGGTAACTGGGCAAAGCCTTCACTGCAAGATCCAAATCCGCATCGGCAGGCCAAGGCCCCGTATTGAAAGAATACTCGAAATAGCTTGCCTCAGGCACAGAGGCAGGTGGTTCGGGCCATACCCTGGGTGAAAACTCCGCCGAACCGTATAGCGAAAGAAAAGTCACGAGGCTTCCGCCGTTCCCCGATAGATCGTACCCAAGGTTTTGCCCTAGCTTTCCTTTGGACAATCCGGCAAGAAGATAGTTGTCGCCAAAGACACTTGCTCCACCTAGCAGAACGTCGTCTCCTGCGTCTCCAAAACGGATTCCTGGACTTAGCGGTTTTAAGTCATGGTCGTAAAATGAGAGAAAGGAATCCATGCCGCCACGGGACAGGAACGGATTCTCCTCCCCGAGGTCCATGCTTCCATTGAAGGAACCGAGAACCAAAACCGTGTCGGCTGTGACGACAAGGCCCCTTATTTGCTCGGTGCCACTTCCCCCCAAACCGACAAGGGAAAGACAATTGCCCGAGGCGGAGAAAGAGCCTATAAAAACATCCTCGGCTCCTTGTGCGACCAATTTTTGGCTGTCCCATTCAAATTGCTCGGAAAAAGTGCCGCCTGAGATCAAATTGCCGTTTCGCGCCGTGCCTAGAAAACGAACTTCGTCTCTTCCTACCCCACCGCCCGAACGGAGAAAATCAACCTGCCCTGTCATCCTCAATTTACCGACGAAAGCATCGGACAAGCCTTGTGAAACAAGGCTGACGCCACCCATCGATGCGGAACCGGCGAAACTTCCCCCAAGGAAAAGAGAGCCATCCTGCGAAACCTCCAGGTCTCTGACAAAATCATCGGATGAGCCAACCAAGGGCAAAAACCAATTGACTTGTTGAAAATCAATCATGTCTAGGGAAAGGACGAAACCGTCCGTCCCGCCTGACGCCTGCCTGGTTATTTGGCCGTATTCAAAGGAATCACTGAAATACCCACCGATAACGAAGGCTCCGTCGACAATTACAGCGCAAGTAGGTCTTTCGTCTCCACCACCTCCGAAGCTTTGCAAGTTTAGCAAATTCCCCTCTTTGCTCCAACTCACAACGAAGACGTCGCTTTGGCCCGCGCTCTCGATTTCCAAATAGCCAACCGACAGCTTGCCTTCATAGTAACCCGTCAGGTGAATGGTTCCCTCATCGTCCTTGACTGACGCAACCGGGGTAACGCCTCCATCGGAAGCCAAATGTAGGAGATCTTCCGCCTTTCCTTGGGAGTCGACCTTCAGGGCAAACCCATCGTATCCGGAAGTCGATACGGCGGCCAAAGAGCCAACCGAAAGGGTATCGGTGAACTTCCCGCAGACAAGATAGTTACCCGACCCGCATACGCCGACATCAGACAAGATGACGTTTGAACCTAATTCGATGGATCCCGAAAAACTTGGAAATTGACCCGCAGTTCCTGAGGACCGATTGTTCTCCGAAATGCTACAGCTGACGTTCAAGTCTGCGTATCCTCCGTCCGCATCAAAGGCCCGGATAATAAAATCAACCGATGTGTCTGCTTCGGGGGGAACAATTCCGCCTACAATTCCACTGCCGTTGCGGTCGTCCTTGAGGTAAACCCAGGACGGTTCCCCTATCAATTGCATTTGAGCAAAGCTCAAGGGTGCCGTGGCATTAATTTCCCTGTAAAAGCTTCTCCCCTTGGTCAAAGTCAAATCAACAGCCCCGGCAAAGGATGGTTTCTGTCGGGACTCGATGCTTGCCAGAAAAAGGTTTCCCTCCCCGGAATCAAGCCCATCCACGGTAAAAGCTTGATCCGTGTCCACGAGGACAAGAACCTTACCGAAAGGGTCGGTCTTCAAGTCCGCGGAAGTTTCATCCCCCACCCCGCCCAGTTGCTTACTCCAGAGAAAAGATCCGTCGTCCTTGTTCAATTTGGCCAAAAGCAAATCACCCTGTCCAGCGGAAATAAAACTCAGGGCAGTTTCACCGATCGTCGAACTATCCTTGAACCGAGCAAGGAAAACCGGGAAGCCAAAAGCATCCGTTTCCACCCCCAAAGGCTCTCCTTGACTTGCCAATACGGATGCCCATTCCTCGGTCAAACCAGTCTTCATGCACGATATGAAGGCCGAACTGCCAGAAGAACTCAAAGTTTTGCCAGCCAACTCGATGCTGGTATCGAAACTTCCCAAGAGATAAATTCGTTCTCCGCCCACATCCAAGTCGACGATCCGATTTTCATTCGGCCCCTTAAAGGAGGAAGATTTTAAGGCAATCCCGTTGTGATCAAGCTCGAAAAGGAATGAATATGCTTTCGTTCCGATTTTCTTCACACCACCGGCGAGATAAATCAAGCTACCTTGCGATTTCAGAGCGCTGATCGAATCGTCTCCCGAACCACCGAATCTTTTCATCCAGGAAATCAGCCCGTTGGAATGGTTCATTCGGGCGACAAAAAGATCCTTTTCGGCAACGGAAGAAA
>JAYOMW010000177.1:0-5811 GCA_038121045.1 Opitutia bacterium
GATCATGACGAAGAAAAAGACACCATCAACCGAATCAAAGGCCAAAAAAGCGCCTCTCGCCAAGAAGAAATCGACTGCCCAGGTCAAGGGCAAAGCCGCTTCGGCCAAAGCTCGCCCGGCGAAAACACCGAAAACCAAGGTCAAGGCTGTTGCATCCAAATCCCCGAAAGTGGAAAAAACCGCGCCCAAACGTCAGTCTCCCCGTCGATCAAAGGTTTCGGAAGAGCGCGAGAGCAAGGTGCGAGAGATTGCAAGCCAAACCAAGCCCGGACTTTTGGAAGACAAGGGGAAGGAGAACGAGGGAGGCTTTAGCTTGAGCGACGTCCGTTCGATCCTGTCGAACCGAAGCAAAGTCGAGCAAGCAACCGGCAAAAAAGCCGCTCCTCCTGCGAAAGAGAAGGCTCGTGCCGGCAAGGGTTCCAAGACCACCAAAGTAAAGGCTGCCAAAGTCAAAAAAATCCAAACCGCTTCCATCGACGATATTTTGGGGCTGAATGTCTCTGCCGTTTCATCACGCCCTATTCGAGATGAAAAGAAAGTGCCCAAGCCATTAGTTTCATATTACAACGACCTCATGGAATTGCGAACCTCGTTAAGGGGGGCATTGGGGGAAAGATCCCACGAAACCCTTGGCGCCTCAGCACGGGAATCATCCGGAGAGCTCTCCCTGAATTCTTCAGACGCAGGGACTGAAACTTTTAACCGTGACGTAGCCCTGTCCATGGTGGCAAGCGAGCAAGAAGCTCTTGAGGAAATAGAGGACGCGATAGACCGGATTTTCGATGGTACTTTCGGTGTTTGCCAAGAGACTGGCAAACCCATCAAGAAAACGCGTTTGAAAGTGGTTCCCTTCACTCGATTCTCCCTTGAAGGGCAGAATTTGTTCGAACAAAGAAAACGCCGGGAGGGTAATCCCGTTACGGGGGCCTTTGCTACGATTTCCGATTCAACCATGGGACAGGAAGACTGAGGCGGGTTAGCTTCGGATCAACCGTCAAAGTGAGTTATCTGCGGTTTTGGCTTCTTTTTGCCGGCGTTCTGTCTCTTGATCTGGCAAGCAAGGCTTGGGTGGTTGAAAACTCAGTCGAGTTGAGACGGAACCCCATCGTGGTCTTGGATTTGATCGAAGGCGATCGTTGCTTTTTGGAATTTACCTACGTGACGAATCCAGGAGCGGCTTGGAGCATGTTTTCGGATTATCCCGAAGTGCTCACCCTCCTTGCTTTCATTGCTTTGGCATCCATTTACTTTTTTCGCAAAAACCTTGAATTGAACAAACCGTCCATACAAATCATATTTGGGCTTATTTGCGGAGGAATTGCCGGGAACCTGACCGATCGAATCTTTCGAGAACCCGCGGAAGTAGTCGACTTTATCGACGTGTACTTCCCCTTCTTCAATTACGACTATCCGATCTTCAACATTGCGGACTCGGGAATTTTTCTCGGGGCTTTCGCCTACTTGTTTTTAAGTTTCTCGGAGGCGCGAAAGGGAGAAAGCCCCGATAAGGGAAAGAAGTCAACGACCGGCTGACTTATTCCACGTTCATTGATTGTTCTCGCATTTTCTCCACTTCGGCCCGTGCATCCAAACCGATTGATGTGCACGGGGCTCGAGTTGATTTGGAACAAAACGTATTGAGTTCCCTGCTTACCTCTTGCAGCAGGAATTCAAGTTTTCTGCCGATCGAACCTTTCTGGCTCACGGTTTCTCGAATTTGCCCCAAATGACTTCTTAGTCTCGAGATTTCCTCCGACACGTCGCACTTCTCGGCGAAGATGGCAACTTCCTTGAGCACCCGATCATCTTCAGAGTTCAGGCTGAGGTCGGTCTTGTTCAATCGTTCCAGGAGCTTGGTTTTCCATTCGCTCGCCATTTCCCTGCTTCCTTCTTCCATGCGGTTGGTCATTTCTTCGAGACTGTTTGTTCTTGCCGTGAGGTCGTCGAAAATGCTGCTTCCTTCCTCTTGGCGCATGGCGATCATTTCCATGGTTGCTTCTTTCAAGGTATTTTCGAGGTCGGAAAGTACGTTCTCGAGCTTGGGCAGCCCACAGTCCCGACTTCTTGCCTGAGCAAGGTTCAGAATAAGTTCCGGGGTGATTTCACAAGCAATGCCTTTCTCCTCCATGAAGCGTTTCAATTCATTCAAATCCAATTCCATAAGGTCTTTGTCGAACAGTCCCTGTGCGTTCTCGTCGATTATGGATTGTTCAACTGAGATAGAGATCCTGATTCTTCCTCTTTCCACCGATTCTCTGAGAAATGAATTGGCCTGCCGTTCGAAAGCCTGCCATTCCTTCGGAGCGGAAAAAACGATTTCAAGTCCCTTTTTGTTCACTGAAAAAACCTCGAGGGTAACCAGATGATTGGGTAGGCCGAGCGTTGCCCGCCCAAAGCCAGTCATGCTGTTCATGAGACTTTTTCGCCGGGAAAGCCCGTGGCCTTCGTCAAGCGGGCCACTTCCATCGCATCCTTGTCTCCTCGGCCGCTCAGGTTTATGCAGATGATTTTCTCTTTGGGCAATTCCTTTGCCCGTTTGAATCCGTGGGCCAGACCATGCGAGGTTTCCAATGCGGGGAGGATGCCTTCCTCCGAAGACAGCATGGCAAAGGCATCCAGTGCCTCCGCATCCCCGACGTGAGCATAGTCAATGCGGCCCCTGTCCTTGTAGAAAGCGTGTTCAGGGCCGATTGCCGCGTAATCCAATCCCGCGGAGACCGAGTGGGTCGGATTAATCTGTCCGTCCGGATTTTGTAAAATCCAGGTTTTGCACCCCTGCAGAATTCCAAGTTTGCCTCCTTCGAATCGGGCCGCGTGTTCCCCTTCGTCAAGAGATCGACCACCCGCTTCCACTCCAATGAGTCGGACATCTTCTTCTTCCAGGAAGTCGAAGAAAAAACCAATCGCATTGCTGCCACCTCCGACGCATGCAATCATTTCGTCGGGCAACCGGCCCTCCATCTTCATAAATTGGCTTTTCGTTTCTTCTCCGATTACGCGATGAAAGTCCCGTACCATACCGGGGTAGGGGTGGGCGCCCAAGGCCGAGCCCAGGATGTAGTGAGTGCTTCTCACATTCGTAACCCAGTCGCGCATGGCTTCGTTGATTGCCTCCTTGAGTGTCTTGCTGCCAGCCTCGACGCCTCGAACTTCAGCTCCACTCAAGCGCATGCGGAAAACGTTCAAGGCTTGTCTTCGCATGTCTTCCGCCCCCATGTAGATCACGCATTCAAAACCGAAACGAGCGCATACCGAAGCGGTTGCGATCCCATGTTGTCCGGCTCCAGTCTCGGCAATGATGCGCTTCTTGCCCATTCGCTTGGCAAGCAAGGCTTGGCCGAGGGCATTGTTGATCTTGTGGGCTCCGGTGTGCAGCAAGTCTTCCCTCTTGAGGTAAATCTTTGCGCCGCCCAAGCGATCGCTAAGCCTTTCCGCGCAATAGAGTTCGGTCGGCCTGCCGGCAAAGCAACGAAGCATTTGATCAAGCTCTCTTTGAAATTCGGGATCCTTCCTTGCGTCAAGGTATGCGTCGTTCAATTCTCTCAGTGGGTGAGAAAGTGTTTCGGGGACGAAGGATCCGCCATAAGGACCGAACCTGCCCGATTTGTCGGGCAAAGAAAAACGATCGAAAGGAGTGGGGGTAGCGTTAGAGTTTTGTGCTTCTTGGATCATTATAAAAATAGATATTTCAACATCTTATCGTGCGGATTTGCTTGCTACAACACAAGAAACGTTCGCAGTATCAAGGTTTTGCCATGAACGCTTCCCCTTTGCCGACCATAATCGTCCCAGCCCGATTGGCATCGATTCGCTTTCCTCGCAAGCTTTTGGCCGATGCCGGTGGGAAGCCTCTCATCTTGAGAACCGCCGAGCGATTACGGAAGGAAGTTCCCGAATACGAAGTTTTTTTCGCCGTTGATGGAGACGAGCTTGCTCGACCTCTGCAAAAAGAGGGGTTCTCAGTCGTCCTGACTGAGCCCGAATTATCATCCGGCACCGACCGTATTGCCCAGGCAAACCAAAGCCTTCGTCGAAAAAGTATTCTTAACGTTCAGGCGGACGAGCCCATGGTGGAGCGCGGCCACATACTTGCTCTTGGCGATGCTCTGAACAAAGAAGGTGCGTCGATGTCCACCTTGGCGGCACCCTTTGAGAGCGAGGAGGATTTTAACGATCCCAATCAAGTGAAGGTTGTCCTGGATGCGGAGGGCTACGCCATTTATTTTTCGAGAGCCCCGATTCCCCATCGAAGAGATCCCGAAGAAAAAAGATGGGGCTGTGGAGACACCTTTGCTTTGAAGCACCTTGGCATGTACGGATACGAGGCTTCTTTTCTCGAGTCGTTTTCAACTTGGAAGCCTGGTTTTCTAGAGGGAATCGAGCGACTTGAGCAATTGAGGGCCTTGGAGAATGGTTGCCGGATAGGCGTATCGATCGTCGGCAAGGCGACGATTGGAGTCGATCTGCCAAGCGATTTGCAAGAATTGACTTTTGCCGATCCCTCATATTCGTGAACTCCCCGACCATCATTCGCTGGTTCGTCTTTCTCGAACTCCTGAAAACCACTCTGCTCGCTACCCTTGTGCTGACCGGAGTTCTTCTCTATGGGAACGCCGTCCGAGCCCACGAATCCCTTTTTCAGGCTTTGTCTGTGTCTCCCGGTCTTTTTTTCGAACTGATTGGGTTTCTTGTGCCATACTCGATGACCTATGGCATTCCATTTGGTTTTGCTTTGGCGATACTCTTTTGCTTCGGGCGATGGTCTTCGGACAAGGAAATTCTTGCCATGCGTTCTTTGGGGTTAGGAATCGGGGACTGGGGAAAACCTGTTTTCAGCTTATCGATTCTATTGTGCGCCCTATGTCTTTACGCAAACTTGCAGTGGGCGCCAATGAATCGCTCCCTTTTTGACCAAAAGATGGAAGAAGTTTTGTGGACAAACCTCAATGCGGTTTTGGAAAAGGAGGGGGAAATCGAATTTGCCGTCGGAGATGATTTGAACGAGGAGTCGGGGGCGAGCCTTCGAGCTCTTGGGGGCGCCGGTCTTTCCAAGGTTTCGATTTCGGTGGGAGAGGTTCGGGACAAGGAATGGGAAAACCTACGCATTCTTCTTTTCGGAGAGGCGGGTGATTTGCTTTCGATCGTTCATGCGAAGTATGGAATCGTGGAAAAATTCGATGAAAAGGCTCGAATCTTACTGGAACTAAAGGATATCGACGTTGAATCGGGTGATTCAGCAAGGGAAGGGCAGTCATCCGATTTGTTTGTCTCCTTTGAGCGCTGGAATCAGCCGTTGATTTTGGATCTGGATACCGGAGAGGAAACTCGAAGCCACAAAAGGATGGGCTTCAGCGAGCTTCTGTCCCTCTCCCGGAACTCCGATGACAAAGGTCGGAAAATCGAAGCAATGGCTTTGCTCAACAAGAATTTCGCCCTTGGGTTGTCTCCTTTTTTCCTATCTTTGATCTTGCTTCCTCTTGCCGTTACGAAGGGAAGGAAGGAATCCGTGAGCAACATGGCTTTGGGTATCTTCGCTGCCGTTTTCTACTATGGTCTTGGAAATCTTTTTACAAATTCGGCATCTCCCCCCGTGCTTTTGACTTTCGGTTGGTGGGGACCCAATGCCATTTGTCTGTGTTTGGGGTTGCCGCAACTCTTTCGTTTTGAAAACAATTAGTGCTTTATCCGACAGGTAAATTGCCTAAAATGCACTCTATTTGGTTTTTATGAAAAAAAATACCCAAAACAAAAAATTATTTTGAAAAAACTTATAACTTTCATGTATGATTTTTCAATCAGGCGCTAATACCT
>JAYOMW010000178.1:0-5747 GCA_038121045.1 Opitutia bacterium
AAGGAACAACGAGGCGACGGGCTTCTTCATGATTTTTCCTTTATCGGACAATTGCGAGGGTGTGTCAAGGGTTGGGGCATTGCATGGGATACGGCTCGGTTACTGGCATAGGTGGATCGCCACGGGTTACGCCCTCGCGATGACCGGAGAGGGAGGTCTTACGGAACGGGCTTCTATGGTGACTTGAGACTGAGGGTCGTCGGCCCAATTTACTTGAAAGCTCACCATGAAAAGAGGAACTCAGCGGCGCTCGTCCGGCTTGTAGGAGGGCAGTTCGTTGGTCAGTTTGCGCAGTTCGGCCACGATCTCGGGGTGCTTCTTGGCCAAGTTGGTGGTCTCGCCCAAGTCTTTTTTCAGGTCGTAAAGTTCCTCCTCCGCCGGACGGTCGTCCTCCCGGGCGTACCCGTAGAAATGAGCCTTCGGCAAAAGGTATTTCCACTTGCCTTTGCGAATACCCGCTCGGTCGAAGTAGAAGGTCTCCCTTCCCTTCTGCGACTTGCCCGTGAGGAGGCCGGTCTGGTCGACTCCGTCGATCACCCGGTCGGCAGGGGCTTTGAATCCACAAAGCTTCGCGAAAGTGGGCATGAAGTCGATGGTCGCGAACACCGCATCGGACTTGCGTCCCGCCGGGACCTTGCCCGGCCAGCGCACGATACAGGGCAAGCGGTACCCGCCCTCATAGGGTGATCCCTTGCCGTTGCGCAACGGTCCGGAGGAACCCCAAAAGATGGAGCCCTCGGGATGACCCTTCTTGTTCTTGGTGTACTTGTCCTGATTCCAGGGCCCGTTGTCGGAGGTGTAGATGAAGAGGGTGTTCTCACTCAGGCCGAGATCCTCGAGGGCATCGAGCAGGCGGCCCGTCTCGTAATCGAATTCCTCCACCACGTCGCCGTAGAGCCCGCCCTTGGATTTTCCGCGGAAGCGGTCGGAGGCATCGATGATGGTGTGCATCATGGTATGGGCCAGGTAGAGCACGAAGGGCTTCTTGGGATCGCGCTTTTTCTTGAGGAACTCGATCGACTTGTCGGTGTACAGGGTGGTCAGTTCCCCCATGTCCCGGCTCGTCCCAGCGGGCTCGTTGTTCTCGTGGAACTTGACACCGCCCCCGTCATTCGCGCCGAGGGTCCCGAAGTAATAATCAAATCCCTGGGCATTGGGCATCCGTTCGATGATGGCCTTGCGGTTGGAAACGTCCCACTTGCCGATGCAGGCGGTCTGGTAGCCGGCCTTTTGCATGAGTTCCCCGAAGGTGATTTCGCTGGCGGGCATCCCCCACCCCTTGCTCCGGCATGGGTAACGACCCGTGAGCAAAGCCGAACGGGAAGGCCCGCACACGGTTTGCGTGTAGAAAGAAGTGAAGAGGGTACCTTCCTTGGCCAGTTGATCGAGCCGGGGTGTTTTGTTCGTCTTGCTCCCGTAGCAAGCCAGGTCCCCGTAGCCTTGATCATCGGTGAAGACGATGACGACGTTGGGCTTTTCCCCGAAGAGGGAAAAGCAAAGAGAAAGAAGGGCGAAGGGAAGGACGAGCTGTTTCATAGGTTTGACCACTAGGCAAACGTCTGACCGGCGAATGCCAACCCTAAACCTTCGCATGAGGGGCTTTGAAACAAGGGACGAGAGGAAGGCCGGACGCCTGATGTCGCTTGCCATTTATTTCACCCCCATCCACACTCGACTCCCCATGAAACGACTCTTCCCCATTCTTTTCTTGCTCATCCTCGCCTTGGTTTGCCCGGCCAAGGACAAGCCCAACATCCTCTGGCTGATCACCGACAACTGCAACCTGGACTTCGGGTGCTTCGGCAGGCAGGGGGTTCACACGCCCCACCTTGACCAACTGGCCGCCGAGGGCGTCCGCTACAACCGGGTTTTCTCGACCGCCCCGGTTTGCGCACCGAGCCGCTCGGCTTTCATGACGGGTATGTATCAGACTTCCGTCAACCTGCACCATTTCCCCGACCATCGGGACGACGGGTTCAGGCTGCCGGACGGGGTCAGGCCTCTGACCCACCGGCTCAAGGATGCCGGTTACCTCACGGGCTCGATCAAAAAAATCGGCGAGCAGGTGGTGGGCTCGGGCAAGCTCGATCTGAATTTCGTGAACGAGGGCAAAATTTTCGAAAGCACGGACTGGGAAAAGATCAAGAAAGGCAAGCCCTTCTTCTTGCAGGTGAACACCCCGGAAGCGGAGTACGACATATACGATTTCCGGACCAACCGGCCGGAACGAATCAAGTGGTGGGGCGAAGAGGAGCACGTTCAGTACGCCAAGCCGGAATCCGTTGTCCCACCGGCCTACTTCCCCAAGCACAAGACGTCCAACGAGGAGTGGGCCCGCTACTTGAACTCGGTTTCCAACATGGACCGCCGCGTGGGAATCGTCCTTAAAGAACTCGAGAAGGAAAAGCTCCTCGACGATACCATCATCATCGTGTTCGGGGACAACGGCCGGGTCGATCACCGGAGCATCCACTGGGTCTACGACACGGGCCTGCACGTTCCCATGATCATCAAGTGGCCCAAAAACTTCCCCATGCCCGAAGGCTTCAAGCCGGGCACGGTCAACGAGGAAGTGATCAGCCTGCTCGACCTGACCGCCACCACCCTCCACCTGGCCGGCGTACCCCGCCCCTTGGGCATGCAAAGCCGAATCTTTCTCGGGAAGAACCGGGATCCGCAAAGAAGGTATGCCTTCAGCGCCCGGGACCGTGTGGACGATGTTCCTTTCCGCCTGCGCTCGGTCCGCGGCAAGCGCTACCATTACATCCGGAACTACCAACCCGAGCTCAACTTCGGGACCTACGTCAACTTTTACAAGGAGAAGTGCTTCCCTGTGCAACAAGTCATGCGCGACCTTTACAAAAAAGGAAAGCTCGACCCCCACCTCATGCACCTCTTCACCGACTTCAGGCGCGAATACCTGTTCGATACCGAAGCCGATCCGGACGAACTGAACAACCTGGTCGATTCCACTCATCCGGCTCACCAAAAGGCCCTCACCGAAATGCGGGCCGCCTTGGACACTTGGGTCAGCGATACGGGGGACCTGGGTTGGCAAAAGGAACCGCCCGAAAAGATCGAGAAGTTCCGGGCCGTGATGTACGATTGGTTCGGAGCTCCCGACTGGTACCCTTACAAGCCCAAGAAAGCCTCCGCCCTGGAGGACGTCAACCGTGGTCGCATCATCGAGGACTGACCATCCGGCAAAAGTTTTTCGCCCGACCCAACCCTCCTCTTTTAACCTAGGACCGGAATCCCCGCTTGCGAATTCATTCCGTAAGCTTTTATGATGTTATCGACTATCATCAGATGAAAACTCTCTCTTCCATTCTTCTCTTGCTACTCTTATCGGTTCATTCTCAAGCGGTTGATTTCAACCGTGAAATCCGACCTCTGCTGGCAAGCAAGTGCTATGCTTGCCACGGGCCCGACGAGGAAGGAAGAAAGGCAAAACTCCGCCTCGACGTCCGTGCGGATGCCTTGAAGAACGAGGTCATCGTTCCCGGCAAGATCGAGGAGAGCGAATTTCATTACCGCATCCGCTCGAACGACCCGGAAGAGATCATGCCCCCGCCCGAGTCTCATGCCACCCTCACGGCCAAGGAAAAGGACTTGCTCGATCAATGGATCAAAGAAGGCGCGGAGTACGACAAGCACTGGGCCTTCGCGCCTCCTGCCTCTCCCCAGGTACCGGAGGGAAAAAAGGGATGGGTCCGTAATCCGATCGATGCCTTCATCTCGGACAATCTTTCCAAGAACAACCTGAATCCATCGGAAGAAGCCGACGGGTATTCGCTGGTCAGAAGACTTTATCTCGACTTGATCGGTCTGCCCCCCACCCCCGAACAAGCCGACGCTTTCGTCAGCGACAAACGACCGGATGCCTACAAGCGCTTGATCGACGAGTTGCTTGCCTCCCCGCATTATGGGGAGAAATGGGGACGCGAGTGGCTCGACCTCGCACGCTACGCCGACAGCAATGGCTACGAGAAAGATCGTCCCCGCAACATCTGGCCCTACCGCGACTGGGTGATCCGGGCTCTTAACAACGACATGCCCTACGACCAGTTCACCATCGAGCAATTGGCCGGGGACATGTTGCCCAACGCTACGCAGGAACAGAAAACCGCCACCGGGTTTCACCGAAACACCCAGCTCAACGAAGAAGGCGGAATCGATCCCTTGGAATTTCGTTTCTATGCCGCGGTCGACCGGGTCGCCACCACCGGGACCGTCTGGATGGGGCTGACCACCGGTTGCGCTCAGTGTCACACGCATAAGTACGACCCCATCACTCATGACGAGTACTTCGGGTTGATGGCTCTGCTCGATAACGTCGAAGAGCCCGATCTTCTCCTCTACACGGAGACTCAAGCAAAGCAAAAATCCGATCTCGAAAAAGAAATCGAAGACAAGATCACCGAGCTTCAAAAAAACAATGCGGACTTTGATGAGGCCTTTGCCTCTTGGCGAAAGACCGAGGAGAAAAAAGCAACTCCTTGGGGCACGCTCAAACCGGATTCCATGAAGACCAACCTGCCCAAACTGGAAATCATGGAGGACGGGTCGATCTTTTCCTCGGGAGACGTCACCAAACGGGACGTGTTCGATCTGAATTTCACAAGCAAGCAACCGGTCACCGCCCTTAGGCTCGAGGTCCTGCCCGATGACCGCCTCCCCAACCGCGGGCCTGGTCGATGCTACTACGAAGGACGCAAGGGAGACTTCTTCCTTAGTGAATTCATCGTGAAATCGAAAGGTCGAAAGTTCCGGATTTCCAATCCTTCAAGCACCTACGGAAAAATCAGCATTGGTTCAGGCGCTTCGGCATCCAATGTCTCGGATGGGATTGGATCCTCGGGGTGGTCCACTTCCGGGCAAGAAGGCAAAGCCAATCACTTGGTTTTGCCGTTGGAAAAACCCATTCCCCCCGACACGCCTTTCTCCGTACGGTTACTCTTCGAAAGACACTTCGCAGCCAGCCTCGGTCGTTTTCGTATTTCTGCGACCTCGAGCGCAAACCAACCCAGGGTATCCAAGATCGGGGTCGAAGCCGAACGTATCCTCAGCCTCAAGGAAATGGCCAAACCGGAAGACCTATCTGTACTGCGTTCCATTTATCTCGAAAAAGTATACCTGGAAAGACCCGTCCCTACCCAACCTTCAACCGTCCAAACGAACACCCGATGGATCTGGAATGCAAAAGGGAACCGCCCCCAGGAAACTCTTTATTTCTCGAAACAATTCGAATTAAAGGAACTTCCCCAGTCCGCCGAGATCTTTTTTACCTGCGACGACAACGTGGAGTTCTTCCTCAATGGGCATTCCATTGGATCAACTGATTTATGGAGCAAACCCGTAACCACTCCGCTCAAGAAACATTTTCGCAAGGGCATAAATTTTCTCACCGCCAAAGCTTCCAATGGAGGTGGTCCTGCCGGACTGATCGCTCAACTTTCATTAAAGTCAAAAAATGGAAAAGTTCAGCATATTTCGTCCGATCAAAGTTGGAAATTCGTAGAGCAACTGTCCAACCCTCAGGCCAAAGACTGGCGCACCCGGGCGCTCTCCAATGCGCAAAACGTGGTCGTGGTTGGCAAGTATGGAGACGGACCTTGGGGAGACCTCGGACTTCCTCAGGGAAAGCCTGCCAAGAAACCAAACCCAATCACTCAACTGCGCAACCGTATGCCCCGCCCCAATCATACGCTGGTCATGCTCGAGCGGCCCAAAGACAACCCACGCCC
>JAYOMW010000179.1:0-5715 GCA_038121045.1 Opitutia bacterium
TTTTAAGACGATAATGTACTTAAATTTTCTTTGGTTTGACTTATTCAGTAATTCCAAATAATCTTTTACTTCAATCTTGCCCAACAAAGTGAAAATCAGAATTATATCTGCCGATATCGGCGTTCGCAGAAACAAAGAACATTCTATCGACAAAGCCAAAGGTGTTAAAAACTATACTTTCTATGTATTCAAATCTCCGGCATTGGCGAAAACAAGCATTGGATTGAATGAGGTAAACCCTGGCGACTGCTTATTAGTATCGCCTGGTTCAACTCACTATCTCAAAAGCAAAGACAGCGAATGGGAATATGACTCGATTTCCTTCAAAGGTTCGGACGCTGCACGACTAGTGTCACAAGTTGGCATCGAATGCGACACCATTCACTCACCGCTTCAAACCTATTTCATTGACGCTCTCCTTGATAAAATCCTCAAGGAATTCAGGGCTATGGACATTTTGTTCGAAAGAGTTATCAGTTCCACATTGGATGAATTGCTTACCAAGGTGGTGCGTTTTTCAAAACAGGATTTTGTGCTTTCGATGCCGGATCATTCCCAAAAACTCAGAGACTTGCGATCCGAAGTCCACGAAAATTTCTCCAAGCCATGGACGATTGGGCAAATGGCAAATATGATGGGGCTGAGCCCAAGTAGGTTTGCATCATTGTACAAACAGGAATTTGAAGCAAGCCCAACGGAAGACTTGATTCGAACGAGAATCACCCAAGCTCAAAAGATGCTCTCGGCCACCAAAGTCAGCGTAAAGCAAGTCTCACTGGCATGCGGATTCGAAAGCGTTCACTACTTTCACCGAGCATTTAAAAGAAGGCTTAACATTACGCCTAAGCATTATCAAAATCACAAGCTTGCCATGAGAGGTTCAGTTCCCCTTGAAGAGAAGTCCTTTACCTTGGACAGGCTTTCGGTTTCTTCTGATTTTTCAGGAACAATGGAAGTAGTGGACGGGGAAATTATCTTTCACGGGAGTGGCTCTCCTTGGGCCGAATACTTAGGTTTTTCCGCAGACGAACTTAAAAACAAACCCTTTCTGAACTTTGTCTTTCCAGACGACTTGAATATTGCTCGCGAAACCGTCGGCAATATCGTCGAAGGTAGAAACGTGAAGGACGTGACGGTCCGTCTAAACACAAAATCAGGCGATTTCGTAAAGATAGATTTCTCCGCCCTAACCAAAGGAAATACTTGGTTTTGGTTTGCCAAAAAGTTGCTTGTCGAAGAGGAAATTCACTAAGCATATATTTTAAGATTCTCGAGGGATTGGTTGCCGTGTTGACTGACACTAGTATAATGAGTTTGTTTTTTTCACCACATGCTCAAACCTCTACCTTTTCTTATCCTTTTTGTCGTCTTTCTCTCCAGCTCGGGATCTTTTCGTGCTTCAGGGAATGAAATCATCCAAAACGCCAGGCAACTTACCTTCGAAGGGGCCCGATCCGGCGAAGGCTACTTTTCCCAAAGCGGCAATAAGCTCGTCTACCAATCCGAAAGCCATCCGGGCAATCCCTTTTATCAAATTTACCTCTTGGATTTAAGATCCGGCGAAAGCAGGATCGTTTCATCGGGAATTGGTAAAACTACCTGTGCTTGGATCCACCCGAATGAAAAAGACATTTTGTTTTCATCCACCCATTTGGATCTGAACGCCAGTAGGAAACAGAGCGAAGAATACTCAGAGAGGGAAAGCGGTAAGGCACGCAAATACAGTTGGGATTACGACAGGTACTACGACTTATTCACCGTTGACACTCATTCCGGTAAATCAACGCGCCTAACGAGTGAGGATGGTTATGACGCCGAAGGTTCCTTTTCCCCAACGGGAGACAAAATAGTTTTTGCTTCGAATCGAAATGCTTATGCAAAACCCTTGGACTTAGAGGAAAAGGAAATCTTTAAAAGGGACAAATCTTATTTTAACGATATTTTCCTTATGAATTCCGACGGGACGGGCATTGAACAACTCACTCGATCCGCAGGTTACGATGGAGGGCCTTTTTTCAATAGTCAGGGAGATCAAATTTGTTGGCGGAGGTTTTCACCTAGTGGACACAAAGCCGAAATTTACACAATGAATTTGGAAACTCGAAAGGAAAGAAAAGTAACCAACCTTAATGCAATGTCTTGGGCGCCTTTTTTTCATCCGTCCAACAAATACCTCATCTTCTCAACAAATCTTCACGGCTTTAACAATTTCGAATTATATGTCGTTGATACGGAGGGTCAAAAGCAACCCGTGAGAGTTACCAATGCAGACGGCTTCGATGGTCTTGCTAGTTTTTCGCCTGACGGCAAAACCCTGTCTTGGACAAGCAACCGCACGAACGACAAAAAGTCTCAAATCTTCATTGCGAATTGGAATCACAAGGAAATGCTCAAACGCCTTGACTTGGCGCCATCCATTGAAAAAACACACCATCTTGAAAAATCTCCATCTTGGGTACACAAAACCTCTCCACAAGTTGAGGCAGACGACGTACTCAAGCATGTGAAATATCTCTGCTCGGAAAAACTGGGCGGGAGGATGACGGGATCTATGGGAAACCAATTGGCATCTAGTTATGTCGCGGAATCATTCAAGTCTTACGGTATGGAACCCTTTTCCAAAAAAAACGGATGGTTTCAAAGTTTCCCATTTTTCAGTACCGCTGAATTATCGTCTTCATGCAAACTTGATCTTTCCACAAACATCGACGAGAACAAACCTCGATTGGGTTTACACAAGGATTGGATTCCCATGTCGTTCAGTGATTCCGGCAACTCCACAATCAACGAAATCGTATTTGCGGGTTATGGCATTCGCATCAAAAAAACGGATGATTGGCCCGAGTATGACTCATACACTCACTTGGACGTCAAGGACAAGTGGGTGATGGTCCTACGAAAGCTACCACCCGGATGGAGTGATAAAAGAAAGGATTTTTCGTATTATCATTCAACCTTCCGGAAGAAGGCATCGGTTGCCAGAGATCTTGGTGCCAAGGGTATTATCTTTGTCTCCGATTTTGGAGAAACAGAGGACAAACTCGTAGAGTTTTCATCGGGCACGACCAACGAAACAATTTCCATCCAATCCATCATGATAACCCGGAATTTGGCGAATTCTATTTTCCAAGCTCATCAACGGGACTTCAAGAAAACTTGCGATCGCCTTTCCACCGGAGACCTACAAATGGGATTTCCATTAAGTAACTCCGTTCTTAATCTAACGGTCTCCATTCTGAGAAAAAAAGGTTTGGGTAGAAACACCCTCGGTTGGATACGGGCGAACGAAGGATCAAAAACCGAGCGAATAATAGTAATTGGTGCCCACTTGGATCACATCGGTTATGGAAGGGCGAGTTCCCGGGCAAAAAAATCTCAAAAAGGAAGAATACATCCTGGTGCAGACGACAATGCATCTGGTATCGGAGCTCTTCTGGAAATTGCCGAATACCTCGCCGATCTAAAAAGAAAAGGTCTATTGAAAAGCCACTATGACATCCTTTTTGCAGCTTGGTCAGGAGAAGAGATAGGACTTGTAGGATCTTCGTATTTCATGCGATCCTTTCCCGACAAGAAAGATGGGATGAGAGGAATTTTGGCCTACCTAAACCTTGACATGGTCGGTCGATATAAAAAAAAGTTAACCATTCACGGAGTCGGTTCGTCAACCGGTTGGAGGAAACTCATTCAGCGTGCCAACGTCCCGGTTGGTCTCAACCTGAACTTGCAAAACGACAGTCATATTCCAACGGATACTACCTCGTTTTTCGCCAAAGGCATCCCGATCCTTAGTGCATTCACCGGACTTCACGCGGATTATCACGCCCCTTCAGATACCCCCGATAAAATAAATTTTCAAGGCGTTGCCGATTGCTCCAAGCTTTACAGCAGATTGATTGAAGCGCTTGCTAAAGAAAAGGAACTCGATTATGTTTCTCAGGCTCCGCCCCCAAAATCACGAGGACGCTTGAGTGTTTACCTCGGAACGATTCCAGATTACTCGCAGACAGACCAAAAGGGCGTTCTTCTTTCAGGAGTCAGCAAAGGTGGCCCGGCTGACATGGCGGGCCTACAAAGTGAAGACCTCATCATTGAACTTGAAGGAAAAAAAATCGAATCTATCTACGACTATACCGATGCAATCGGCTTGTTGAAAGCAAATCGGAAAACAAAGATCAAAATCATTCGCAAAAAAAAGGTTTTGACTCTCTCAATAACACCTTCCACTAGGTAGTAATTCTCCGTAATGGCGAATGGCGGGCAAATCAGCGGGCTATGGTCAAAAGGGGGCTGTCTTGCAAAAGGCTTTATTCAGGCTTCCAAGTAAAGTTACCGCTTCCCTCGCCTTCGATTTGCTTTTCCGCTCCGTCGTCCACGAAAAACCTAAGGTTTTCCAGCGATGAGCAGTAACACTTGAACGAATCGGTGAAAGAAAGAGTTCCCTCCCATCCTGCAGGCAAATCCTTGAATTCGCGTATTCTCTGATTAGTTCCCGGGAAAGGACCACCTTCATTCATTACGATCAAGCGCTCGACGGGAGCAATGACGGCAATGCGCAGAGAATGCTCAGATACAGCTTGAGGACTAACCGTCGGAGAAGCACCCTGAATGGGATTGGTTTCGGTAACGGTACTAGTGACAGGAAGGCCTTGTGGGTTTGGGTCTTCGGGCGAATCCTTTGTGCTGGCGATTATAATAATGATCACAAGGGAAAGGAGAAGTATGCCGGCGCCAACGATAAGTATAGGTTTGAGCAAATCGTGATAACCAGCGGAATCAGCGGATATTTTACCAACAGATGAAGGAGCGTTTGGATACTCCGTGCTCTCGGGGTTGTCAGGTACGCTTAGGGATCCAAGGGATTTTTTTTGGGAACGGGAGGATGATGTTCCCAATTCCATACTCAAATCAGCGAGGACGGCTTCTTGATCCAAACCCAAAAAACGAGAATAAAGACGCACAAATCCGCGCAGATAAACTTCGGGAAGATCAATGTCAAACTGACCAGCCTCAAAAGCACTAAGATAATCTCCACGGATTTTTGTACTCTCCGAAGCTTCCCTTAAGGAAATTCCCTTTCTGTTTCTAGCCTCTTCTAATTTTTGTCCAATTGCCATCTGCATTATGTTTTTACGGATTTAAACTTCATTGATGGGCAACTTTTTGCAAGCGGAGATTTCGATTATTCCCAATTTCTTAGAGATCCAGTAAAATTTCTCTGCCCTGCCCCGGGATGTCGGGTCCGACAATGCCCCTGTCTTCAAGCTCGTCCATGATGCGAGCGGCCCTGTTGTATCCTATGCTGAGTTTCCTTTGCAGATTGGAAGTAGAAGCCCGCTTGGTCGTGCGGATAATTTCAATGGATTTGCGAATCATGGGGTCTTCATCCGGATCACCATCGCCTCCAAGCACCTCATCCTCACCCGCAGCTTCGATTTGGGCACGGACTTCCTCAATGATTTGCGGAGGACCGTTCACCTTGAGATAGTCAACTATTCCGTTTATCTCTTCATCGCTCACAAAGGCGCCCTGAGCTCGCATAAAGGTGGAACTACCGGGAGGAATAAAAAGCATGTCGCCCTTACCAAGGAGTGCTTCCGCGCCCTTGCTGTCAAGAATGGTCTGACTGTCCCTGTAGGAAGCGACTCGGAAAGAAATTCTGCTTGGAAGGTTGGCTTTGATAACCCCCGTAATGACGTTCACGGAGGGTCGCTG
>JAYOMW010000180.1:0-5666 GCA_038121045.1 Opitutia bacterium
GATCCCAAATGGGTCGTTGCCATGGGGGCATGCGCTTCGACCGGGGGTATGTATCGATCCTATGCCGTAATGCAGGGAGTCGACAACATTGTCCCTGTCGACGTTTACGTCAGCGGTTGCCCTCCACGCCCCGAAGCTCTTTTGGATGCCATGATGAAGCTTCAGGACAAGATCGGCCGAGAACCTTCCGTAAGCAACTTGCGAAAGCCAAAGGCTGTCTCCTCCTGTTGAAGATATGATTGACGACGAATTCACAAAAGTCTTCTTGGGAAACAAAGGCTTTCTTTCGAAGAGGGAAAGCATCGACTGCCTCACGATGGATTGCCCCTCGGACAAACTTGTCGAGTTGGTTCTCTCTCTACGTGAAGAAGAAAACTTTGACTTGCTTGTGGATTTGACGGCAATCGATCACGGAGAAGAAGCGCAAGTCCGGTTTTCCGTCGTGCTTCACTTTTATTCTTTGGTTCATCGTGGGTATTTGCGCTTTCACGTCGCGTGTCCCGACAACGAGAATCCTTCCGTTCCTTCGATTGCCGAAATTTATCCTGCCGCGAATTGGCATGAAAGGGAAACTTACGATATGTTCGGAATCGAGTTCGAGGGGCATCCTGATCTGAGGCGCATCCTCATGTGGGACGAATACCCTTATTTCCCTCTTCGCAAGGAGTTTCCTTTGGCTGGAATCGATACCCCTTTGCCGGCGGCCGACGTAGCCGAGGTGACCAAGGCTTCCGTCGAACCCGCCCCGATGATGGGCGGGCCGTTTGTGTCATCCGGAGAGGGTGTGATGAGTTCATCCGAGCCGCGGGCTTTGGACGAGAGTTGGACCGAGGAGTCCGAAAAGCCGTCATGAGCAATACCGTTACCAGAGAAATTTCGATCGGGGACGTAGGCACCCGCGGTTCGGAGGCGTCCGAAAAGGCCGATTCTTCCCGCATGGCCTTGAACGTCGGGCCTTCTCATCCGACGACTCATGGAGTGTTGCGCCTTGTCATGGAGTTGAACGGGGACGTGATTGAGAAATGCGATCCCGTCATCGGGTATTTGCATCGCGGGGACGAGAAAATCGCCGAGAACATGACTTACAATCAGTTCGTTCCCTACACCGATCGGCTCGATTACCTCGCTCCTTTGGCCAACAATGTCGCTTATGCCATCACGGTTGAAAGACTTGCAGGCGTCGAGGTGCCGGAGCGTTGTCAGGCCATCCGCGTGCTTGTTTGCGAAATGGCCCGCATTTCGAGTCACCTTCTCGGCATGGGGGTTTTCGGCATGGATGCGGGGGCTTGGACGCCTTTCATGTATACTTTTACGGAGAGGGAGAAGCTTTACACTTTGTTCGAGGAACTTACGGGGGCACGTTTTACCACAAGCTACACTCGAATCGGTGGAGTGGCCCGCGATATTCCCGATGGATGGCTCGACCGAGTGAAGGCTTTTTGCGAAAACTTGCCCAAGGCGATCGACGAGGTGGAAAAGTTGCTGACCCGCAACCGGATTTTTCTCGACCGGACCGAGGACATCGGAGTGATTTCCAAAGAGGATGCATTGGCTTATGGTTTGACCGGGCCGAATCTGCGGGCATCGGGAGTTGATCTTGATTTGCGCAAAGACAAGCCTTATTCCGGGTACGAAAAATACGAGTTCGACGTGCCGATTGGAAGCCGCGGGGATTGTTATGATCGCTATCTGGTCCGGATTGAAGAGGTCAGGCAGAGTCTGAGGATAATCGACCAGGTCATTTCCGATTTTCCTTCCGGACTCTGGTATGCCGAGGATGCGAGGAAAATATTCGCTCCGCCCAAGGAAAAGATCATGACCAGCATGGAAGAATTGATCCAAAATTTTATGATTGTAACGGAGGGCCCGCAAGTGCCTGCCGGAGAAATTTATTTCGAAGCCGAAAACCCAAAGGGCGCCTTGGGCTTTTATCTCGTATCGAAGGGTGGGGGAGTTCCTTACCGTCTTAAGATTCGGGCTCCCAGTTTTTGCAATTTGAGCATACTTGAAAAATTCGTGCCCGGTCACATGCTTGCCGATATAACCGTGATACTCGGAAGCTTGGACTTCGTCATGGGGGAATGCGACCGCTGACTCGATTGTCTCATGGAACTTACCAAGGAAACTCTTCAGAAGATCAACGACCTCATCCCGCGCTATCCGGATAAGCGCAGCGCGGTTCTGATGGTCATACATTTGATTCAGGACGAACTTGGTTCGATCAGCGACGAAACCTGCGAATGGATTGCCGAGAAATTGGATCTTCAGCCCATCAACGTGAAGGAACTCATCACTTTTTATCCCATGCTCCGTGAAACTCCTTGGGGAAAGACCCATGTCCGCGTCTGCCGGACTCTTCCCTGCGCTCTGCGGGGTTCATACGCCACCTGCCAGAAACTTGAGAAAAAATTGGGCGTGAAGGAAGGACATGTACGCGAGGATGGAGAGTATTCGATCGAATTCATGGAATGCCTTGCGGATTGCGGAGAGGGTCCGGTCGTCATGGTGGACGAAGAGACCTACGAGAACATTGACGAAGAGAAGGCCGAAAAGTTGGCCGACTTGATGCTTAAAGGCAAGCTGGACAACTCAAACGAGTTCGTAAGCTATGAAAAGGGATTGCTCTCGGACTCTCCCAAAAAAGCCGGAAAATCATCTTCCAAAGCCAAGAAATGACGAACAAGAGCACGCCAAAGGAACGCCGAATCATCCTCAAACATGCGGATGATCCGAATTATTCCAACCGGATTGGTTGTTATCTTCGAGAAGGGGGATACGAAATGCTCCGCAAGGCGCTCAAAATGAAGCCTGAGGAAATTGGGGAAGAAGTTCTCAAATCCGGAGTGCGCGGTCGTGGAGGGGCGGGTTTTCCGGCAGGTATGAAATGGAAATTTCTCGACCGCAAATCAGGCAAACCGATCTATTTGATCTGCAATGCCGACGAGTCCGAACCGGGAACTTTCAAGGATCGTCAGATCATTCACAAGGATCCTCATCAGCTTATCGAGGGCATGATGATCGCTGCTTATGCGATCCAAGCCAAGCAGGCTTTCATTTACATTCGGGCCGAGTTTTTCGAAGGCGCCCGCATTTTGGAGCGAGCCATTGCCGAGGCCAAGGAAAAGGGCTTCTGTGGTGAAAAGATCTTGGGTTCGGACTATTCGTGCGATTTGGTCGTTCATCGCGGTGCAGGTGCCTACATTTGCGGCGAAGAAACCGGATTGATAGAATCCTTGGAGGGCAAAAGGCCCAATCCGAGGATCAAGCCTCCCTATTTCCCCGCCGTACTTGGCCTTTATCAGTGCCCGACCATCGTCAACAACGTGGAGACTCTCTGCAATGTGAAGCATATTATGGAAATGGGCGGGGACGAGTTTGCCAAGATCGGAAAGCCCAACAACACGGGCACCCGCATCTGGTGTGTTTCCGGACAGGTCAAGAATCCCGGTTATTATGAATTCGAGTGCGGGGCCTTGACTATGGGAGAGATGATTTTCGACGTATGCGGCGGCTTGCTTCCGGGCCGGAGCCTGAAGGCAATCATCCCAGGCGGTTCCTCGGCCAAGGTTCTACGCGCGGACGAACGGTTTGTTGGCAAAAACAAGGACGGTACTGACTTTGATTGGGGAATCGAGGATATCCCTCTTGATTTCGACGGCCCGACCGCTGCGGGAAGCATGTCCGGTTCGGGGGGCATCATCGTGATGGACGATACCGTCGATATCGTGCAGGCCATGGCGAACATCAACGCTTTTTACGCTCATGAGTCTTGCGGACAGTGTACCCCTTGTCGTGAAGGTTGTCTTTGGATGAGAAAGATCACCAAGCGGATGTGCGAGGGAGATGCTCGTGAGGAAGACCCCGAAATGCTTCTTTCCATCGCCAACCAAATCGAGGGAAGAACGATCTGTGCCTTTGGAGAGGCCGCCGCTTGGCCAACCCAAAGCTTTGTCACGAAGTTCCGGGACGATTTCGCCAAAAAGGCTAATTCCGGAAAGAAGAGGAGTAAGAATTCCCTCCAACTGATCTGAAGGCCATGATTTCAAAAGGAAAGACCGATCAAGTGACCATCAATTTGGATGGAAAGGACGTGGAGGTGCCTGCCGGCATGAATTTGGTTGATGCGGTGGCCCTTCACGGCAAAGAGATTCCCCACTATTGCTATCACCCTCAACTCAGCGTGGCAGGCAATTGCCGGATGTGTCTCATCGAAATGGGAACGCCGATGAGGGACCGGGCTACGGGCGAACCTATTCTGGAAGAGGACGGTTCGCCTAAAATCGGTTGGGTTCCCAAGCCTGTCATTGGTTGCGGTACGAACGTTTCTCCAGGTATGCATGTCAAGACCGATTCCGAGATGGTGACCGGTTGCCGGGAGGGCATAATGGAATTTCTTTTGGTCAATCACCCCTTGGATTGCCCGATTTGCGATCAGGCAGGGGAATGCAGGTTGCAGGAATTCGCCACGGACTATGGCCGGGGTTACAGCCGCTACCAAGAGCGCAAAAACGTAAAACCCAAGCGCACGCGCCTCGGACCGCGCGTAACCCTTGACGACGAACGCTGCATCCTTTGTTCCCGTTGCATCCGTTTCTGTCAGGAAGTGGCGGACGACGACGTCTTGGGTTTTGTTGATCGAGGAAGCTTTTCCACGCTAACCTGTTTCCCGGGGAAGGAACTGGCCAACAATTATTCCCTCAATACGGTGGATCTTTGTCCCGTCGGAGCTTTGACCAGCACGGATTTCAGGTTCAAGATGCGTGTCTGGTTCCTCAAGGAAACTTTGAGCATTTGTCCGGAGAGCAGCGCTGGTTGCAACACTTTGGTATCTAGTCGGGAGGGTGAGATTCACAGGATCGTGCCTCGAAGAAACGATGAGGTGAACGACAGTTGGATGACCGATAGCGGCAGGGCTCTTTACAAGCAGGTCAAATCCGATGATCGCTTGAAGACTCCGCTTGTCGATCAGGAAGAGTCTACGATGGAAGACGCCCTCCTCTCGGCTGTCCGTTCCTTGGAAGGGAAGAGCGTCGGAATCGTCGGTTCATGCAAATCTTCACTCGAGGAGCAATTTCTCCTCAACCGATTGGCCAAGGGGCTCAAAGCCACGAAGTTCCTGCGCGGGCATTTCGGTGAAGACGATGGAATTTTGTTGTCCGCCGACCGGACGCCTAACTTGAGGGGAGCTTTGATTTCGGGACTTGCCTCATCTTACCCGAAAGACCACTTGAGCCCACTTGCCGAGGCTCTCAAGAAAGATCAATTGGAAGCTTTGCTGGTGGTGGGAGAGGATTTGATTGATTCCAAGGTAGACGCCGAGCTTTTGTCCGGTATTCAGGTTGTCTATCTAGGGACTCACGAAAATGCCACGAGTCATTTGGCTCAAGTGGTCATTCCGACTCTCACCAGCTTCGAGAAGAGCGGGTCTTTTGTTAACCGGGGCTTCTTTTTGCAGAGGTTCCAACAAGCCGTTCCGGGTCCGGCGGGCTTGTTGCCCGACGTACATGTCCTTGCCCGTCTGCTCAATGAGTTGACCGGAGAGGAAGATGTTACCTCTGATCTTGATTCGATTTGGAAGGAAATGGGCCGATCGTCGACTTCCCCGCTCCATGGGCTTTCTTTTTGCGATGCCAAGAAGGATGGTATTCAATTGGATGGTTCCAAGT
>JAYOMW010000181.1:0-5650 GCA_038121045.1 Opitutia bacterium
TAAGCGCTGAAAGCATCTAAGCGCCAAGCTATTCCCAAGATAAGATCTCCTTTGGTCTTCGGACCATGAAGGAACCTGGAAGACTACCAGGTCGATAGGTCGGATGTGTAAGTGTGGTAACATATTGAGCTAACCGATACTAATGATCCGAAACGTTCCATTCATCGTTATCGTCGTTTTTTCCGGACGGCGCTTGCGTTCCCAGACGTTAAACTATTTTTTCCGTAATCGCGGACTGCCGCGGTAACAACATTGCCATCAGTAATTCGGCACTCCGCCGGTTATCAATCTGGTGATCATAGACGAGGGGAAACACACGTTTCCATCCCGAACACGTTCGTTAAGCCCTCTGTCGCTGATGGTAGTGCGGCCTCGCTGCCGTGTGAGAGTAAGTTGTTGCCAGTCTTGCGACCCACGCCTTCCCAATGGAAGGCGTGGGTCTTTTTTTTAATTTCTAATACATACAAAACAACAAACAAGTACCAAATGGGTAACCTCAAGAAAAAGCGTCGCTTAAAAATGAATAAGCATAAGCGGCGTAAGCGCACTAGAGCTAATCGTCATAAGAAGAAAGATTGGTAGATTCGCATTGAATCTGCGATTTCTGATTTCTTTTGACGATAATCCTAATCTTAGTTTGTAAATCGCTTGATATTTCCTTAGAACGAATAACTATGAGTTTGAAGGAATTTGATCAAAGTAACTCGGTCCTTTCAGACCCAAGCCATGTAGGCAACAATGCCTTTTTGAACTTTTTCGAGAGTTATCTTTCAGACACCCTCGACTCATTGGATCACCCAGTTCGGGATTTGGCTCGAAAGGTGGTATTGGAAGGAGGGAAAAGAATTAGACCATTGCTTGTTTTTCGTTGTGGTTCCGGTTGCAGTGAAGTTACTGAGGACTTGCTCAAGGTTTCCGCTATTCTTGAATTAGTTCATGTCGCGACCCTTGTTCATGATGATGTTTTGGATGAGGCAAAGATCCGAAGGTCTCATGCTACGATTCATACTCAAATCGGTGTAAACAACGCGATCCTTCTTGGCGATGCCTTGTTTAGTTTTGCTCTCGAATTAGCCACGGAATTTCCCTCTACTATAATTTGTAAACTAGTTTCTTCCGCAACCCGCCGCACTTGCACTGGAGAAATCATGCAAACCTTTGCTCGTGGGAACTTTGACATTAGTCTCTCTGAATATTTTTCATATATTCAAGATAAAACGGGAGACTTGTTCAAAGCCTCTTGTCAGGCGGGAGCTTACCTTGCCGGTCATAGCGATCATGTCATTGATCTGGTCGGTGGTTTCGGTCTTTCCTTGGGTTTGAATTACCAAATTTTCGACGATTTGATTGATTCTTTTGGTGAGTCGACTGTTGTGGGAAAATGTCTTGGTACTGACTTTGATTCTGGAAAAGTCACCCTTCCCATCATACTTCTCTTTCAAAAACTATCGACTAGCCAATTTCGGGAAGTCAAAGACTTGTTAACTGATGGTCCCATGAGCGATTTTTCCAGAAAAAAAATCGGGAATCTGATGGTCGAATTGGAAATTCGCGAAGAATGCCTTGCCTTTCTTCGTAGTAAATTGACTAAAACTAGACTCATCGCTTCTAATTTGCCACACGATGATATGTCCGCCAACTTATTGAATTTTTTAGCCTCTTTCGACGATAAGCTCTCTCTGCTCTCTGGGGGTTCGTTCCCTAATTTTCTTGCCTTAGATTCATAGGTTATCGTAACATAGTTTTATGACCACGCGAGTTCATGGCAAAAACCGTGACGACGCTTTCGTCACCAATAGTGCTGACGAGGTAGGTTTGCTTGTGAAACGCGTTCAAGATGGAGATATTACCGCTTTCGACTCAATTATGCTCCTCTACCGTGAAAGGCTCTACAGTGTCATTTACAACATGACTTTCAATCATGACGATGCGACCGATCTCACCCAAGAGTCTTTCGTCAAAGCCTTCCGCTCACTAGGGAAATTCAAAGGCAAGTCATCCTTTTTCACTTGGCTATATAGGATTGGCGTCAACATGACGCTGAGTCACCTTCAGCGCAAGAAAACACGCAAGTTCTTTAGCTTCGAACAAATCTCGGAGGACTACGGTTCAAGCAAGGAATTTGAGAAACTGTCTTCATCCGAACCGTCTTCTGTCCGGAACACTTTGCTTAACGAATTACATCTAAAATTGAACGAAGCGTTGCTTAAGTTGTCAGATAAACATAGAACAATCGTTGTCCTTTTTGAAATAGATGGTCTCAGCCATAGGGAAATTTCCAAGATAATGAATTGTACTGAGGGAACAGTTCGTTCACGTTTGCACTACGCCAAATTACAGCTCCAGTCTTTGCTTTCGGATTATTTGAAATAATTTTTTTATGAAACATAACGACAAACCTAGTTTAGATGAGCTTTTTCAGTCTAAGAAGCTAGATCTTCCCTCCGATGATTTTTGGGATGATTTTCAAGACCGTGTGCGCGACCGAGCTCTTACTTCTGTCGTACAACGGAGTAGATTTACAATCACTCCTAAAACATTTATTTTCTCATTCTCTTCGTCAGTTGCCTGTCTTTTGGCCATATTCTTTTACTTTCAGCCTTCCTCATCTACTGTAGAATTCCCAAAATTCGTTCAGGAATCGAAGGAATCTACAATGACCTCTGACTCCGTCTTTCTTGATGATCTTGTTGGGCAAGACGTTGAAGTCGTCTCTTCCTACGTCGTGGATTCCAAACTTCCTGATCAAAACCTATATGTTCACCATAAGCTCGAGTGGGCAGACAAGGAATCTTCCTTCGAAGATCATACGATAAAGGAAAAAGAATTTCAGCAACCTGACTTGTTTGCTCAGTTTACCTTCTAATCACATGGGGCGATCCCTTCTGGCGTTTTATGCGCTTGCGCTATTTTTCTTGCCTCGAATACTTCTTTCCAACCAAAGTGAAGAGGTTTCATTCCTTTCTCTTCAAACACGAATCCAAGAGGTATTCAGGTCCTCCGAATCTGCTGTTGTTCGCGTAAAGGCAGCTCGGGAGAAACGCGTAGAAAACAAGGTAACCCGTTTGCTCAAAATGGGCAGCGGTTTTTTCATCAGCAAGGAAGGTCATGTTTTGACGACCGGATTGCTACAAGATGCTGACAGGATTTGGGTCGAACATCGAAATTCTTATTTTTTGGCGCAAAAAGTCGGTCACGACCCGCTTTGCAATCTATCCCTCCTGAAAATATCCGAAAAACCAAAGGATTTTACTTTTATATCTTTTTCTGGAGTCAAAGAGGACACAAGTGAAGGAGCCATTTTAATTGGTTTGACTTGTGCCTTGGACTTCAAGGTCGCTCCGACTTATGGCATTATGCAAAGCCATGAGTTTTCCTTTGGAAAGAGGCTTTTCCCAACCAAAATGATCAGGTCCAGCATGCCATTGGGACTAGGGGAGATTGGGGCTCCGGTCTTCGACTTGAACGGAATGTTTGTTGGCATCACTTACGCAGCATTGCCCGACCTTCGGTCTTCCTTTCTTCTTCCGGCAAGGGCTTGTATGAGAATTAGGGATGATTTGCTGTTATCGGGAAAAATCGATTATGGATGGTTTGGCGTGACGACAAATCGGAAGGTTAACCTAGAAAATAGTTTTGATTTAGTCATCGATGATTTCGTCCCTGATTCACCCGCTTCCTTGTCCAAATTAAAAAAAGGGGATATGCTCAAGCGGATTGCCGGCATGTCAATTACCAGTCCTGGAGACCTTGCTCATGCATCTTTTTTTGCCAAGCCTGGAACCTTTGTGGAATTTGTCGTGGAACGCGAGGGCAATGAGTTGATCATTCCCGTCAAGGTTGGTTCAAAACCCACTGGCGACGCAAGCGAGGCGTCATTGAATGATCAAACTCCGGATGATGTCAACCGCTCATCCGCTCATCCATCGCTTCCTGGTGATTTGAATATCAGTGGAAATCCCTAAATGTTTACCTTTGCCCTCTTTTGATTTTGGCCTTCGATTATGACTGCTGATCCAGTTACTCATCAAGCACTCTTTCCTCTTGCCCCCTCGACGGGAATCGAATGGAACCATTTGTCCGGATTAAGTTCATTGGTTACCGAATCAAAAATTGAGGGTGAGCCAATTATCAAGGTTCGTGTTGATGCTCTTGCTGAGTTGGCCAGTGAGGCATTCCATCAGGTTTCTCACTATTTGCGTACCGATCATCTTAGACAACTCAGGTCAATTCTCGATGATCCAGATGCATCACCCAATGACCGCTTCGTGGCACTCGATCTCCTTCGCAATTCCCAGATTGCCGCAGAAGGCATTTTGCCAATGTGCCAAGATACGGGAACGGCAATCGTATTGGCAAAGAAAGGAAGGCGAGTTTGGACTCAAGGTGGGGACGAGGCTGCCTTGGCAGAAGGCATTGGAAAAAGGTATGCTTCGGATAATCTCCGTTTTTCTCAACTCGCGCCTCTTTCCATGTTCGAGGAGAAAAACACACGTTCCAACCTTCCTGCGCAAATCGATCTATACCAGACCGAGGGCGACGAATACCACTTTTTGTTTATGGCGAAGGGGGGAGGGTCGGCAAACAAGACTTTTCTTCATCAAGGTACGCCCTCCTTGCTGAAAGAGGATTTGCTTCTTGAATATTTGGACGAACGCATTGCCGCCTTGGGGACTGCGGCCTGCCCGCCTTATCACTTGGCCGTAGTTATTGGTGGAACTTCGGCAGAGGCCAATCTCAAGACCGTTAAGCTTGCTAGCGCGCGTTACCTGGACGGTCTTCCGACCGAGGGTAACGAAAAAGGGCATGCCATTCGTTGTCCGGAAATGGAGGCAAAAATTCTTAAGCTCACGCAAAAGCGTGGGATCGGAGCTCAGTTCGGTGGAAAATACTTTTGCCTCGATGTTAGGGTTATCCGTCTGCCGAGGCATGGAGCGAGTTTGCCAATAGGCATTGGCGTGAGTTGCTCCGCGGATCGCCAAGCCTTGGGGAAAATTACCCGCGAAGGAGTATTTTTGGAAAAGCTCGAAGCCAATCCTGCCCGTTTCCTCCCCGATTTACCCGAGGATGATTCGGAGGCCATTGGGATTGATCTTAATTCGGGCATGAAGAATGTTCTCGCTGAACTTTCAAAATATCCCGTTCGCACCAGGCTGTCCTTGTCCGGTCCCTTGATCGTAGCCCGTGATTTGGCTCATTCAAAACTTCGTGACAGGTTGAACGAAGGACATGGGTTGCCTGATTATTTTAAGCAATATCCCGTTTACTATGCAGGCCCAGCCAAAACACCCGAAGGATACGCGTCTGGTTCATTCGGTCCGACTACGGCAGGAAGAATGGATGCATTCGTGAACAAATTTCAAGAAGCCGGTGGTTCTCTTGTCATGTTGGCCAAGGGAAATCGTTCCAAAATGGTCGTGCAGGCATGCAAGAAGCACGGAGGATTCTATCTGGGCAGCATCGGCGGATCGGCTGCTCGTCTTGCCCAAAAGTGCATCAAAAAAGTGGAGACGCTTGAATTTGAAGAATTGGGAATGGAGGCCGTTCGTAAAATCGAGGTGGAGAATTTCCCCGCCTTTATCATTACGGATGACAAAGGAAACGATTTTTTCCTTGGCGAAAACGCCGTATAAGACTTCTCCTTCCTGAT
>JAYOMW010000182.1:0-5536 GCA_038121045.1 Opitutia bacterium
TCGTACATCTTCATCGATTCGACTTTTTGGCCCTGATCTCCCGTTTGCTTGATCCACTGATCAAGTGTCTTTCTCATTTGAAGAAGGGTCTTCGCGTGCTTGGGCTCATCGGCCAAGTTCTTGAGTTCCCAAGGATCGGTTTTCAGGTCGTACAGCTCCTCGGATGCCCGGCTGGGAGAAAGGAGAAGGCGTTGCTGAAGATCATTGAGCTTGCCTTTCTTTCCCCAGTCGCGGATCGCAAGATAAGTCGGTTTGTTGTCCTTGTAGGCGCAGGGTTGCAAATGCGGGCGCTCGGGATAGCCATTGCGGATATACTTGAAGCGCTGCGTACGGACGGCTCGGATGCGGTCATAGGTCTCGTCGCAGCGGTCCCTGGCGCTTACGGCAAATTTACGGGCTTGAGCATCGGGTCCGAAAAGGGGGCGGGCTTCCATGTATTCGGGGATTTCGATTCCGGCAAAGTAAAGCGAGGTGGCCGCCAAATCGATATGGAGAACGGGATCCTTCCTCACCGTGCCGCCCTTGACTCTTCCCGGGGCGTGAACGAAAAAGGGAATCATCATGCCCTCGTCATAGCAGAACTGCTTGCCCCGTGCGTGACTGACTCCATGGTCGGTGATGAAAAAAAGAACCGTGTTTTCAAATTCGCCTTCTTTTTTCAAGCGGTCCACGATCTGCCCGACCTGCTTGTCCATCAGGCTGAAGGTGTCCAAGTAAGCCGCCCAATCTTCCAACAACTCGGGGTGTCTCGGATAGTAGGGAGGAAGCGTAACCTTGGATGCTTCGACGTGGGGGATTTCCTTGGAAGAGCGGGCTTGAGAGCGAGCCTTGCCTCCGCTCAGGCAGATCTTGGCAAAAAAAGGCTGTCCCTTCTTCCGACCCGACCATTCTCCGGCATCAAAAACGGAAGGATCCCATTCGAAATTATAATCGGACTTCCCCAGTCTGCTCTTGTGCTTGGGGTTAATCGTACCGGAGACGTGTCCGATGGTGCCCAGACAGGTGTAATACCCAGCCTTCTTGAAAAGCTCGGGAATCAATTTTACGTGAGCGGGTTTTTGGATCTTCATTTGCCCCCTTCCGCTCCGGTGGTGGTGAGCGCCGATGCTGGTTTGAAACATTCCGGTGATGAGGGCCGAGCGAGCGGTCGAACAGACCGGAGCGGTGACCGAGGCATTCGCAAAGCGCACCCCGTCCTTGCAAAGTTTGTCCAAAACGGGGGTTTGCACCAAAGCTTCGCCATTGAAACCATAGTGCTTGGATTGATCCTCGACCACGACCCACAAAACGTTGGGCAATGGCCGGGCGGCAAGGGAAGAAAGGGAAGCAAAGAGTAAGAAAAAAAGAATTTTTTGGATCATGGATTCGGATACCTGAACGACGGTGGATGGAAAAAGTTTTTCACCCGGCCCTTCAGAAAAACTGACCGAGATTCAACTGAATGGTTTGGCTGTCGGCCAAATCAATGCCCTTGGCGTCCAAGCGGGCTTCGATCTTCCACTTGATGCGAGTCTGCCTGTCGCTAAGCAAACGAAAAGCCGACACCAAGGTTTGACCAAGTCCCGAATTCATGAATTCGGGAGATTGTACGTTAGGTGTTGGAATTTGAAAATCATGACGGGCAGAATGGCCCGCCGGGTATTGGCGGGCGGCTTCCAGAACGACTTGATCCCGGTAAATTTCATCCGTCCTGGTTTTTTTATCTCCGTCATTGTCTCGGTATTCCGTAACTTTGACTCCTCGGAGCGTCACGACCAATTGGTTTCCTTGAATGGATTTTTTGGTCAGCAGGTCAAAACTTCCCGAAATCATTTGTCCCGCCCCAAAGGAGGTTTGCGGCATGGTCAGTTTGATGGAACCGCGCAAGAATCTCAGGACGAAGTAAACGACGACACCGAGGAGGACTAAAATGAGAACGGAACCAATAACGATCAAGAGTGTGTTGTCAGGCATGGTTTTTATTTTTGTTTGTAATGGGAAGAAACCTCGAAAGGGAATTTTGTCCTAACGCACACTACTCCAGTCAGCAAGGTCATAACCTGAATGGAAGCAAAGCGCAAAGGCTCGAATGGATTCGATCTTCGGTCGTGGCCAATCAGCTACGGGCGAAAACTTGCTTGTGGAGCAGGTAGGCCAACGTGGCGCCGATCGCTTGAGCTCCGCAAAAAGCCATCACGTCGTCGGGGTTAATTCCGGCAAAGGTATTCGAAAAGGCCCGCCCGATCGACCCCGCGGGGTTGGCAAAGGAAGTGGAGGAGGTAAACCAGTACGCCGCCCCGATGTAAGCGGCCACTCCACTGGCCACTTTTTCCTTGGTCGACAAAAGGATCACCAGCAGCAGCCCGAAAGTCGCGAAGATTTCGCTGACAAAAAGATTCGTACCCGATCTGGGTTTTTCGGAAAAGTTAACCGGCTCGATGCCAAACATGTAGTTGGCGAGCATCACGCCGCAAATGGCTCCCGCTATCTGCAAAGCGACGAAACCCGTACAGGTCTTGACCGAGATTTCTCCTTTGAGGCAGAATACAAACGAAACCACCGGATTGAAATGGGTGCTGAAGGGCTGCAATGAGCTGATCAGAAAATAGAGGGCGAACACGGTGGCCAGCGTATTCGTAAGCAAGGTCACCTGGACGTTTTCCGAGTTGAGGTTCTCCCCCATGATTCCCGAACCCACCACTGCGCAAAACAGAATTGCAGTCCCCAAAAACTCTGAAACGTATTTAGCCATATGCTTCTTTCATATCAATTTTGGGATCACTTGGAAATTCGCTTTTCAACTGCCTTCCTTCAGAGCCTCAGGAAGGGTCTCGACGAAGACCTTGATTTCATCCCTGACCTTGCGGTAGCAATTCATCTGTTCTTCTTCCGACGCCCCCTCTTCAGCTAGCTCCCTGGCCATCTTCGGGGGATCCTCGAACCCGACATGAACCACCCGGCAATCAGCGGGGAAAATCGGACAAGTTTCGTGGGCGTGTCCGCAAACAGTTACCACCACGTCGAGTTTATGATCGGCGAAGTCCTTGATATTTTCAGAACGTTGCGAGGTGATGTCCACCCCTGCCTCGGCCATGACTTTCACCGCATGCGGATTCAACCCGTGGGTCTCGATGCCCGCCGAGTAGGCATCCACCACCTCTCCCTTGAGGTGACGCGTCCACCCCTCGGCCATTTGGCTACGGCAGGAATTTCCGGTGCAAAGAAAAAGAAGCTTAAGTCGGTCATTCATAACTAAAAACGAGGCTTTTGAGTCTTTAGCCAAACGTCAATCCCGATGAGATACTATTTTGGATGAAATTGGTTTTTTTACGTAAACGTGACGTTTCCATCCGTTGATTTTTACAAACTCAAGCTAAGCTAGGAAAGTCCAACAGATGGATCAACCTCAGCATCAAAACCAAAACAAACATGAAAAAAAACATTATCTTCGCTCTGCTTTGTTCTTTTTTATCTCATCACACAAAATCAATCGCTCAAGATGATCAATCAGTCTATGATCAAATATGGAGCAAGGCACTCTTATATCAGGAGGAGGAAAACACTCTTTTGAATAAGTTTGTTCTTACCGGTCGATTACAAGGTGACTATCACAGTTTCGAAAATGACGAGACCGGGGAGTCTGCTAGCGACTTTGATTGGCGCCGTTTTCGCTTCGGCTTCAAGGCTAGCATTCTCGATGGTTTCACGCTCCACTCCGAAGCGAACCTGAACCTTAATCAACCGGAACCCCTCTACACGAATTTGACCGACACCTACCTTTCTTGGACAACGGACAACGGTCTTAAATTCAAAGTCGGCAAGCAATCCGCCCCCTTCACCTTGGACGGTTCGACTTCGTCCAAGAAGCTACATACCTTGGAACGGGGAAAGATCGCGACCAACATATGGTTTGGTCAGGAATACTTCCCTGGAGTCTCCGTATCGGGATCCAACGGCGAATGGGATTATTTTGCAGGAGTATATTCCTCGGATAATGCGCCTGAGTTCGCCGATGCATTCGATTATGGTAAATTCGGCATTGTTTCCTTGGGGCGTGATTGGGCGAAATCCTTCGGGTACGACAAAGCCCTCATTCGTTTTGACATCATGCTGCAGGACGATGACGAGATGAAATACAAGGATTGGGACGGAGCCTATTCACTCGTCAGCAAGTGGCAAAAGGGTAAAGTCAACCTATGGACGGATCTCAGCTTTGCGGATCGAGAAAACGGGGACGTGGTTGGACTACAAATCATGCCTTTCTACGATATCACCGACCAGACCCAGATCATATTCTGCTACACCTCGCTTGATAGCTCAGACAAGGATCAATTGAAAAAAAGCAGGTGGGAACACAAACTGGACGGAGCAAAGGGAAGCGAATTGTCGGAATACTTCTTCGGACTGAATTACTTTTTCTACGGTCATAAACTGAAGTGGCAGAACGGTCTGCAGTACACGACTCTGGAAGACTCTTCCGGATCGGATCAATATGAAGGCTGGGGCTTCACCACTGCCTTTCGCTTGAGTTGGTAAAACTGAAAATCTTCAAAAAATAAAAAACTCGTACCATGAACATAATTAAAAAAACAGCTATCTTCGCTCATCTTGCATTGATCTCCATTACCGTCACCGCGCAGGACAAACTCATCATCAAGGGCTCGGATACCTTGGGTGCCAAAATGATCCCCAAAATTGCCGAAGCCTACGAGAACAAGAACCCGGGCACGAAATTCGAAATCGCAGCCGAAGGCTCCTCCACGGGGATCGCGGCAATCATTGATGGGACCGCTCACATCGGAATGTCCAGTCGCGAACTCAAGGGGAAGGAAAAGGCTTCCGCCGGAGCTAATGGGGTACGCTTGGTAAAAACCGTAATAGCCAACGATGCAGTCGCGATCATTGCTAATGCCAGCAACCCAATCGGTGATTTGTCGGCCAAGGACATTGAGCGAATCTTCACAGGCGACATCACCAATTGGAGTGCCGTAGGCGGGAAAAGTGGCAAGATTTCAGCCTACACGAGAAACACTTCATCAGGAACCTATGCATTTTTCCAAAAGTCCGCGATGGCCGGGAGAGACTACGGATCATCCACCCAAAAGATGGCAGGCAACGAACAGATTGCCACCGAGGTGTCGAAAAACCCAAACGGCATAGGATACGTGGGCTTGGCTTACGTAGGAGCAAAAGGAATCAAGATTGTTTCCATAGACAAGGTCATGCCTACGCCTGCTACCGCCAACGACGGAAGCTATAAGTTGGCCCGAGGTTTGAACTGCTTTACAAATGGGAAACCGACTGGAGTAGCAAAAAAGTTTCTCGATTTTTCTCTTACCGACGAAGGACAAAAAATCGTAGGGAGCACTGGTTTCGTACCTGTGAAATAGAAAGCTTTTTTTAACTCCAATAAAAAAGACCGCCTTACAAGCGGTCTTTTTTTGGTTTGTAATCCACGCCCTCAAAAGGAATGGACCAATTAAGAATAAAAAAGCTGCAGGCGAAACGCCTTCGTTATTCTTACAAGTTTTTTTTTCTTTCTCTCACTTTTCAGGTA
>JAYOMW010000183.1:0-1985 GCA_038121045.1 Opitutia bacterium
CCTTTGAGTTCGGGCAGGAAGTCTCCGACGCAGACTGTGAAGGGCGCGGGCAGTTTGTCCGGAGGGATTATTGAGCCAAGGAAGCCTCCACCTTCGTTGAAAAGGCGCAATTGCTCCGCTCGACTTGATCGAAGAGGGTAGGTGAGAATAAAAGTCTCTCCCTTTGCGTTTACTCCCGTCTCCACGCCAACGCCTCCTCGAATTTCGGGAGGGTAGGCGAGGAATTGGGTTTCGCATACCTGATAGGGCGAAAGAATTCGGACGACGGTGTGGTTGTCCGGATGCTCGCCTTCTCCCGCTACGATACGCGGTCCGAGAGGAACGGGAGGACTGGCGGAAGGCTCCTTGGCCAGGCGTTTGGTTTCGGCATCGAGATCCAAATGGCGGTACGCGCTGATCGTTACCGCAATCCCATTTTTATCCTGCTTTCTTGCCGTCTCAATCGTAGCCCGCTGCGGCTTGATCTGGTCCAGAGCAATGCCGAAACGGGAAAGTCGATCGAAGTATTGGCCGAGTTTTGCTCTTTGGCGTAATTCGCGGTTTGCCGGAATCAGTCGACAATTCCGAATGCGATAGGTCCGGTCGGCTTCGGTGCCGAAGTCGATCCGCACCCACTTCAACGATTCACCCAATCCCCGGCCATCGAGCGAGAAGTCGTGCAGGTGCCACTTCCATCCATTCGCAGGCGAAGTGTCGAGAGTTTGATTTCGAACGCCGGATTCGGTCAGGAAGTAAAGAGCGAGGGGTGTCGCTTCGGGCGGAGCTTGGTATTCAAAGGCTAAGACATAGGGGGTTTCGGGCTGATGAGCCTCGGCGAATCCGGTGGTCATGACGAAGGGGTCTTTGCCCAGGGTCGAGATCGACCATCCGCCCCCGGCCAAGGTTTCAACCGTTGCCTGGTTCCCTTTTTCTTTGAGTGAAAAAGGAAGGTGGTCGAGGGCAGTGAGGTCGAACTCGGGTTTCGCCTTAATCAAGCGCATGTCGCGGATGAGAAACTTCCTTCCGGTTTGCTCGCCGAAGTCAAAGCGCAGCCATTCGACTCTCTCCCTAAGTCCCCCGTCACCTTTGCTTAGTTCGAAAGCGTGCCAACGCCAATCTTTGGAGGCCGGCATCTCTTGATTGAGGTGCCGAAGCCCGCCGGGGGTCTGGTAGAGTACCTGGAAATTCTTCAGATCGGTCGAGCTCCGATACTGGAACATCACTCGATAGGGGGTAAAGGGATCGATTTTTTCCGTCAAGCCGACGGTGCTCAGATAGGGATCGGAGCCCGTCGTGTGAATCTCTCGCACACCATCCTTTTCTTTCTCCGTCCTAAGATCATGGCCTTTATCGACCAGTCCAAAAACATGATAGGGGCGCTCCGTCCAATCGTTTGCACCGGCCAAGACCTGAACAAGTATCAAAGAGGCGAAAAAGGCGACGGTTCGAAACGCAAGGAAAGGAATCTTCATCGTGCGTGCGTTTTCAAGAGAATCACCTGATAAAAACGGTCAAGCTGCCGAAACATAGGCCCATGTCGTCCACCACGATGATTAGGAAATTGGATGGTTCATTCGCAGAGGCATTCGACTGAAAGGAGAAGATGGAAATGAAAACTCCCCAAAGGAAAGTTGACGATCCTACAAGATAGCAGAGTCGAGCCATTAGCTCTTTAACAAGCCTAAGTCTGCTACGCTGCTTCCGAACGCACCCGCATCAATGTTGTGCTTGTGAAGCAATTCCAGGTAAAGATTGCAGAGGTGAGTCGGTTTCTCCAAAACGGTGTGGGCTTGGTGGCGGTAGCCGCCTCCGGCCACGATCATGGGAAGGTTGTTGCAGGTGTGATTGGAAGCGTCTCCGAAATTACTGCCCATCACCACGGTGGTGTGGTCGAGCAAGGTACCGTCCCCTTCCTTGATCTGGTCCATCTCGAAAAGAAAGCGGTTGAAGTGTTTGAGGGTGTCGATCTCGATCTTGCTCAAGCTTTCGATTTTTTCGGCCTTGCC
>JAYOMW010000183.1:2085-3783 GCA_038121045.1 Opitutia bacterium
TCGAGGATGTTTTGGTCGTTGTCGAGTTGGCGCTTCTTGGCCTGAAGATCCTCTTTCTCGAAGAGCTTTTCAAAAATCTTCGACTCGTCGTGCATCGGAGGAATGGGGGAACCACGGTCGTTCCAAGAGATTCCCCAACCACGGTCGTAGATGCTGAAGTTGAGAAAGGGGAAGCGGGTATCTCCACCCATTTCGCGGGCCAGAACCTGATCGAGTGAAATGCCGTTCACGAAAGTGGGGGATTCCGGGCTCGGGCTTCCCGTGAGAAAGGATTTTTCCGAGTCGTGGTTGCTGGTGTCCATGCCCGGGTGATACAGGTTGTTGAAGACCGTCATCTTATCCAAGGTCTTCATGTCCTTGAGGTAGTCGGACGTCTTCAGGTCACCTCGTTTCTTAGGGAAGAAGTAGGGTTTGTAGAAACCGAGGCAGCTGCAGATGAAAAGAATCCGCTTGGGTGGGGTTGCCGGCTTGGGCTTGGCGGCGGCACGCAGGTCAAGCGATTGCAGGGCGAGGGGGAGGGCGGCCCCGGCCTTGAGAAAGTCTTTTCTGCTTATGGCGTTCATTCTGGCTGGCTTTCCATTGAATAGACCAAGGTCTTCGTGATCAAGTCCTTCATTCGGCATTGCTCGGGTTGTTCGGGGATCATGGCAAAGAGGTCGAGGCGTTGGGCAAGGTTGGGCTTGTAACCGTTGGCGTATTCGAAGAATTTTTTAACGAAGTTGTATGCGATCTTCTTGTGGTTGGAGAGGAGAATCTTCTTAAGCCCGAAAATATCCGAGAACTTTTCCCGTGCGATCTCACCAGACGGGTCCACCTTCCCAACCAGATCAAAATATCCTTTTGGCCTGTAGATAAAGGTCCCCCTATGGGGTTTCTTGACCCGATATTGTTCCCTCCATTGCCCGGTTGCATCAAAGCTCTCCAAGGCAAACCCATACGGGTCGATGCTCTTGTGACAGGCGTAGCAAGCCTGGCTTTTCTTGTGTTCTTCGATTTGCTCCCGGAGGGTGGCGGCGTCTTTGCCGTGCTCAGGTTCGATCACCTCGACTTCCTCGGGGGGAGGAGAAAGCGTGTTGCCGGCAATATTCTTGGAAATCCAAGCCCCGCGCAGAATGGGGGACGTATCGAAACCGTCGGCCGTTACCTTGAGCACGCTTCCCATGGTGAGCAAGCCACCGCGCGGAACCTTGGGCTCGAAGGAGACCTTGCGCAGGTTCTGGCCATATATGCCGGGTATTCCGTAATGCTGAGCGAGGCGTTGGTTGAGAAAGGAAAAGTCGGAGTCGATCAACCGTCCGATAGGCAGGTTTTCCCGGAGCAAGTGATCGAGGTAGGCTTCCGTTTCAAGGGGGAGGTAGTGATTCAAAAGATCATTGTAGAGGGGGTAGAGTTTGAGGGAAGGGGCAATCTGGTCGAACGAGCGTAGATCCAGCCACTGGTTGCAGAAGGAATGGATCATGCGTTTGCCTCTCGGGTCCTTGATCATGCGGTCGACTTGGGCGGGAACGTCCTTGAGGGTGAGCTTGTCCAATTGGGAAATTTTTAGGCTCTCTGGATCAGGTACCGAAAGCCAGAAAGTGCGGGCCAGTGAAGCCGCTCGGGCGTAGGAATGGTTTTCATGCTCGCCCGGAGCCATGAGGAAGCGGTGTGAGCACAAGACCGCCTTTAATCCGATCTTGGCCGCTTCGACGAAACTAT
>JAYOMW010000183.1:3883-5482 GCA_038121045.1 Opitutia bacterium
CGCTTGGTGGTTTTTTCGGGGAAGAGAATGGGTTGCTCGTTGGCCAAGCGGATTTCGAGCGGTCCGGTCAGGATGGGCTTGCCCCAGTCTTTTCCGTTGTCCGAGAAGTGGATGGCGTAGGCCTCGACCTGCCCGTTGCCGTTTCCGCCCGACCAAGTGGCATAATTGAGTCCCTCGATTGCCTTGGCCTGCGGGTTTTCGATTATGACGTAGTGCGGCGGCTTGGCCAGGGTCGGCTTGAAGCGGGTGTGCCAGAAGGTGCGGTTGGAACCGTCCAGCATCTTCTCCTTCTCCATTCCTTTTTGGAAACTGCTCACGGTGACCTTTGCCCCGATGGCCTCGAGGTTGGTTTGCGATTCGGAAACTTCTCTCGCCTTACGTGGCGCTGCCTTGATGGGCAGGTTCCCAAATACCTTTGCGTATGAAGCCGGGGGCCATTGTTCGAGAATCGGGCCTCGGGCCTTCAACTGCTTGATATAGGCCCCCTGGTTCCCATTTCTTTGACGGAAGTTGTGCTTCGAGTAGCAGTGCACCGAGACGTTCTCCCCGGGCCGCAAAAAGACGGTAACCTTATGTGACTTCATTTCCCGGTTGCCGAGGGAGATCACGTCGAGGAGGCGTTGAGGTTGGGGGCGGTCGTCGGCGTAATAGTATTTGCCGGCGAAGACCTCTATGCTGACGTCCTCCGGGAAGCTTCCCATCTTCATGGCATCGAAGGTGAGTTCGTACCAACCCGGGACGGGCGGATCGAAGTTGTCGTAGAAGAAGGAATAACTGTTACCGTTGTTCGCCCGGGTCCAGGAGAAAAGAATGCCTTCCTTGTATGGCCGAGTGTAAATGTTGTAGGTCTTGTGGCTGTCCTTGATTTTGTTGGTCACCCAAATCCGCTCCGGGGCAAAGCCCTCGGTGGGTAAAGCGAACTCAAGCATTCGATCGGCGACCTTGAAATAGGATCCGAGCATTTCCTTGGTTAGTTTGATCCTGCGGTCGGAATCGAAATCGAAAGTACCGCGGTCGTCGGGGATTTCCCCCGTCAGGTCGAGCTTGATTCCAAGCAGGTCGTTGAGCGAATGGACAAACTCATGGCGGCTGATCCTGCGGTAGGGGGCGGGCTTGTGGTCTGCTTGGCGTTTGGCCAGCCAATCAAGCATGGCCCGCTTCTCCTCGGCGTTCGGTTGCTTCTTGTTCTCCGGGGGCATCTTTGCCGTGATGAGGTTTTCGAACATCAGGGTTCCGTCAAAAGAGCCGGCGTCAAACAACTCGGCCATGTTGACGTTTCCTTTTTGAACGTCTTCGTCGTGGCAATCTAAGCAGTAGCTCTCGAAAAGGAGTAGGCTTTGCTCATCCAACTTGTCTTTCCCAAACACAAGAGGACAGATGGGTGCAAAACCCAAAGCGATACGCAGAGCGACGAGAAATTTACTCATGTCTATTACTATAATTGAAATGGACCGGGGTGGTTGATCTTCATCGCGTTGTTGGAAGCACCCGGCATCTCGGCATGGGGGTTCCTTGTTTTTGCCTTTCCCGGAGGCAGGACTTTCCCGTTCTCGATCCGGGGAGGGGCGTGCCGGTTGGGGGTTGGGTTGGCAGGGATGG
>JAYOMW010000184.1:0-3018 GCA_038121045.1 Opitutia bacterium
GTTTTTGAGAGCCTTTACAAAGGGGGCTTGGGGGACTCCATCCATTTCGGTCTTGCGGTCGGCCAAGGCACGCAGGGCATGCTCCGCCACCGCCGGGTCATCAACCAACTTCAAGAGGTGCTTGTGGGATTTTGTTCCGAGAAGTTGCTTCAAGGTATAGATCGCGGCCACTCTGACTCTCGGGGCCAGTCTCGTGTCCACAGCTACTGCCAGAACCTCCTTGCCCGACCCTCCCCGGCGCAGGATTTCCTGTTGGGCATGAAGCCTGGTCTTGGCGCTGGGGGTGCTCAGCAGGTTGGCCAAATCGACTGGATTGCGCTTTTGCAAATTCGGAAACGCCTTGTATTTCCAACCTTTCGGAACGACCCGGGCGACGTATCCAGCCGTCCCTCCTTTGAAACCCGATTTGCTCCAGCTTCCGAGGAAAAGCCGTCCCGAACCATCACAGTCCACGTCGGTAATTCTTCCGCACTTGATGAAATTTTCTTGTTCCTGCGTGAAGCTCGGGCCGTCGGGAGTGACCCGGTGAATGAATAATTGCCCCCTCCCCCAGTCGCACATCATGGGGACGTCGTTGTACTTTTCAGGCCAACCTGGTTCTTCGAAGAACATGGCTCCGGTTCCGGATCCTCCGCCTACGTCGACAAGGGCGGGGATGATTTCGCTGGTGTAGCGCTTGAAGAGCCTGGGGTACCCGTATTCGCCGGTCTGGATTTCATGAATGAAGCGCATGTTCCATCCACCGCCGTCGTTCGTGTTTCCACGGGTGAAGACGTTCATGAAGGGGTCGATCGCGACGTCGTAGATGTTGCGCAAGCCGGTTGCGTAGGTTTCGAGCTCCGTCCCGTCCGGGCGAACCCTGATGATTCCCCCTCCGTACATGGTCAGCTTTTTTCCGTCCGTACCGGTCGCGTCCACAAAGCCAAAGTCCCCGATCGCAACGTAGATCCACCCGTCTATTCCCATGCGTATTCCGTTCGTCGTGTGATCCACTCCCCGGGCCTGATTGAATTTTCGAGTACTGATCTCCTTGACCAAATGCTTGGGTGGTCCATCCGCCAAACCGTCTCCGTCCTTGTCTTCGAGCACGGAAAGAAACATGCCGTCGAATTGGGTGCCTTCACCCCATTTCGTATGCAGCACGTAGAGCTTGTCTCCAACTGGGACGATGCCTCGGGGGTTGTCGACCACCGCATAGACCGTGTGCGAGTCGTGTATTCCATCGTGATCCTCGTCGACGAGGCGGATGATCTTTCCCTTCCCTCCTCCCTTGCCGAGGGAACCGATTTGATCGACCCCGGCATAGACCTCTCCGGTGGGGGCAACCCCGATACAGGCAACGCAAGGCGTAAGGGTGTTGGGCGAGAACAAAGTCGCTTCCAATTCTTCAGGAACCACGACGTCAGGGGCGTGGCCTTTCTTTTGCTTGTCAACTGCGGTTAGCAAGGTAGAAGTCAGGGCAAGGATAGTGGCATGGATGAAAGATTTCATGAGAATGGGATTAAAGAGTACTTGTGAATCGGTATATGCATTTGAGTTTCCATGCGATAATTTTCCAACCTATCCGATCGAATAGATTATCGAAGAGCTTTCGCGCATGTTTTCACCAAACGAGCCGTAATCGTAGAGAAAGGTTGCGGTACTTGATTTCCTCTGACTAGTTTTGAGCGATGTACACAAGACGATCTTTTCTTTACCATACAAGTTCAATCGCTCTGGGATTCTCCGGCTTGCGGCGTCTATCGGCCGGGGATGCAAAAAGCCTCAGGACTCCGGGCTATGGGCCCTTGATTGCGGATCGCGATAAAATCTTGGATCTGCCCGGCGGATTTTCCTATGAAATAATCGGACGGGCGGGTGAAACCATGTCGGACGGCTTGATTTTGCCGGGTAGTCCCGACGGAATGGCGGCCTTCCCCGGCAAAGGGGACGAAGTGGTTGTGGTTCGCAATCATGAAGTCAGTGCGGGCAGCTCTTCGGGACAAGGAGCCTTTGGTCGGCGTAACGAACTTTTGAACAAGATCAACAAGGACCGCTTTTACGATTCGGGAAAAAAATCTCCATGCCTGGGGGGAACGAGCACTTTCGTTTATGACACCCGAAAGAAAGCGGTGGTCAGGCAATTTCTCAGCTTGGCCGGGACGATTCGAAATTGCGCTGGCGGACCGACTCCGTGGAATTCATGGATCACCTGTGAGGAAACGGTGGTAAAATCCGGGGGCAACCTGGCTCGAGACCACGGGTGGTGTTTTGACGTTCCCGCTACCGATCAACCTGAACTTGCCGACCCTGTGCCGCTCAAGGCCATGGGACGGTTTAACCACGAAGCGGTTGCCGTTGATCCTGATACGGGGGAGGTATTTGAAACGGAGGACAGGCACGAAGGTCTGATTTATAAGTTTGTCCCGAAGGTGAAGGGAAAACTTGCCGAGGGCGGAAAGCTTTACGCTCTCAAAGTCAAAGAAAAGCCAAGCTTGGATACTAGAAATTGGTCGCAACTTACTTTTTCAGTAGGCGATTCCAAGGAAATCGAATGGATTGAAATGAAAGAAGTCGAGTCTCCCAAAGATGACTTGCGAATCCGCGGATTCAAAGATGGAGCGGCTTGTTTTGCTCGTGGAGAAGGAATGTGGTACTCCGAAGGATCAATCTTTATAGCATGCACCAATGGTGGCAAAAAACAAAGGGGTCAAATATGGAAATTAACCCGTAATAAAATTGAACTTTATTCAGAACCGAACGATGCGGATTTAGTTGATAATTGCGATAACTTAACGGTTGCGCCTTGGGGGGATTTGATTCTTTGCGAAGACGGAAAAGGAGATCAGTTTTTAGATGTAATTACACCCGAAGGGAAGATTTTCAAGCTTGCAAAAAATGCAAAAAGCAGTGGTGAATTTGCGGGCGTTTGTTTTTCTCCGGACGGATCCACTCTTTTTGTAAATATGCAAAAAGAGGGTTTGACCTTGGCGATTACCGGCCCCTGGAAAGAGAAAGCCTGACGACTTTTCCTCTACT
>JAYOMW010000184.1:3118-5429 GCA_038121045.1 Opitutia bacterium
CCAACTTGTTTTGGATATTTTGCGCCGCTTAGCTCAAGGAAGGTCGCCATGAAGTCGATGAGGTGTCCCGGTTGGCGGGTTATGCTTCCAGGTTTTGTTTTCAATCCCTTTGGCCAGTGAACGATCAAGGGGGATGAAATCCCGCCTTCATGCTGATTTTGCTTGTAGAGGCGGAACGGGGTGTTGCTGGCTTGGGCCCAGGAGGCATCGTAAGTCCAGTACGAATCGGGATCCCATGGCTTTAGGTTCCTACCCCGGGTCCGCTCGAAAGGGCACCCTCCATTATCCGCACAGAATAGAAAAAGGGTATTATCGAAGACCCCTCTTTCCTCGAGCTCTTGGATTAGCCGGCCGATATTCCGATCCATGACGTCGATCATGGCGGCAAAGACCTCCATTCGGTCTGCTTCCCATTTCTTTTCCACTTCCTTGATCGAATTCCAGGCGGGGACGTGATCGGCCCTTGGGGAAAGCTTGAATTTGCGGGGTATCACCCCAGTGGTCAACTGCTTGGCATACCTCGTCTGCCTAAGCTGATCCCAACCTGCGTCGTACTTGCCATCGTATTTTTCGACGTCCTTTTGAGGGGCTTGGAGGGGGTAATGGGGGGCATTGTAGGCCAGGTATAGAAAAAACGGATCGGAGTTCTTTCCGATCTTACCTTCCTTGACAAAGTCCAGGGCAAAATCCGTGATGGCATGGGTCGTGTAAAAGGGTTTCCCGTTCAGAGTCTTGGGGACGTTCCATTGCTCGCCGTTCAAGCGAAAGCTATTGTCTCCGGTAAAGAAGTTGCAGGCTCCCGAAAGGTGACCCCAATAGCGCTGAAAACCGAAATCAGTGGGCTGTTTGCTCAAATGCCATTTTCCCGACATCCAGGTCGAATACCCTGCCGGCTTGAGGACTTCGGCGATCGTCGCTCCGCGACTTAGGTTGCCGGAGCCAGCCTGGTCGCAATAAAGTCCCGTCAGCAAAGAAACACGGGAGGAGTGGCATTTGGCGGTGTTGTAGAACTGACTGAAGCGCAATCCATTTTGGGCCAAGCGGTCCAAGTTCGGCGTTTCAATTTCCGATCCGTAGCAACCGAGATCGGAAAAGCCCAAGTCATCGGCCATGATGAGGACGAAGTTGGGCCGCTTGGCTTGACCGGCCAAAACGGTTCCAAGCAGGACGAGCAATAATTTACAGATCTTCATGTAAATTTATTTATTTTTAAGTTCTGAGTCAGGCATAACCGAACCGGCTTTATTCAGGGTTTCCAAGGGATTTTGCGGTCGAATATATCGCCATAGGGCTCGTAGCCGTTGTAATCGACCCCGTCGCGCCTCCAGGCTTCTACCGCTTCATCGTAACGGGCTCGCATTTTCTTCAAGTTCTTTCCTTTTTGCGGGCTCAAGTTGGTTAATTCGTATGGGTCCTTGGCCAAGTGGTACAATTCCTCGGTGGCTTCGAATTCCCCAGACTCGTAGGGCCAGTAAATATATTTATAGTCTTTGGTAACTACTCCGTAGGAATGAGCTTCTTTCGGTCCCCAGACGTTTATCAGGGCCGCCGTTTCACGGACGGCTGCCTTTGGGTTGTCCAGGAGGGGCAGCAAGCTTACGCCGTCAATGCCGTCGGGCGCCTTTATTCCCGCCAGATCAAGAATGGTCGGCGCCATGTCGATATTTGCAGTCAGGGCGTCGGAACGCAAATTCTCCCCACTGGAGGAATGGCGGGGATCGTAGATAATGAGAGGAACCTTGGTCGATTCTTCGTAAGGCAAGACTTTCGAGCCATAGCCGTGGGAACCACAAAAGAAGCCATTGTCCGACGTGAAGATGAAGACGGTGTTCTTTTCCACGCCCGCTTCCTTGACCGCGGATCGGATCATGCCAACGGCCGCATCGACACCGTGTACCATTTGATGGTAGGTTGCCATCACCTCGTCGTATTTGTCACGGTACCCCCAGCTGATGAAGCGTTCGTATTGCCGGCCCTGTTTGCTTTGAAGGGAAAAGTGCTTCCCGTACTCCCGGCCATAATTGAGCGGTTTGGTGAACTTTTTGCCTGCATATATCTTGTCGAAAAGAGGATCCGGTTGGTCTGGCTTGTGGGGTGCCTTGAAACTGATCGAGAGACAGAAGGGCTTGCCCGTCTTGGCCGATTCCTTGACGAAGTCACGACCGAACGCACCGTATGATCTCGAGGAGTGTGGGTACTTCTTGGCGTAGGCTTTCATGCTGGGGTTTTTGGCGGTGGCGTAATTGGTTTGCCCGGGCCCGCCGCCCCATTTGTCGAAATCCTCTTTCGGCAAATACTTCGGTCCTTTGCC
>JAYOMW010000185.1:0-5412 GCA_038121045.1 Opitutia bacterium
AAGCCTGGAAATTGAGGTTGGCTCGGCTCTGGCTTGGTTTTGGGCTCTGGTTCGGGCTTGGGCTCGGGTTGGGGCTCGGGTTGGGGTTCGGGTTCGGGTATGGGTTCGGGAAGTTCGGGCGGCAAAGGCCTTGCTGCAGCCGTTTCATTGCCGTCGGTCGAATTGCTTTCCGGCACCGACTCTTCCTTTTGAATCATGTCGCACGAGGAGAAGATAAAGAAGGCGAGACAAAGCAAAGAAGAAAATAAACGCATCTAAAGACACCAAGAAAAACCAAGCAATTTGGCAAGGTTATACTGCGGAGAAAAAATAGGTTGGAATAAGTTCTTGGTCAGGAAAAGGAACTTGGTTAGATTCGTTGCAATGTTTCATTCTAGCTGTCTTTTACCGGTGCTCAACTTATCCCTTTTCTCGGGTTTGCTCGTTTGTCAGTTGCTTGTCGAACCTTTGCTCAATTCATGGATGTTTGGCCTTTGCTCGATTGGAGCGGTCGGGAACCTGTACTGGTCCTTGGTTGTTTTGCGAGCCGAGCCAAATGAATCGAATCAGGAAAAAAAACCGCCTTCGGACGATCAATCGGCCATCATGAGTGATCTTGACAGGGAGATCGTGAGACGGAGGGAGATCGAGAAAGTCGAGAAAAACTAATTTACATGAGCCCTTACAGAACCTCTCCCGTTTCAACCGATCAAATGCCTCTGGGCATTCCTTACATAATTTCCAACGAAGCGGCGGAGCGTTTTTCATTCTATGGGATGAAAGCGGCCTTGGCCGTTTTCCTCGCCAATTATCTTGGGGTTCTAGGTGGAAGCAATCTTTCGGAGGCTGACGCGACGTCCTATGTTGCGTGGTTCAATACCGCGGTTTATCTGACCCCACTTTTGGGGGCTGTCATAGCGGATGCCTTTTTCGGTAAATACAGAACGATCGTTAGCCTTTCCATCGTCTATTGCCTTGGACACCTGTGCCTCGCGCTGATGGGGGTTGGCGGGGTCGTGCAATTCTGGCTTCTTGGTGGATTGGGGCTCGTTTCTTTGGGCGCCGGCGGAATCAAGCCTTGCGTATCGGCCCACGTCGGGGATCAGTTCGGGTCAAAAAACCAACACTTGATCACCGGTATATTCAATGTCTTTTATTTTTCGATCAATTTTGGTGCGGTCATCTCTAATCTTCTCATTCCTTGGGTGTTAAAATGGCATGGTCCGCACCTTGCCTTCGGTGTTCCGGGGGCGTTGATGGCTCTCGCCACCTTGTTTTTTTGGATGGGAAGAGAAAAATTTGCTCATATCCCGGCCAAAGGCTCCTCTTTCCTCAAGGAAGTCTTCAGCAAGGAGGGCATGTCCGTAATCGGAAAATTGATTCCCTTGGTCCTTTTTGTCGGTATGTTTTGGTGTTTGTTCGATCAAACGGCAAGCCGACTGGTTTTTCAGGCGGAAAGAATGGACAGGAATCTTTTTGGAATGGAAGTCCTTCCATCTCAAATTCAAGCCGCCAATCCTTTTTTGATCCTTGTTCTTATTCCCGTTTTTGCCTTTTGGATTTATCCGCAGACGGAAAAAATCATCAAACTTACGCCTTTGCGGAAAATCGGCGCCGGTTTGTTCCTAATGACCGTTTCCTTCGTCGTTGTGTCTTTGTCGCAGGAAGCCATTGACCGGGGCGAAATCCCCCACGTGGGTTGGCAGATTCTCGCCTATGTCATTCTTACTTCCGGTGAGATCATGGTTTCCATCGTAGCTCTTGAGTTTTTCTACACCCAAGCTCCCAAGAAGATGAAATCTTTGATGATGGCAATTTTTCTTACTTCCGTGTCAGTAGGGAATTCGTTCACTGCCATCGTGAATCAGGCGATTCAAGTCGGCAGTCCGGAAGAGGTGTCCCTTTTTGAGGAAATCGACGGGGACAACAACGAAACCAAACGCCTGAGGATTGCTGGTCATGATGGGAAATTCAACACCCCTGACGACATTGTGACCGGAGGTGAGAGAATTGAATCACTAGCCACGGAACTGCTTCACGCCACGGCTAGGAAAATAGAGTCGAATTTCAGCATTGAGAATCAACTTCCGTTCGAATGGGAAGATTTGCCCGATGATCCATGGGGGGCGCCGATCAAATATCAATTGCTTAGCGCCAAGGAAGCGAGGTTGATCAGTGATGGTCCGGACAAGACGGCCAATACCGTTTGGGATCTCGGTATAAACATCACAGTGAGGAAAGGAGAGGAGGATCTCCGGGGTACCTGGCTTTACGAGGAGAAGAAAAGGAGAGGGCTTGTCGTGGAAGATACCCGAGTCGATGGATCATCACTTTCAATGCAATATACTGCGGGGGGTGGATTGACGCTCGATGGGGCGGACTATTATTGGTTTTTTACAAAATTGATGATAGGCACGGTCATCCTTTTCATACCCTTTGCGATGCTTTACAAGCCAAGAACCTACTTGCATGGCAAAGTGGGCGAAGACACCGAGGAAGTGGGTTTGTCCGGGAACAGAAAAGTTTCCGAGTAGGTTCGGCAAAGAGCGAAGGAGGTCAGCTGATTTTCAGTTCTTTGACGAAGGAACAGCCTTCGAGTTTTTGAATCCTTTTGAGGATTTCTTTTTTTTCGAACCCAAGCTCCTGCTTGATGGGGCCGCTGGCCGTTTTCATAAAGAGGATTCCGGTGTTTTCGGTCAGGCGTTCGGGGGCGCACTTGCCTGCGAAACTGCGTCCGACCACCTTGTCCCAATTTTCCGTGATGACTTGTTCGGGCGATTTTTCTTGGTCGATTCCCCAATTTTCCCATGCCTTTTCAATCACTTGCTTAAGGGAAAGGGGATGAGATTCCTTGGCCGGGTCCTCAGGTAGCGGAAGTTCCAAAAAATCCGCGATGAGGGCGCGTTCCTTGCGGTTGGATTTTCTCAATGGAAATGGGTTGGTTCGATGAATTTGGAAAGAAAGGACTTCAGTTGAAAGGACATTGGCGCTAAGAACCTTGCCTTAATAATTTAACTTACGTCTAAATTCCGCATTTTCAATGATTATCAAACCTAGAATCAAAGGCTTCGTCTGTATCACCTCACACCCGTTGGGTTGCCTGGCCAACCTGAAAGACCAAGTCGCGGTTGCCTCGAGTTCCAGAATCGAATGCGAAGGAAAGCCAAAGCGGGTGCTGGTCATCGGGGCTTCCACGGGTTACGGACTGGCTTCGAGAGTAACGGCGGCTTTTTCAGCGGGAGCCGATACCATGGGTGTCTATTTCGAAAGACCGCCCAAGGGAGAAAAAACAGCAAGCGCGGGCTATTACAATTCGGTGGCTTTTTGCAAGCTTGCCGGCGAGGCGGGCCTTTCGGCCGTCGACGTAAACGGGGACGCTTTCTCGACCGAATGCAAGGAGGAGGTCGTTCAAAAAGCAAAGGAGACGGGCGGACCCTTTGATCTCGTGGTTTACAGTTTGGCTTCCCCTCGCCGAACCGATCCTGTTGATGGAAAAACTTACCGGGCTTGCCTGAAGCCGATTGGGGCGATTTACAAAAACAAGACCCTCGATACGGATAGGAAAGAGGTCAAGGAGGTAACCATTGACCCTGCGAATGAGCAGGAAATTGCGGATACGCAAAAAGTGATGGGGGGCGAGGATTGGGAGGCGTGGACCGACCTTTTGCTTGCCGAGGGCCTAATGGCTCCGGGGTGCCTGAATCTGGCCTACTCCTACATCGGGCCCGAGGTGACTTGGCCGATCTACAGGAACGGAACCATTGGCAAGGCGAAGGAACACTTGGAGAACTCGGCCGCCGCGATCACCGAGAAGATGAAGCTTGCGGGTTGCGGGGATGCTTACGTTTCTGTGAACAAGGCGGTGGTGACTCAGGCGAGTTCAGCTATTCCCGTGGTGCCTCTTTATGTTTCCATGCTTTTCAAGATCATGGAGGAATTGGGGACGCATGAGGGTTGCATCGAGCAAACCTGCCGTCTTTTTCGCGACCGTTTGTACGGCGAGAATGCTGAAGTTCCGGTCGATGATAAAAATAGAATTCGCTTGGATGACTGGGAAATGGAGCCGGAAGTACAGAGGAGAATCGTCGAGCTTTGGCCCCGGGTTTGCACGGATAATCTGTTTGAGTTGACTAGTTTCGCCAAGTACCAGGAGGAATTCTTGACTCTGTTTGGTTTCGGACATTCATCGGTCGATTATGACGCCGAAGTGGACCCCGAAAATCCTTTCTAAGTTTTTTCGATCCAATGAAGAACGGGTGCCTCGCCGGAATCGCTTCCGGTTACTACCTCGTGCTTCCAACTGCCATCTTCAATCAGTTTGCGAACGGCTTTCTCCTCGGCCTTTCCGCCCGGATGGCCCAGGTAGCACAGTACGCTCAGGACTCCGTTCCCCGCTAGCCATTCGTAGGCGGAACGCAGCGCCTTCAAGGTGGTCTCCGCTTCGGTGGTTATGGATTTGTCTCCCTTCGGAAGGTAACCAAGGTTGAAGGTGATTGCCCGGATTCGTCCTTTTGCGTTAGCGGGTAGAACCGTTTCCATTTTCGAATGACAAGAGAGATGGGTGACCACGCGCTTCTTGAGTCCGTGTTGTTCCAGCAAGGCCCGGGTTGCGTTCAAGGCGTCCTTTTGGAGGTCCATCGCATGAACGCCTCCTTTGCCTTTTGTCAATTGAGCGAGAAAAAGGGTGTCGAGTCCGTTCCCGGCGGTTGCGTCCAGGCATAGGTCATCCTTCCCGATCACTCCGGCAAGCCTTCGGTGAACTTCCTTAACGAGAGAGCGAGGCATTTTTTTCGAAGCGTTTCAAGTTCGCTTCCCCGGGGAGGGGAACTTCGTCGATCATGAAATCGAGCATGCGCTTTGCGTAAAAGGGGATGGTTGTCGCTCCTCTCGAGCCGAAGCCATTGAAAAGGAACATTTTTCCGTTCTCCTCGTGTTTGCCGATGATAGGAGAACGGTCACGTGTGCCGGGCCGTATCCCGCTGCGGTGTTCGATGATTCGAGCAGTCCGCTTGTCAAGAAGCGGCAACTTTTCCAATATCTCTTTTCTGCCATTTTCGGTCGGGCCAGACTTGATGTCTTGGTGTTTCCATGTCGAGCCGGCTAGGCATCCATCCTTCTTTTCGGGGAGGATCCAGGTCCCATTGCTTGCCGCAATTGAAAGGGCCTTTCCCAAAAGCAGGATCTCCCCTTGGGCAGGAGCAAAGGGCAAATGTCCGAACCATGGATTTTTCAAAACGCGATAGCCTTCGCAAAAAACGATCTTCTTGGCCTCTTTCCAATCCGTTTCCTCGAAGATTCCATCCTGCCAGCATCCCGCTTGCCTGAGAATGTCTTCGGACAGCTTGAGGAAGAGGGGGAAGTCTAACCTACGAGCCACCTGAATGCCTGCGCCAAACGGAGCCTTGAGACCGAGTTTTTCGCAAGATTCCCTTT
>JAYOMW010000186.1:0-5401 GCA_038121045.1 Opitutia bacterium
TGAAAGGGAGGACCATGTTTCCGGCGCCGGTGAAGTTGGAATCGTAAGTGAAAAAACTTATCGGCATGATGAGCTTTTTGAAATGGAAAACGGTTCCCTCGAAAAGTTCGAGCTGCGATATGAAACTTATGGGGAACTCAATTCGACTGGTACGAACGCCATCCTCATATGTCATGCTTTGACCGGAGATCATCATGTTGCGGGGGTTTATTCCAAAGACGATGGGCAGCCTGGTTGGTGGAATCACGTGGTAGGTCCCGGCAAGGCTATCGATACGGACGACTTTTTCGTCGTTTGTTCAAATTGTCTTGGCGCATGCAAAGGGTCCACCGGGCCGGCGAGCGAAAACCCGGCCACCCCCGGCAAAGCCTATGGAATGCTTTTTCCGGATTTGACGATCAAGGATATGGTGCGGGCTCAGAAGAAGCTGCTCGACTTTCTTGGAATTGAAAGTCTTCACGCCGTCGTGGGGGGGAGCATGGGCGGCATGCAGGCCTTGCAGTGGATCGTTGAATTTCCCGATTTCGTGGAAAAGGCCCTCATCATTGCAGCCACTGCCCGGCATAATGCTCAAACCATTGCCTTCAACGAAGTCGGTCGGCGTTCGATATGCGGAGATCGTGAGTGGAAGTCGGGAGAATATTCGGACGGAGAAGGCCCTCGTGAAGGCTTGGCGGTTGCTCGCATGATGGCGCACATAACTTATCTTTCCGACGAAGGTATGGAAGAAAGGTTCGGACGGGAGATCGGGGCATCCAAAGACAAGAACTTTGAATTCAGCGTAGAGAGCTACCTTGACCATCAAGGAAACAAGTTCGTGGATCGGTTCGATGCGAACACTTATCTGAAGCTGACCAAGGCTCTTGACCGGTTCGATCTTGTCGGGAAGGATGGACTGGATGTCTCGCTCAAGGACGTTTCGGCGAGGGTTCTCGTAGTCGCTTTCACGAGTGATTGGCTTTACACTCCTACTCAAAACAAATTAATCGTGGAGTCTTTGCACCGGCTTGGAAAAGAAGCTTCCTATCTGGAAATCGATCATAAGCATGGGCATGATTCCTTCTTGATCAAGTCGAAGGCATTCCTGCGGTCCGTCCGCGTTTTTCTTAAGGGAGTCGACGAAGAGGAGAAAGAGGTGCAGAACGTCGATCGCTTTCGTAAGGTTGAAAATCGATACGAAGTTAAAAAGGAAGCGGATTTCAAGGTTATCGACAATTGGGTTCAGCCTAGTGAAAGCGTCTTGGATCTGGGATGCGGTCGCGGTATCCTGCTCGAATACCTCAGGGATACCAAGCAGGTCCGAGGATTGGGGGTGGATTATGATCGGGGCAAGGCCACCTCCTCCATCGCTCGTGGAGTGGCCGTTTATCAGGAGGACATCCGCCGGGCCCTTGAAAATTTGGGGGATCAATCGTTTGATTGGGTCATATTCTCACGCATGATCGAAGAGCTTCCGCAGCCCGGTTCCGTTCTTTTGGAAGCTTTGCGGGTTGGGAAGCGGGTTGCCTTGAGCTTTGTTAATCATGGGTATTGGAGAAACCGTCTCCATTTTCTTGGCAGAGGAATGAAAATTAGGAATGACGTTTACCCGGACGATTGGGAGCAAAGTGGTCTCAGGAATCATTTCTCGATTGCCGAATTCGAGAGCTTTTGTCGAAAACATCGATCTGGCCCGGATGCATTTGAGGTCGGTCGGAAAATCTATCATCAGGGCGATTGGATTAAAACTTGTTCTCTTTGGCCCAATTTGCGCGCGGGCCTGGCGATCTACGAATTGGCGAGAAAATAAGACGTAGGTTTTATCTTCTGCCCCGGTTCCACCGAAGAGCGGAGCACCAACCCCATAACAATCCTACGACCAGTCCTCCCGTGTGGGCCCAATTAGCAATGTTTCCAAGCCACCCTAGCCAACATGCTACAAAAAATCCGAACATAATGATTTCGTTTACCTGATCAATGCCGAAACCATCTCCAGGGTCGAGCTTGGACTTTATGAAGACGTATCCGAAAAGACCATAGACTACGCCGGACATTCCCCCAAAATTGTATCCCGCGAAGAGAAATTGTAGAAGGTTGGAAACAGTAGCGAGAATAAGCACGAAACTTAGAAAAAATTTGCCTCCTTTTCTGCTTTCAATCTGCCCACCCAAGCTGTAAAGCCAAAACATATTGAAGAGAATGTGAAAAAACCCGAAGTGAAGAAAAATGGGAGTGACGATTCTCCAAATCTGACCGGATAACAGTTCGCTCCCGTCGTTGCTTTTCGAAATCAGGAATCCACTCCTTATCTTCTCGTTGAGAGAATCGAAAACTTCGATGGGCAATCCAAGGTTCGCGAAAAGCGATGAAAGGAGCGAAGGCAAGTAGACGCATGTAGCGACTATAATCAAGGCAAACGTCACGGTACCCAAACCCGCGTTGCGTCCAACCCAATGATACCTCATCCTATGTTCCTTGTAACGGGATTTTCGGAAAAGAGGCTCCTCGGACTCTTCGGAATCATCGGGTCTGCGATCAGGTGTCGAAGAGAGAAATTTCGGATCATCGGGGTTGAGGACGAATTCTTCAAAAGCCGAAGAGGCGAAGAGAACGCTTTCCTCCTCCTCCACCCAAAGGATCCAGGATTCCTCGTCTTTCTCCAAGGAGGAGTCGATTTTATTTTCCTTCAGGTAGTTCCAAAACCGGAGAGCTGGTTTCTCCTTCTCGAATTCGCATATTTTGCGCATTTCAATCGAAGGTAACGGACGATTCTCCGGGGGTCAATCCCTCGAAGATTCCGAGAAAAAGATCACTGCTTGAGCCCACCATAAAATGCATAAAGGCCTGAAATTGAGGGATGTTGATCAAGACGATCAAAATCAAAAAGCCATATTTAGCCAAGTTGCGGTAGGTTTCTTCACGCATTTTTACGGCATGCTTGAGAAAGTGCGAACCGTCCAGAGGAGGAACCGGCAAAAGGTTGAAAACAAAGAGCATGCAATTCAAGAATACGATGATTATATAGAGTTCCTCGGCACTTTGATTAAGTGGCAAAACCGAAGCCCATGCGGCAAAGAAGAGGGTGGCTCCAAGGGCAATGAGCAGATTGGAGAGTGGACCCGCAATCGTGATGATTAGGTCGTCCCGTCTACGGGTTTTGGGGTTGGGGAGGGAAATTCGAACCGGTTTTCCCCAACCGATTATGGCGATACCGGGTGAAAGGAAAATCATGATCAGAGGTATGAGAATGGTTCCGACCGGATCAATGTGAGCTCGAGGATCAAGAGTGACCCTTCCTTCCGCTCGGGGAAGCGGGTCCCCGAGTTTGTCCGCAGCAAAGGCATGAGCCCATTCGTGAATGGAAATACTGGCCAAAAGGACAAGAAACAAAATGACCTTTTGCTCGAAGGCGAACGAGGAGCAGAGAATGAGGACTTCGTTCATGCAGAAGTCACCTCAAAGAGCCCTTTTCTCCGTCATGTCCGGACTGATTCGGATTTCTTTGCGACAAATCGATTTTGATTTGATTCTTTTCGTCAAACCGGGCCTTGATCGCATCTGCCTTTAGAACGGAAAGCATTTTTTCCTCTTTGATTCGCTCGGTTAGCAAGCGGAGGCGTTTTAAGTGGGGGTCGTCCGGTATGAAAAAGCGATGGTTGATTTCAATCCTGCTTTGCTTCTGCGTTTCTTTTTTTATCTCCTTTTGCGGCTTGCGCTTGACTTGATGAAGGAGGGACCGCTTGGCAGAGTCGAGTGCCTTTGAGGAAACGGATTGAAGCAGTGGCAAGGCATCGGATTGCCGGTTGAGTTCCAAGAGAACGCGAGCCTTGCAGAGATTGAAATAGTCGTTTTCAGCCTTCGATCTGTCGGGGAACTTGCGGGCCAAATTGCTCCACGCCGCCAAGGCGGATTCTTTGCTCGAACCAGGGTGGTCAAAGAAGCTTTGAGCGAATCTCAATTGATAATCGAAGTTGGAGGGAGAAAGCTTGGCCGCCTGCTTGAAGGACTTGTGCATGAACGCCCTTGCCGAATCCTTCGCCAAAATCCCTTCACGAGCCAAGTCGTCTTCGAAAAGGAATAGGAAATTGCCCAAGTGGTAATGGTAGTCAGCTTGTTCAGGAGCCAATTCAATCGTCATGATAAGGAATGGGAAAGCATCGATTGGTCGCCCTTCCTCGATGAGGTAGTTGGCCAACTGTTGTTTAACGACGGCAAGTTTCGGGTTGATTGAATCCGCTTCCAAAAAGTACCCGACCGCGTGTTGCTCCTGTCCGACTCTCCGAAGAAATTTACCGTAGAGGATAAGGGCGTTGGTATCTTTTGGGTTGGCTCCGAGGTACGCATCATAGTCGGCTACGATTTCCTGGGCTTTCCTAGTGAGCTCCAAGTCGTTTGTTTGGGAAGATCCGTCCGGAGATTCGAAGAAACGGGCTTGCTTTTCCAGAATGCGGCTTAGAGCCAAGCTTGACAGGGTGATCCCATCCCGGGTTGGTTGGGAGTCGGCTTTGGAGAACGAAGTGGTGAAAAAAAAGATCGATGCCAAAAGGCAGGTGAGATGGAAACAAGCAGGCATGTGAGTGACGAGATTATCTCCAATCAATTGCTTGTTTTCAAGCTTGGAAGAGCTTCTGAAAAAAGTAATTCTTGTCTCATGTCTGTTTTCTCGAAAAAATTGATCCTTGTCTTGCTACTGAAATTAGCCGGAGTTACAACGGTCGCGTTTAGTGCCGAGCGGTGGTCACCCTCAATCACCTACGGTGAAATTGTATCGAAAGCTCAGGCGGGCAGTCCGTATTTTCAAGGGCTTTTGGGAATTTACCTCAGGTCGGGTGAAGCTGGCTCCAAGGTTGACGTCCAGCTAGCGAAACAATGGTCCGAGTCCGCTCATCGCAAAGGTCACCCTTTTGGTTCATACAACCTGGCGAACTTGGCAATGATGGACGGTGATTTCGAGGTGGCGACCAGAATGTATCAAGATGCGGCTCTCTTGCTGCAAAGGCAGGCATCACAGGGTGACCCGGTGGCCATGTACTGTATGGGAGAGATCGATTTTCAGGTGATTCCCACCAACGTGGTTCGAGCCCTAGGCTTGTTCAAGAGATCGGCGGAAGCAGGCTACCCTCAGGCTCAAGCCACAATTGGAGCCCTTTATCTCAAGGGCTTGCCCGGACTTTTGGAAAAGGATACCAAGCTGGGAATAAGCATGTTGTCCAAGGCCGTAATAGCAAAATCCCTTACTGCTCGCTTTAACCTCGGGATGGCTTATTACAACGGTGATGGCGTGCCGCAAGATGCCGTGAAGGCATCCCAATGGCTGAAGCTTGCCGCGAGGCAGAATTTTTCCGAAGCCAAATACTCCTTGGGCCTTTTGCTCATAGAAGGAGAAGGCGGGATTCGGAAAAACACCAACGAAGGGCTTTCC
>JAYOMW010000187.1:0-1715 GCA_038121045.1 Opitutia bacterium
TCGCGCCCGCCGTTTTTGTTGAGCTTGGGGGAGCGTCCCATTTCCCCGGTCACGATGAGGAGGACGTCCTCATTGAGTCCGCGGTCATGCAAATCCTGGACGAAAGCGGCCACCGCATGGTCGACCTGGCGGCCCATCGGGTCGAGCCCGGCCATGCCCTTGGGGCTGTTGTTGTTGGCGTGGTAATCCCATCCGCAATCCGAAACGGTGACGAAGGAACAGCCCGACTCGCAGAGCCTGCGGGCCATGAGCATTTGCAAGCCGAGCAGGTTGGTGGTGCGGCGCATGTCGCCCCAGCGTTGAAGTTTGCGGGCGTCGAAGAGCGGGCGGGTGTCGTACTTGGCGAGGGTCTCGGGGTCTTCCTTTGTTACGTCGAAAGCGGAGGAGATCCCCTTGGTCACGACGTCGAAGGCTTGCTGACAAAAGTAATCGGCTCCCTCGAGCGAGCCGTCCGCATCAAGGTTGCGCTTGATTCCGTCGAGTCCGCCGAGCAAGCCCTTGCGGTCGGCCAGGCGGTCCGGGGCGATGCGTAACTCCATGTTTTCCTTGGCGGTGCCTCCGCCGGCCGGGTTGAAGGCGGAGTAGGTCGACCCGAGGGTGCCCGGGTCGGTCAGGCCGGGGAGGGCCCCGGTCTCGAAATTGCTCCCGAGCTTGAGGTTCTCGTCGATGGCCTCCGGGAGGACCAGGCAATTGTTGGGCATGCCCGATTTCTTGTCGAAGGCGCCCCCGACCCGGGTGGCCACCGCGCTCGTGGCGGCCTTCATCGGATTGCCGCCGCTGGTGACTTTCAAATAGGTATGGCCCGCGTTTCTCGATTGGTAGGAACGAACGACGGCCAACTTGTCCGTCATCTTGGCCAACTTGGGAAAGGTGGAACCGAAAGTGAGCCCCGGAATGGTGGTGGGGATTTCCCCGTTGATGCTGCGGTATTCCGCAGGGGCGGACATTTTGGGATCGAAGAATTCGATGTGTGGGGGGCCGCCTTGCAGGAAGAGAAGGACGACCGACTTGTTGCGCATGGGCTTGCCTTGGGCCATGGCCTTGGCCTTGGCTTCGAGTAGGCCGGGGAGGGTCAGGTTGCCCAATCCGAGACCAAGTCCGCCGAGAGCGCCCGCCTTGAGAAAGTCACGACGGCCCAAGCCTTGGCAGGTCTGATTCGGCTTATGGTCGGATAAGGTGAACATCTCTTTCGAATGCTGTTAAATTACCATTTTTTACCAAGTCGGGCAACCGGAGAGTGTACCCGAAGCTCGAATATTTTGCGGAGGCCATCGGAGATTTTCTTGGACTTGCGTCCTTGCTTGTTCTTTTTTTGTATGAAATCAGACCGCATTTCGTAACCGCCGAACCAAGGAATTCATCATGTGCTCGCCCGCCATTATCGAACAAGTCAAGAAACGCATCAGCCGGCGCAACGCCCTGGCAGCGCTCGGTGGGGCGGGGGTCGCTGCCTCGACGGGTTGCCTGCCCGCCGTCATTCCGTCCGGGAAATCTTCCGCCCCCAAATCGGCTCATCCTGCACCCAAGAAAAAACGCTGGTCTTCCAAAGCCGTCGAAGAGGTCTCCTTTTCCCGGGTGGTTGATTTGAGCCATACCTTGCATCCGGATTTTCCCGCGTGGTTCAGCGAAGGCGAGGAAGTGACGACCCGGGGGAAAAGGACTTTCGTGCCTCCCGCCATCGTGGAGGTCAAACCGGTTTTCGAGTGGGAACCCGA
>JAYOMW010000187.1:1815-5277 GCA_038121045.1 Opitutia bacterium
GGGCTTGCGTGGCCATGAACAGCGGATGGGCCAAACACGTGGGCAAACCCAAGTACAAAAGCCTCGATGCAAACGGCAAGCACCGCCAACCGGCCTTTCACGTCGATGCGGTCGAATACCTCATGGAGGAGCGCGAGGTCGTTGCTTTGGGGGTGGATACCTTTTCTTTCGACAACCAACATTCACCGGGCAGCGACGTGCACTACCTTTGGCTGGGGGACGAACGGTGGGGTTTGGAAAACTTGAACAACTTGGACGACGTCCCGACCAAAGGGGCCACCCTCGTGGTCGGTCAACCCTCGATCAAGGGAGGTTCGGGCGGCCCCAACCGGACCATGGCCCTGGTCTGAGGAAAACTACAGCTTCCAGAGCCCGCCCAACTCGAGGGAGTGGGCTAGGAGGTTGGAAAAGCGATCGGCATTGCCCAACAACCTCAAGCCGTAAAGTGAAGAAAAAATGACTTTTCCATTTGGGAGAGTTTTTTTCCAAATCCATGACCCGAGGCACGGGGAAGGTCTTTTCAGATTGCAGGTTGAGGGAGGGTCTGACATAAGAACAGTTTTGTTCTTGCTTCCTTATTCGGAAACCTAGCCGACCTTTTTCTCATGTCATCCACCAAGGAAAATCAAGATGTGATCCACCGCATCGACCCCGAGAGCTCGGAGGAAATCTTGAACCAGTTCGATGAATTGGTGAGTTTGCTCGAAAAGGGCTCGGACGACGAGGTCACCAAACACTTGAAGGAAATCCATCATTCCGACTTGGCGGATGCGTTCGGGCTGGTTTCGGGCGCTTTGCGCAAGCGCTTGCTGGGCTTGGTCAAGGTCGAGTTGGATCCTGATTTGCTCTTCGAGTTGGAAGATCATTTGCGCAAGGAGGTCACTGATACCCTTTCTCCGAAGGAAGTGGCCGAGGTCATCACCGAGATGGATTCCGACGAGGCGGTCCAAGTTCTCGAAGACATGGACGAGGCGGAACGGGAGGAGATCCTCAGCGAGGTACCCGAGGAGGAACGCGAGGATATCGAGACCGGGCTGGCCTATCCCGAGGAGAGCGCCGGACGGAGGATGCAGACGGACTACGTTTCGGTTGGTACGAATTGGGACGTCGGGCGTACCATTGATTATTTGCGCGAGGAGGAGGATTTGCCTGATGAATTCCTCGACTTGTTCGTGGTGGACGAGCAATCCAAACCGGTGGGCGTGATTTCCCTTTCCCGTATTTTGCGCTCTCCGCGTCCGACCTTGATGCGGGAGATTTGCGACGAAACCCAAGTAATCGTTCCGGCCGATATGATGCAGGAAGAAGTGGCTTTGCTTTTCGAAAAGTACGACCTTACGACGGCGGGGGTGGCGGATGCCCAGGGCAAGTTGATCGGAATGATCACGGTGGACGACGTCATGGAAGTGGCCCGCGAGGAATTCGAAGAAGACGTGTTGCTCCTTGGTGGCGTCGGCGAGGAAACGGTGGACGATGGCGTCCTGCAGTCTTCGGCCAAACGCTTCACTTGGTTGCTGGTCAACTTGGGCACCGCCGTTCTGGCGTCCATGGTGATCGGCCTCTTCGATGCGACGATCGAGCAAATGGTCGCCCTTGCGGTCCTCATGCCCATCGTTGCCTCAATGGGAGGAAACGCAGGTACCCAAACCCTGACCATTACGGTTCGGGCCTTGGCGACCAAGGAGTTGACCGCCTACAACGCCTTGCGCACCTTTCGCAAGGAACTTTTGGTCGGTTTTCTCAACGGATGCCTGTTTGCCGCCTTGGCGGGAGGTCTCACGATTGTTTGGTTTAACGAGCTCGACAATGCGAATCTGCTGGGAGGGATCATTGCCGGGGCCATGGTCATCAATATGGTCGTAGCGGGTTTCTCGGGCGTTGCTTTGCCCGTCCTGCTGGACCGGTTGAAGATCGATCCGGCCATCGCATCCGGGGTGTTCGTCACGACGGTTACGGACGTGGTCGGTTTTCTTTCCTTTCTCGGTTTGGCTTCCGCAACCCTGCTCTAGGTATGTCCGGGATGAGAGTATTGGTCACTGGGTCGACGGGTTGCATAGGGAGTCATGCGGTCCGCATCCTGCTGGACGAAGGGGCGGAGGTCTTCGGTTTCAATCGTTCGGCTCCGGAGGATCCGCCTGCCCACAACTACAGGCACCGGACGGGTGATCTTTCGAATCCCGAGTCGGTTTCTCAGGTGGTGAAGGAGGTTCAGCCCAACCGGGTGCTTCACCTTGGAGCCTTGCAAACCCCCGATTGCCGGGATTACCCGATGCGCGGATTGGAAGTCAATTTGCTCGGAACCGCTTATCTCTTTCGAGCCTGCGAAGAATTGGAAAAACCCTTGGAGCGCTTTGTCTTTGCCAGTTCGAGCGCCGTGAACGGGCCTCGTTCGCTTTACGGACCCGAGGGGGTTCGCCCCGAGGATCCCTACCAGCCTTTCAATTTGTACGGGTATTGGAAAGTGGCGGGGGAGGGGATGGCCCGGGCTTTTCATCAGGCAAGCTCAACTCCGACCGTTTCTCTCCGCCTGGCCACCACTTACGGGCCAGGTCGTGACCGTGGGTTTACCGCTGCCATGACTTCGGCCATGAAGGCGGTGGCCAAGGGGGAGCCTTTCGAAATCCCTTATCGAGGGAAGGAACACTATCATTTTTCGCACGACGTCGGAGCAGGTTTTGCCCGAGCCGTGATCGATCCCTTCGAGGGTTACGGAACTTTCAACCTTCTCGGCGAAACCCGTTCGGTCGATGATTTTCTCGATCTTCTGCGGGAACAGGCGACTGAATTAGGGATGGATGCCGGAGGGGTGATCTACTCGAAAGAGGCCGAGGAAACGCCTTTTGTTTACGGTCTAAATGACGAGGCCACCCGGGAGGCTTTCCCCCGAATGCCCAAGACTTCCCTGAGGGAGGGAATACGCCAATCCCTCCAGTTTTTCTCAGCCTGATGGTTTTCTTCCTGGCCTGATTGAGGCCGTTGGATTGAAGAGATAAAATTTTTTACGAATTTTCTTGATATAAAAATACAGTTAGTGTAAATACATTTCTAAACCCTTAAATTAACTATGATTACAAATATATTCTCCTTCATCATCATTCTCAGCGTTTCGTCCACCGGATTTTGGTTCCTGACTCATGTGTAAGCGGGTGGATCTTTGATTCCTTGAAAAAACAAAAATGCTCGTAGCGCCCGAAAATTTAATAAGCGAAGCGAGGAGGTTCCCCGGTTACCCCATCCATGAGGATCTGAAGCGCAGTTGGTTTTGCGGTTGGTTATGCGAATTGGGCATGGTTGCCCTCGCATTGAAATCGGACAAGAATTTGTGTCATTTCAAAACCTGCGCGGACGAATACTTTTGGAAAACGGGAAACCTTTCCTGCTGCGTCGAGTTTCCCTTGTCCGACTCTCAATTCGAGGTGCTTTGGTCGGTTTGCGAAATGGATGAACCGGACAAGATTTACA
>JAYOMW010000188.1:0-5238 GCA_038121045.1 Opitutia bacterium
CGCTCTTTCCACTTTCGGCCTTGGTTGTAATCGTGCCAATAGTCCTTCCCCGCATGCCCCCTGTTCCAAATGAGAGATTGGCATAAAACCGGTTATTGAGCTCTTCCCAGTTTTTTTCCGCTATCAGCTCCTCTAGTGACAAGAAAACCCAATCGGGTAAATTTTCGTTTTCAAGTAGTTCGCATAGGTTCTTATATGAACTTTCGTAGAGTTCTCCGGATTCTTTTGCTATACTGAGGTCTTCGTTTTGGGTTTGTGACATAATGAAAGTGGGTAAATCTCTGATGCTCGAGTTTTCCGTTTGGGGTTAAAGTTTGATCGTTGGTCTAGGTTGCCGTCCTTTTGTTATTCACCGTCGGGTTCTTGAGGCATGCGGTAAAGAAGTTCGTCTTTTTTGCCATACCCCAATTCTTTTCGTGCAATCGCATCTTGAACGGCGGGGTCTCTCCGCAAGCGTTCCAAAAATTCCCGAAGGTTTTGGGCCTCTAAGCGAAGATCTTCCAATTCCTTCTCCAATACCGCTTCGCGCGTTTGCCAATGAGAGTACTCAGCGAAGGCTTTTTGTAACTGGAGCAACAGATAACCTCCTGCCCCAAGAGCAAGAACTGATAAGGTCAGCAGGATGAGCTTTCTGGAGTTCACCTTGATTTTCTGCAGCACATGAATGAAGATTGGTGTCGTATTCGATCCCCTCGGTTGGGCTAAGGGTTATATATATCGTGTAAGCGAATCATGCCAAGTAGCTTGTTTGTTTTCGGACAAGCGACAGGCAAAACGGATATGGGGGATTCCCGGTCTTCCATCTGCTTGAGTGCATCCCCCAACGAAACGTTTGGTTTGATTGACTGTGGGGAGATTGTCATTACCCCATCGGCGGAAACGTCCAAAAGGTTTTCTTTATAGTTAAGTGCACGTCGCAGATCTCCGTCCGTTACTATGCCAACAAGTCGATCGCCTTCGACTATGCAGGCGGCGCCAAGTGGAAACTTGGTCATCTCAATAACCAATTCCTTGATTTTGGTTTGCTTGCCTACGCAGGCTATTTTAGGTGGCGGATGCATTACGTCGGATACTCGGAGGAGTAAGTTTCTACCCAATTGTCCGGCGGGATGAGTTTGGGCATAATCCATTTCCGAAAAATTTCTCCTTTTCATCAATGCGGACGCCAAAGCATCGCCCAAAGAGGCGGATACCGCAAAGCTGGCTGTAGGAACGATTCCGAGCGGATCGGCCTCTTCAGGCACGGAGGAGTCAAGGTAGGCATCCACTTTCGTTGTCAATCGACCTTTGTCGTTCCCGAAAATACCAACGATTTTGGCATCTCTGCTCCTGAGCAAGGGTACAAGAGCCAAAAGTTCGGGGGTTGATCCACTGTTGGACAAAAAAACCACGGGGTCTCCTTCCTGGTGTATGCCCAAGTCTCCATGCACCGCTTCAGATGGGTGTAAAAAAGCCGCCGGCGATCCCGTGCTGCAGAAGGTCGCAGCCAGCTTTTTTCCCAAATGTCCGGACTTTCCAATACCACTTACGACAATTTTCCCCCTCGCCGTATGCAAACAGTCCACCGCAAGCGAAAAGTTATTCCCCAGGCAATCAGAGGCTCTGATTATCGAGTTCGCCTCCTTGATCAAGACCCTTTGAGCTTCGGCTATTTCCTGCTGATTGTCCATTTGTCCTTATTTGAGGTTTTTTGGCCCCCAAAGAATAGTGTAAGTTACTCGCATAATTGATTCCACAGCCCTTTTACTTTTTGCATTAAACAGTTTTTTCATACAAAGTCACGACTATGTCCATCCACCTTTTATAATCTTTGCTCAACTCTTTTTTTACTTTCCACCAATTCCATGTTTCAAGTTACCTTTTCCGATCAAAGTCTTTCCGTTTTAAATTCATTGCCTCAGGCCGAACAGCTTTTCCTCATGGAGAAGCTCAGTTCCATGACCAACGACATTCTTGTCGGCAGTGATTCTGGGATAGGCAAGTTTCAAAGAAACGGAAAGACTTTTTACAGGCTCAGGCTTGAGGAGCTACGTGTTTATTTCGAGAAAATCAACATTGCTTTGCATTGCCACTTTATCCTACCGAAAAACTCTCTGAATGATTTTTTGGTTCGATGCAAAATGCCTTCTTCCGATGAAGCCGTTCTTGAAAACCATCAAAGCTTTTGGGACTACTTGGAATCCTTGACCAAAAAATAACACCTTTATAGCTTGTGAAAAAAATAGTTTATTAAGATGAGTTGTTGAATGGTTTGATTTTGTCAAAACTTACTTGTTTGTTTATGAACATTTTTTTTGATTTTTTTTCATTGGTTATCAAGGACTTGCTCTTTTACTTGACTTGTTCCCATTTATAATAGGAATACAAATTTATATAAGATCTTTCCTTCTTAATAATTCGTCATTGTCTATACCCTCATTTTCATTCACAACCAAAGCAGATGAAGTTCAAGATCAACAGAGATTTTTTCAGTGCTGGTTTACAGTTGGTAACCAGTGTCGTTGGCACGAGAAAAACAATGCCGATACTCCAAAACGTATTGATAGAGGCTCGTTCGGGAGCCGTGCGACTGACTACGACCAATTTGGATTTGGGGGCTCGTTGCTCTGTCAAGGCAGATGTTTCCGAAGAAGGAACCGTAACCCTGCCCGTTAAGGAACTTGGAAGAATCGTCCGCGAATTGGCGGACATGGAGGTCAGTGTCGAATCTAACGATACACCCAAGGCAACGATCAGCACCCGGGGATCGGTTTTTAACGTAGTGGGGATGGAAAGCAAGGAATTCCCCCCCCTGCCCGAACTCAAGGAGCAGAAAGAATTTGATTTGGAGCGACAGGAAATCGTTTCCATGTTGAAGAGCGTTTCCTATGCTCAATCCGTCAATGAGGAGAGATACATGCTCAAGGGAGTTTTCTTTCAGTTCGGCAAAGACAACTTGTCTCTCGTTGCTACGGATGGCCGGAGGTTGGCCGTAACAACAAGGGAAATGAATGTATCGGAGGGCGATGAGGGTGAGTTTATTTTGCCATCTCTTACCGTTTCCGAGCTGGAGAAACTGCCTGACGTCGGCGAAACCGTAAGCATATCCTTTACTGACCGGCAGGTAGCTTTCGAACTTAAAATCGAAAGCAATGAGGACGATGCTTCGGGATTCATAGATTCCGTTTACCTAGTTTCAAAGGTCGTTGAGGGAAAATACCCGAACTACAAACAAGTCATACCGAAAGACGATTTCAACGCAGCCGAAATTGAAAGAGAGTTGATGCAGGAATGCGTACACAGAGCAGCCTTGGTTTCCGACGAAAAAGTAACCCTGAGGATTAAAAAAAACGAAATGGAAATCACGGGGCAAAGCACCTTGGGAGATGCCTGCGAATCAATGGGCATAGGATACGAAGGAGAAGAGGCCACGGTATCTTTCAACCCGAAGTTTTTATTAGACCCTCTTAGATCACTTCAAAGGGACAAAGTAACATTAGAGTTTCGAGATGACATGAGTCCGGGAGTCTTCAAGGTTCAAAAAGAGGAAAGTGCCAAACAATCCTTCCTTTGCGTGGTCATGCCGATTAGAACGGATTGAAACAACTAGGAAAGATTAATTGTTTTGAGGAATTCCTTCTCATGCTTTGCAACGGATCCAGTATCATAAAAGAAACTTTTTCCCTCAAAGTTTCGTAGGTGAATCCTGCCTGCCTCAACCCCCTCCAAGTAGTTCGGATTCAAGGGAATCTTCCCTCCTCCTTCGGGTGCATCTATCACGAACTGCGGAATGGCATAGCCTGTAGTGTGACCCCTTAGGGATTCGATAATTCTCACGCCCGTCATCGGATCGGTTCTCAGGTGGGAGCTTCCCTCAATAAGGTCACACTGGTAAAGATAATAAGGTCGAACTTTCATCATCAAAAGCCTGTGAATGAGGCTTTTCATCGTCTCCGGATCGTCATTCACGCCCTTGAGCAATACGGACTGGTTTCCCAGAGGAATCCCGGCACGTGCCATCCTATGACAGGCTTCGTAAAGCTCTTTGGTGCATTCCTTCGGATGGTTAACGTGAATACTGATCCAAGTGTTGTGATGAGACTGAAGGGAATCTATCAACCCTTGGGTAATCCGTTGAGGCAGAAAAACAGGAATCCTTGAACCGATTCGAACGAATTCAACATGCGGGATTTCGGACAAGGAGGAGAGTAGAAAAGCTAGTTTTTCGTCAGATAGGAGAAGCGGGTCACCGCCACTGAGGAGAACGTCCCGAATGGCGGTATTGGACTTAATGTATTCAAGGCCTGCTTGAAGGGAAGGGGAAAAACCATAATCCTGTGCATTGGAAACCATTCGACTACGAGTACAATAGCGGCAGTAAGATGCACAGCGATCAGTAACCAAAAAAAGGACACGATCCGGATACCTGTGAACAAGCCCTGGAACAACCATATCCAACTCTTCTCCTACGGGATCCTTCCTTTCGATGTCTGAAATATTTGATTCCTCAATGCAGGGAATTACTTGCCGACGAATAGGACAGAGGGGGTCGGTTGGATCTAAAAGGTTTAAAAAATAAGGAGTGATACCAACGGATAACCTGTTTAAAGCAGCCGAAAAACCGGCGACTTCATTTGAAGACAAAGAAAGAAGGCCGTCCAAGTCACTTTGTTTGGTGATGCGGTTTCGCATCTGCCATTTCCAGTCATTCCATTCTGTGTCGGAAATGTCTGACCAAAGACCTTTCCCTTCATACCAAGAATTTCGATCATCTGTGGGTTGCATAAAGACTCATCCTAATGGTATATTTCAAGGCAGACAATCTTTAGTTTGCCCATGATGGGATTAAAGAGCACCCACGATAATGAAGAACGGAAAAATTTATACTCGGAAAATGGCCAGCTTTTGGTTGATGGCGTTGCTTGGAATCACTTGCCATTCGAAAGCCGAAATGTACAAGATTCCCACTTTTAGCTTAATGGGAACAAGTGGACAAGTTTACACGCAAGATGATTTCGATAGCAAACGAATTTTGGCTCTCGTTTTCATGTCCAACCACTGCAAGGTTTCTCAGCTTTTTCAAAATCATATCAATGATTTATCTAAGCAATTTGAAAAAGAAGCGGTTATTTTAGCTATATCACCGAATTATGAGCAGGCAATTCTGCCAGATGAGTTAGCTTACAGTGACCTTGGAGACTCATTTGAAGAAATGAAAAAAAGAGCGATCAGGATGAAGTATAACTTTCCTTACCTTTA
>JAYOMW010000189.1:0-3669 GCA_038121045.1 Opitutia bacterium
TCTCGCAGATCGATTCGTTTTTGTCGAAAAACACCACGATTCCGCCGGGGATCTTTTTTGCGACCGTCTCAGGAAGAGGATCGAAAGACATGCCTTGAGCGGTCATGTTACCATCGAAGTTTCCCGGTCGTTGCCGAGTTTTCGCTTCCTTTTCGTTCAAGGCGTAGCGAAAGAGAAGGGAGGACAGGGTGATCCCGATCGCCAGACCGATCCAAATGGAGAGAGTTCTTTCTTTTTTGCTGATGGACATGGTAAAGATTCGTTGCCGAGTTTGGAACAATGATGTAATGGACGAGCATGCTTTCTGCAAGCGTCGAGGTTCGAGTCCGGTACGGAGAGACCGACAAAATGGGTATTGTCTACCATGCCAATTACCTGACTTGGTTTGAAATCGCCAGAATCGAGCTTCTTGACTCAATCGACTGTCCCTACGCATCTCTTGAGGAAGCGGGCTTTTTCCTTCCGGTTCTGAGCTGTCGAGTGGATTTTCGAAAACCCGCTCGTTTCGATGACCGTCTGCGCGTCGTGGTTAGGATTGCTTCCTCTTCTTTCGTTCGCATAGAGGCGGAGTACGAAGTGTTTCGAGAAGACGAACTTTTGGCATCCGGGCAAACGACTCATGCTTTCGTTTCAGGGGAGGGCAAGGTCATTCGCCCTCCCTCGTCTTTCTTGGAACGGGTCAGGGAAAGCGAGGAGGGATCCGGGCAATAGCTCAGGGGATAGGCTAGTTTTTCTTGGTGGGTTGGTTCTCCTCGTAGGCCCGAGCGATAAGTTCGCTCACGGCTTTGGCGGAGCGCATTTCCGTTGAAATTACATGATCGGCGGCCAAGTAGGTGGCCTCACGGCTTTTGAGCAGGCGCGTTATTTCCGCAAGCGGGTCATCCACTTGCAGAAGAGGTCGGGTCGAATTTCCCTTGGTTCTTGCGAAAATAGTTTCGGGGGATGCCCAAAGGGTAATCACCATACCCCGTTGCTTGAGCTTTTCTAGCATGCCTTCGGCTACCGGGAGTCCCCCTCCGCAAGAAACCAAGCAACCGTTGGCAGGGTGCCCCTCAAGGATGAATTTCAGCTCCATTTCCCTGAAACGTTTTTCACCGGATTGCTCGAAAATAGCCGATATGTCTCTGCCTTCGTTTCTTGCAATTTCCTGATCCGAGTCAACGAAACGCAGGCCGAGTTTCCTTGCGGTCATTTCCCCGACGGCCGTTTTTCCGGTACCCATGAAACCGATCAAGTAAAGGTTGGTAAGGGGAAGGCTTTTGTTTTTCGGATTCAAGAAGAGGACACAGGATATAAGTGCTTGCGAATGAAAGCAACTAAGACGATAATGACAAGATGAATAATGACTCTGCCGAGGTCACCGTAAAGGGCGTAATGCCCACTTCCAATGGTTGCGCTATCTTTTTGGGCAATGAAGACAAGACCTTTGTGATCTACGTCGATCCATCGATCGGGAACGCAATCAACATGACGATGAATCAGGTTAAGAAGGAGCGTCCTCTCACTCATGATTTGATCGGGTTGATTTTGAAAGGCTTGGAAACCTCGATCGAAAGAGTCCTTATAAACGACGTCGACGAGGGAACTTTTTTTGCACGGATCATTCTCAGGATGGAAAACGAATTGGGCAAAAAGATCATCGAACTTGATGCCCGCCCGAGTGACTCGATCGTTTTGGCCTTGCAGATGAAGCAACCCATTCACGTGGCGAACAAGGTCTTGGACAACGTGGAGGACATGTCCGAGATTCTCGAGCGGATTCTTCGCAAGCAAGATTGATACTAGCCTCTTGTTTTCTTTTCCGTGATTTCGAAAGCGGGATCATTTTCCAAGGGCAATCTCCCGGAATCCATGGTTGCCGGAGATTGGCCATCGGCTCTCGCTCCCATGCAGGACGTGACCTCCTTGCCTTTCATGCAGGTGGTTGCCCGCAGGGGAAGTCCCGATTTTTTCTTTACCGAGTTTATCCGGGTGCACGCCCATTCTCGGATTGAGCCTGAGATTCTCTCGTCAATCATGGACAAGCCCGATGAACGCCCTGTCTTTGCTCAGTTGATTGGGGAAAATTTAAACGACCTCAGGCGGGTTGCGAGAGAACTTAAGTCTCTTCCCATTGCCGGGGTGGATTTGAACTTGGGCTGTCCCGCCCCGCGCGTTTACCGGAAGAACGTAGGCGGTGGGCTTCTTCGCGATCCGGCAAAGATAAGACAAATCCTGGATGTTCTCGGAGAGGAAAGCTCTTCCCTTCTGACCGTGAAAATGCGAATCGGATTCGAGGACGACCGTTTTTTCGAGCCAATTCTCGAAATTATCGCAAAGAGCAGCGTTGGTTTGGTCAGCATTCATGCCAGGACGGTCAGGGGCGGATATCAATCGGAGCCGAGCTATCGGCATGTGGCCAAAGCGGTCGGCATTCTTCCTTGTCCGGTTCTTCTAAACGGCAGCGTGGAGACCGCGGATCATGCGTTGCGCTTGCGAGAGGAAACGGGGGTTCACGGAATTATGATCGGCCGATCGGCGATTCGAAACCCTTGGGTTTTCAGGCAAATCCGTGAACTGCAGGCCGGTCGGGAGATCTTTCGGCCGAAGCTGGGAGACTTGTACGATTACGTCGAAGACCTCTATCTGAGTCTGAGTAAACCGGGCGTCCCGGAAACCCGTTTGGTGGCCAGAATGAAGAAATTTCTAAATTTCGTTGGACTTTCAGTTGACTCGCAAGGAGGCTTTCTACATGCGATGAGGCGATCCAAGACCCGCTCGGAACTTTTTGGCATCTGCGAAGACTACATGAAGAAAACGGGCCGAGAGGAGAAGGACTTTTCGCTCGAGCCTTTCGCTCATCTTGCCCGCCCGAAAATCAAAGCGTGCTCGGAGGGGTTGTCTTGAGCCTGCATGCCTGGAGGTTGAGCGCGGTCGCTTTTGCCAAGGAATGGTGGGCGGCGTTGACGGCCGCCTTTTGCACTTACGGCCTGCTTCTTACTGCTCAACCACCAAGGGAATCCGCGGAATCAGCCTATTTTTTTCTTTTGCCGTGCCTGATTTGGTTTTTCTTCGGGCCGAGTTGGAAGAAAGTCTGCATTGCCTTCTTGTCAGCTGGCTTCCTCTATCATTTGGCCTTGGTGGGGTGGATCAGGCACATAACGCTTCCGGGCATGCTGGCCACGGCTTTTCTTTTGTCGATCTACAACCTTCCTTGGTTCCTCTTGGCAGCAAAATTGATTCCCCGGGCGGCCAAGGGTGGTTTCGGGGCAAGGCTTCTGACGATGATCGGTCTTTCCGCCTTTTGGGTCTCGATCGAGTGGGCGAGGGGGCAGTTTACGCTGGGTTTTCCTTGGTGTCCTTTGTCGGTTACACAGTGGGAGCGGCCTGCGATCCTGCAAACGCTTCCCTGGACCGGGGCATGGAGCGTGTCCTTTTTTCTCGTATTTTTTAATCTCACCATCGCTTCCTACCTTCATCACCTTCTGATTCGTAGAAGGAACACTTTAGGTGGGGCGTTTTCCTCTTTTTGCCCTGATTTTTATGTAGGAATCCTGCTCTTCGTCCTCATGGTTTCGCCTTTCTTTCTTTTCAGGAAGGGTTCCAATGAGGATGCGTCGGAGGTCCGAACGCTGAAGGTTGGAATTTGCCAACCTTTTCTAACTGACAAATGGCAAAGCGAAAGCGTTG
>JAYOMW010000189.1:3769-5235 GCA_038121045.1 Opitutia bacterium
GCTTTTGCGGTCGGGACCTTGATTTGCTACGAGGATATTTTTCCTTCCTTGGTTCGGGAAACGGTGCGGGCGGAAGCCGATTTCCTTTTCGTTTGCACGAATGACGCGTGGTTTGGGCGCGAAGGGTGCGCCGAGCAACACGCTGCGCACTCGGTCTTGCGTGCGGTGGAGAATTGTCGACCTGTTTTGCGCTGCGGCAATGCAGGCTGGTCTGGGTGGATTGATCAAAGGGGCAACCAAAGGCAGGTATTGAGAGACGAAAACGGCAGCACCTATTTCCAAGGAGCATCGACTGTCGAATTGAAAATTCCGTCCGCATATTCCTTGTCCTCGACAGGGCATTCCGATTACTTTCTGCTATCTTGCATAGGTATGTCGTGCTGGGTGCTTTTCAGGGTAATGATCTTCCGTTTTCAGTAATTTTGCCCTTGAGTAAATTCTGTTGTTTTCCTACAATTTACCCATGCAATCTGATCGCATTATGATTGATTACGAGTATCTGATTAATCAGATCCAAAGAAACCTCCCAACCCTGCCGGTTATCGTGAACGAGTTGACCAACATCTTGGAAAACCCGGACAATTCGACTCAACAGGTCGAAGAAGTGATGGTCTCCGATCAGGCGATTTGCATGAAAATTCTTAGGGTGGCCAACACTTCTTTTTTTCGCCAAGGTCGATCCGAAAAAGTAACCGATGCAAACGAGGCGATAGGCATGTTGGGCTTTGAAAAAATCAAGAACATGGTTTTGACGACTTCGGTCTTCAAGGCTTTTTCGAATCAGGAAAAAGCCGAGCAAAAATTTTCCCTCGAAGGTCTTTGGAAGCACAGCCTCGGAGTGGCCGCCGCATCCCGTACGATCGCCAAACACTTGGGCAAATCATGGCATGAAATCGCCTACACTTGCGGTTTGGTTCACGACATTGGGAAAGTGGCCCGCTTCAAGCTCGACGAGGATGACAACGACAACAAATTTCTTGTGGATTCTCAAACCGCATTGGATCAAAAAATCAATTTCTTTCAGGCCGAGCTCATCAACCAAACTCCACGGCATGATTATCTCGGTTATTTGATTTGTCGTCATTGGGGCCTCTCCACTGCGGTCGAGGGAGTGGTTCGTTGGCACCACGAATCAAACCCTGAACTCAGGCAAAACATTCATGCCGGCAGTGAAGAAAGCGACTTGATCGATTTGGTCATCTTGGCCAATTGGGTTGTCAACAAGATGCATTTTGGCTTCAGCGGGCACGAGAACCCGACTGCTCCTTCCGATGCGTTGCTTGCGCGATTGAATATTTACCAATTGGACAACCTCATTGAGGATGTCCAAAGAGAACTTCAGGTGACGGAAGATTTTTGTGCGATCCTTGACGGCAGCTCCTAGTCTGCATCTTCTTTGTATTTGCTTAAATTTCGAGAAATTACGTTTTTCTCGTCCGATCGATTTTTAATAAGCTTTTTTGTTT
>JAYOMW010000190.1:0-5233 GCA_038121045.1 Opitutia bacterium
TGAATGCCTGCGCCAAACGGAGCCTTGAGACCGAGTTTTTCGCAAGATTCCCTTTTCTCGACCGATCGGGCGTAAAGACGGAAAACGGGGTCTTGCGTTTTCTCGAACCATAGCCTCCTTTGTTTTTCGGAGGCGAACACCCGATGAAGGAGGAATTCCTCGAACAAAGATTGTCCGGCTTTCTCTTCCATTGAACGAAAGAAATTGATGCTCTGCATCAAGCAATCCTCCACGCGCATGGGAAAGTTGAACTTGGGCCCGATCAGGGGGTTGACCAAGCCCGCGGCAACTTTGCTGGCGGAGTGGAGGGACTTGCCCTCGAGCACCACGACCCGTTGGCCGCGTTTCAAAAGCATGTGAGCCAATGCGGAACCGGCCAACCCATGTCCCACGATGAGAAAATCGATCATGTCCGAGAATCAATCCCCGATCCGCTTTCGAGTTGCGAGCAAATTCTTTCCGTGACACGCTTAATCAAATGAAAGCCGGTTCGTTCACTGCCTTGATCGTCTTGCTCTTTGTCATATTGGGCGTATGGATTTGGTATGGAAATGGGTTTCTTTCTCCTGAAACGGATGGCGCTCCGCTAAGTGTGGAAGAAACCGGTCCGTCGCGATCCCAAACGGATGGAGGCAATCATGCGTCCCTTGAACCGATGCATGCTCAACAAAGGCCGTCTTTGGAACAACTTGATTCGTTTGCAAAGTTAAGGGACGAACTTCTTGTTCAAAGCCTCTCCAGCTCCAAGGTTCTCAAGGATTTGACCCTCGGTTTTGCAAGTGGTCCGCAGATGGAGCGTTTTCGAGCCGAAGCGGATCGAAACGGTATTCGTATCCTTGGAGAGATTGCCGGTCTTTCCACCTTACGGATTCAAATAACGGATCTCGCGAGAGCTTCGAGATTCATGGACGAATGGGAGGACGAAATTTCCACCCATTATAATTACAGGGTCAGGCAGCCTGAGTTACCCAGGGAAGAGGTTTTCGAGGGGGAAAAAGCATTCGGAGGGCAAGCGCCCGATTGGCTCGGGGCGCCGGTTGACCGGGATAACTGGGGTAGGGGAATCAAGGTGGCGGTCATAGATTCCGGGATCGATGCTTCGCATCCCGCTTTGTCCGGGGCGCAAGTTTCGGAACTGTCTCTTGTTGAAGGAAGCCCCGCTTCCCCGGGGCACGGTACAGCGGTGGCTTCCATTATCGTTGGCAATTCGAAAAACCAAAAGGGGATTGCCCCCGCGGCGTCGATTCTCTCCGTGAGAGTCCTCAATGAGAATGGCGAGGGTGATTCCTTTACCGTAGCGCGTGGAATCGTCGAGGCGGTAGACCGTGGAGCCCATGTCATTAACATGAGCCTGGGCGGTGAGTCCACGAGCTCGGTTTTGGAGCAAGCCGTTCGGTATGCTCAATCCAATGGCGTCACGGTTGTTGCGGCAGTTGGAAACGAGGGGAGGGAGGGGGTCACCTATCCGGCCCGTTTCGATGGAGTGATCGGGGTGACTTCCCTTGATGCAAACGGCCGGGCCTCTGGCTTTGCGAATTATGGTAAAGGGGTAGACATCGGAGCCCCGGGCGTGGGTGTCTATACGGCATGGGCTGAGGATGAAACCGTTGCCTTCAGCGGGACTTCGACGGCTTCGGCATTCGTCGCTGGCGTATTGGCTGCCGAACTCTCCAAAAATCCAGGGTCTCCCCGAGAGCAAACTGTGGATCTTCTCTACGAATATGCAAATGAGTCCGGAAAACCTGGGTTCGATCCATTTACCGGTCACGGAGCCTTGAACGTAGCCAGAATCGAGAACCGATTCGATCCTTATTTGGCCGATGCCGCCATCGTAGGTTATTATTTCGATCCGCTTGATTTTGGAAAGGCGGAAGTCCCGTTTCTAGTCAGTGTTCAGAATCAGGGAACCTTATGGCTCAAGAATGTCGAACTGGAGGTTGATTACATGGGGTTGTCGCGCAAGTTCGTCATCAGCAATCTCAACCCTGGCGAAGTCAAGAGCGAGCAGTTGCTTCTGAATTCAAGCAAAGGTAAAGAGGGTGTGCGAATTGAGTCGCGTTTGTACCTGCAGGACAGGGAGGACTTGAAGCCGGAAAATAACAAGAGGGCGAGCACCATCACCCTTCCTTCGGATTGAGGAAGATCAGGCCGCGTCTCTTTTCTTTCCAGTGTCGAGAGGCAAGATCTTGGCTTTGCTCTTCCCTTTGACGACACCGGCATTGATCACGACCTTGACCGGTTCCTGTATGGAAGGAAGGTCGTACATGACTTCGAGCATGATGCTCTCCATGATCGATCGCAAAGCGCGGGCTCCGGTTTTCATCTCGAGAGCCTTGTCGGCAATCGCCAAAATGGCTTCCCGCGTGAAATGAAGGTCGGCGCCTTCCATTAGAAATAATTTGCGGTACTGCTTGAGGAGTGAGTTTTTGGTGTCCTTGAGGATTCTGACGAGTTCAGACCTGGTGAGTTCTTCAAGCAGGGAAACTACGGGCAAGCGTCCGATGAATTCGGGAATGAGGCCATATTTAACCAAGTCCTCGGGGCGGACTTCCGCAAGTAACTCGCTTGTTTCCTTGGGGGACCCGGCCGAGTAGCCCAGCATTCGGTTTCCGGTCCGTTGCTCCACGATTTGATCGAGGTCGACGAAGGCGCCGCCGCATATGAAAAGAATGTTGGAGGTATCGAGTTGGATATACTCCTGATTCGGGTGCTTGCGCCCTCCTTGGGGTGGAACGTTGCAAATCGTTCCCTCGAGTATTTTCAAGAGAGCTTGCTGAACCCCTTCTCCGGAGACATCCCGGGTAATCGATACGTTTTCGGTTTTGCGTCCGATCTTGTCGATCTCATCAACGTAGATAATTCCGCATTGTGCCTTCTCGACGTTTTGATCCGCAGACTGGAGGAGGCGAAGAACGATGTTTTCCACGTCGTCTCCGACGTAACCGGCTTCGGTGAGCGTGGTGGCGTCGGCAATGGCAAAAGGAACGTCAAGCATGCGGGCCAAAGTCCGGGCCAAATAGGTTTTTCCACTACCGGTTGGGCCAATGAGCAACACATTGCTTTTCTCGATTTCGACGTCTTTGAGTTCATCCGCGAGAAATTGATCGGCGTGGTTCTCGCTTACTCCGATCCCCAATTCCGAAGCAAGCCTTTTGTAATGATTGTGAACGGCTACCGAGAGAACTTTTTTGGCGTGATCCTGGCCGATGACATGCTGATCGAGGAAGGCTTTGATGACGCTAGGTTTTTGGAGATTGAAAACGGGCTTTTCGTCGGATCCAACTTTGCTTGCGGTCTTCTTTTCTCCCAATTCGCGGTCAATAATGGTTTTGCAAACACGGACGCAGGAATCACAGATGAAAACACCGGCCGGACCGGCGATCATCTTTTTAACTTCCCCCTGCGGTTTTCCGCAAAAGGAGCAGAAGTTGATTTTGGTCGCCTTTGCCATCCGTTTGCCGGTTCAGTCCTTTGGCTTTTTCGACATTACCTCGTCGACCAAGCCGTACTCCTTGGCTTCTTCAGCCGACATGTAGTAGTCTCGATCCGAATCTTTTTCCAATTGCTCGATGGTTTTTCCACTGTGCTTGGCGAGGATCTCGTTGATGGTTTGTCTCCACCGGAGAATTTCCTTGGCCGCAATCGAGATGTCGGAGGTTTGTCCGCCCGCTCCGCCACTCGGTTGATGAATCATGACCCGGCTGTTCGGGAGGGCAAAGCGCTTGCCAGGAGTGCCCGCGGCCAAGAGCACCGTGCTCATGCTGGCGGCCATTCCAATGCAGTAGGTTACGATGTCGCACTGCAAGAAGTTCAAGGTGTCGTAAATGGCCATCCCATCCGAAACGCTTCCCCCGGGAGAATTAATGTAGACATGAATCTCCTTTTTGGGATCCTCCATTTGGAGGAAAAGAAGCTGCGCTATGATGGAGTTTGCAACGTAATCGTCGATCGGGGTTCCGATGAAGACAATCCGGTCGCGCAGCAACCGACTGTAAATGTCCCATGCCCGCTCTTGGCGGCCTTCTCGTTCGTATACGTAGGGGAGTGGTAAATATGCGCCCATTTTTTTAAAAGTAATTTCTTGGTGTGAATAGTAAAATCAGTTCGAAGGCTCACCCTCTGCTTCGTCTACCTTTTCCTTGCCCTTCGAGGCGACGAGCTCGAGGGTCTTGTCGTGCAAGATGTCTTGGCGGAGACGGTTGATGCGGGCCCGGTCCTGAGAGAGCTCTTTGACGTAGGTCTGTGGATCGACCCTCATCATCATAGCTTCCCGTGTTGCAGCCTGAGCCAAGTCCTCGTTGGTGACTTCCATCTTCTCCTTTTCGGCAATCCGGCCGAGTACTAGCGAAATCTTGACGCGGGCTTGACCTTGAACTTGGGATTCTTTCCAGAGCTCGTCCCGCTTTGATTCCATTTCCTCCTGCTTGGCTCCTTGTTGCGCGGCCCGTTGGACGGTTCTTTGGAAGATTGCCTGGGATTCGTCCTCCACAGCCTGTTGGGGAAGGGGGAAATCCGGTAACTCGAGTATTTTTTGGGTGGCCTGGCCCCTTTTGGCATCGACGTTTTCCCTTTCTTTCCTGATTTTCAGGTCTGCCTCGATCTTCTCTTTGAGTTGTTCTAGGTTCTCTACCTTCAATGCTTTGAGAAAGTTTTCGTCGTCGGCTTCGGGAGCTTTTTTTTCTCGGACTTCGTGAATTTCGACTGCATAAATCACTTTTTTAGCCGCAAGCGGAGCCAGTTCGAAATCTTTCTCGAAAGTGATTTCGATTTCCTTCTTTTCGTCCTTTTTCATGCCGACGATTCCCGTGGCGATTCCCTCAACGCCCATTCCCTTGGCCTGTCCGGCCTCCTCCCAGGTGTTGGACTGTTTCCCGTACATAGGTTTGTCGGGAAGAATTTCGGAAACCGGAGAGCCGTCCAGCGTTCCTTCGTAAGAGCATTTGACGTAATCGCCATCCGCCACTTCGCGATCCACTTCTTCGAAGGATGCTCTTTGGTCTCTCAGTCCGTCGAGTTCCTTTTCGACGTCTTCTTTCGAAACCTCGGTGGAACGGATGGTGTATTCGAATTCCTCGTAGGCGGGCAAATCAAATTCAGGTTCGACGTCGACGGTAACTTCCACCGTGGCGGGGGAGTTAGCCTCCACTTCGCCGGCGTCCACTTTGAGAATTGAGTAGACGCGGATGTCCTCATGATCCAAGACGGCTTCGTAGGCAGTTGTCGAAACTTTCCT
>JAYOMW010000191.1:0-5217 GCA_038121045.1 Opitutia bacterium
CGGCGGCTTCGTCTTCGCCCATGCCGCCTTCCTTGGAGGCAATGTCCCGCAAGGCTTGATCGACGTCCTTGGCCATGCGGGAGGCGTCGCCGCAGACATAGAAGACGGCACCGTCCTGCAACCATTTCCAAAGTTCGCTTCCGCGCTCGGTCATCTTGTGCTGGACGTAGACTTTCTCGGCCTGGTCGCGCGACCAGGCAAGATCGAGTTCGTGGACCGTGCCGTCTTTCCGACAGGCTTCCCATTCCTCCCCATAAAGGTAGTCGGTGGAGGCGGAACGATCACCGAAGAACAACCAGTTTTTTCCCTTTGCCCCGGAGGCCCGTCTTTCCTCGACGAAGGCTCGGAAGGGAGCGATCCCGGTACCCGGGCCGACCATGATGATCGGAGTGTCGGGGCTTTCGGGCAGCTTGAAATTCTTGTTCGGATGGAGGTAGCAGGGAATGCTCTCCCCCACCCGCTCGGCCAAGTAGGACGAGCACACGCCTTTGCGCTTGCGGCCGTGACCCTCGTAGCGCACGACAGCAACCGTCAAGTGGACTTCGTCTGGGTGAGCCCGCAGGCTCGAAGCGATCGAATAGAGGCGCGGAGGCATGGCGCGGAGAAGACCGGCAAAAGCCTGAGCCTCGATCCCGGGTTGGGGAAACTCGAGGAAGAGATCGATCAGTTCGCGACCCCACATGTAATCGATGAGGCTTTCCTTGTTCTCGATCTTAAGCAGATTGTCGAGCTTTTCGGACTGGGCGAGTTCGTTGAATTTCTTGATTTGGATCTTGCTCAGGACCGTACAGGCCAAGCGGTTGGAAAGGGCGTCTTCGAGAGCGTGGGATTGCTCGCCGAGGGCAATGCTTTCCTTCCCCGAAAGACCGACTGCCTGCAAGAGATCGGATACGACCTCGGGACAGTTGACGGGAAGCACGCCGAGGGAATCCCCCGGTTCGTATCCGATCCCGCTCTCCTTGAGCGACAGTTCGAAATGGCGCGTCTCTTTGTCCGAACCTTCCGTCATCAGGTGATTGACAAGGAGTTCGGATGCGTAGGGGTTATCCTTGGTGGGTCCGTCGGGCAAGTGGGTCATGGTAAGATTGAAAAGATGCGTCTCTTTCTTGCCAAATTCAGTCGCATTGTCCAAGCGAAATAATTATCGAATTTACCTTCGTTATGAAATTGCCCGCTTGGACCGACTGATCTAGGTCTTGAGTCATGACGGAATGGTTGTCCGGGATGAGGGAAGAGGAGGCGAAGGCTTGGGAGGAAGTCATGCTTGCTCATGCCTTTGAGGAGAGTGAATGGAAGAGTGGACTAGACCGTTTGCAGGAGCTTTTGAAAGCGGACGGCAAGCAAGCGGACGAAGGCTCCCTGCGCTCCTATTTATCTTGCTGTGCCGAGTCATCCGGTGGGGCTCATCCCCTGCCCTCCCTTCCATCGTTGGTGGAAGAATTGTATGGCGCATACGGGATGGAAAACGCAAAAGATTTGATCAACCAGCCTTGAAGCGGGCTTGATGGGCCTTGGATACTTCGAGGTATTTCTCAGCCCACTTGCGCAGTCCGAGGCGCCTCTCGGGCGAAAGCGTCCTGCGGGTGGCTGCGGGTACTCCGGCCACCAAGGAACCTTCGGGCACTTGCATGCCTTGCGGGACCACCGTCCCAGCCGCTACGATTGATTGGCGACCAATGCGGGCTCCATCGAGAACGGTCGCGTTCATGCCGATGAGACATTCGTCCTCGATCACGCAAGCATGAATGACCGCACCGTGACCAACCGTGACATACTTGCCCACTTCGAGGGGGAAGTCGTCGGCCAAGTGTCCGATGACGCCGTCTTGCAGGTTCGTGCCCTCCCCGATCGAGATGAAATTGATATCGCCCCGCAGAACCGCACCATACCAAACGCTGGAGGCGTCACCAAGCCTGACGTCTCCGATCACAGTCGCTGAGGGGGCAATGAAAACACCTTTCCCCAAAGCGGGTTTTTTGTTCAGGTAGGTGGCAAGCCGCTCTGATAGCTTCAAGTCTTTCGGGAATCAAACAAGAAAGAAGGCGGATTATCGAAAAGTCAGGAAAGCTATTGGCAAGCTTCGCATTCTTCCCCGTTCATCATCGCCTCAATGCTACAGGCCTTTTTTTCGGCTTCGGTGTATTCTTTCTTGGCCGAGGGTTCGTCCGAAACGTCTACAGCAAGAGGCTTGCCTTGCTTAAGATCGACGGTCGCTTTCTCGATGTTGGAAGCTCCCAAGGTGCGCAGGTAATAAGTTGTCTTCAAGCCCTGCCTCCAGGCTGCCCTGTACATGTGAGAAAGAGCTTTCAAGTCGGGTTCGCGGAGGAAGAGGTTGACGGATTGGGATTGATCGATCCATTTTTGCCTGCGGGCGGCCGCGGCGATGACGAACTCGTATGAAACATGGAAGGCGGTCAGGTACTTGCTCTTGATCCAATCGGGTATGTTTGCAATGTCGGAAAGTTCTCCGTCGAAATACTTCAACTGATCGGACATTTCCTTACCCCAAAGACCTTCTTTCTTCAAGTCGTTCACCAGGAATCGATTCAATACCATGAAATCCCCCGAGAGGTTGCTTTTGACAAAAAGATTTTTGTAGGTGGGCTCGATGCATGGAGAGGAACCCATGATATTCGAGATGGTGGCCGTAGGTGCAATCGCGATGACGTTGCTGTTGCGCATGCCGTGTTTGGCGATCTTTTCGCGAACGATCGACCAGTCCATTTTGCCTTCTTTGGGAACCTCCACGTCGCTACCACGTTCTTTTTCGAGAAGCTCGAGCGAATCTTGGGGAAGAATCCCGCGATCCCACTTGGATCCCCGGAAACTCGAATAGGACCCGCGCTCGCTGGCGAGGTCGCTGGAGGCTTCGTAGGCATAGTAGCAGATAGCCTCCATGAATTCGTCGTTGAACTCGACGGCCTGTTGCGAAGAGAAAGGAATGTTCTTGGCAAAAAGAGAATTTTGCAAACCCATGACGCCCAAGCCGATGGGCCGGTGACGCATGTTCGAGGTTTTGGCCGCCTCGGTCGGGTAAAAGTTCACGTCGATGACATTGTCCAAAGCCCGTACGGCCGTACGGATGGTATCCCTCAACTTCTCGTGATCAATTGATCCGTCGCTCTTGAGGTGAGAATCGAGAACGACCGAACCAAGGTTGCAAACGGCCGTTTCGTCCGCTCCGGTATTGAGTGTGATTTCCGTGCAAAGATTGGAACTGTGAATCACACCGACATGGTCCTGAGGACTGCGCACGTTGCAGGTGTCCTTGAAGGTAATCCAGGGATGCCCCGTTTCGAAAAGCATTTTCAGCATCTGTTTCCAGAGATCTAGGGCGGGCATCGTGTGACCCCAAATTTCTCCCTTTTCGGCTTTGGCTTCGTATTCGACGTATTTGTCCTCGAAGGCTCGGCCGTACAAGTCGTGCAACTCGGGAACCTCGTTGCTTCTGAACAAAGTCCAATCCTGCCGGGCTTCCATGCGCTTCATGAAGAGGTCGGGAATCCAATTCGCCGTGTTCATGTCATGGGTACGGCGACGGTCGTCACCCGTGTTCTTGCGCAACTCGAGGAACTCCAAAACATCACAGTGCCAGGATTCGAGATAGGCGCATCCGGACCCTTTGCGCTTTCCACCTTGATTGACGGCGCAAAGTTGGTCGTTGTGCATTTTGAGGAAGGGAATGACTCCCTGACTTTCCCCGTTCGTGCCGGCGATGTAACTGCCCGTGCCCCGAACCGAAGTCCAACTTCCACCCAAACCACCAGCCCATTTCGAAAGGAAAGCATTCTCGGCAATCCCCCGGTACATGATGGACTCGATCGTATCGTCCACCTTGTAAAGATAGCATGAAGAGAGCTGCGAATGAAGAGTTCCCGAGTTAAAAAGCGTGGGCGTGGAAGAGCAAAAACGGCGGCTTTTGTAGAGGTTGTATAAAGCGATTATGCGGTCTTCGGGTTTTTCCTCGTGGGCGAACACACCCATCGCCACGCGCATCCAAAACAATTGAGGTGTTTCGATACGCTTGGGTGAATCGCCCGTCTTGTCGACCACCAAGTAGCGATCGAAGAGGGTTTGGATTCCAAGGTAATCGAAATCAAGATCGGCCGACGGATCGAGGGCATCCGCAAGCTTTCCGACGTCTAGCTTCATGAGCTTGGCATCCAGTCTCTTGATCTCAATACCTTTCTTGAGGTACTGCTTGAGTCCAGCGGTGTGAAACCCCTTGAGCTCCTCAATGCTGTTCTCGGCAATGTCCCAGCCAAGCACCTCCTCGTAAATATAGGAAAGAAGAATTCGGGCGGCGAACTTGGCAAAGTCCCCGTCTCTTTCGATCAAAGTCTTTGCGTTCAGGATAATGGTCTTGCGCAGGTCGTCCTCGCTGATTTCCGAAAAAACGGAACGGCGAAGGCATTCCTCGATTTGCTCGGTCGTCATGCAGAGGTCGAGCCCGATTGTGCCGAATGAAATTCTTTTCTTCAGGTCGATCCCATCCCAGAAAAAGGTGCTTCCGTCCTTTTTCTTGACCACGATCATCGAGTCCTGCTTGACTTCGTCTCCGGTGACTCCCGTTTCCCTTTCGATGCGACGGCGAGCACGGTAAAGTATGTACGACTCGGCAACTTTGAAATGCCCCTTCCTCATCAACTCCTCCTGCACCAAGTCCTGTACGTCCTCGATATTGATGAAGGCTTGGCCCGTCGACAGGGCTTTGCGGGTTACTTGCCGAGCCAAGTCAACGGCCGGCTCGGAGTCCAACTGGAGAGAGAGAAAAGCCTTCCGCACGGCGACTTCGATCTTTGAGTAATTCCAAGGAACAACTTGGCCGCTGCGACGGATGAGGCGGATTTGCCCGCTCCCTTCCTCAAAACCATTGGATGCGAACCCTTTGCCGTTCCCCTCGTTTGACCTGGAAATCACCAGGCTTTTGGCGACGTCGTAGGCATCGTTTTCAACCAAAGCCTTTTCGATCAGGCGATGAAGCTCGTCAAAGGAGAGGCGGGGGGCTCCGCCTTCCTCCTCTTCAGCCATCCGCTCAATCAAGCGGTCAGCGACGATCCGGGCAGACTCCACCACGAGAGCCCGGTTCTTCGGGGTATATATTTCGTTTTCTTCCCGTGAAATCATCAGGTTGGTCAATGCCTCCCCAATGACTTCGGCCACCTCGGCGATGTGGAAATCACGATCACCCGCGCCATCAGTAATGCGTACTTTCGG
>JAYOMW010000192.1:0-5020 GCA_038121045.1 Opitutia bacterium
GGAAGTGTTCTTCGCCCACGATATCGGGCGAAAGAGCGTTCGATACGGAGGCGAGTGGGTCAACTGCGGGGTAGATCCCCAATTCGGCTATGGAGCGTTCGAGAACGATGGTCGAATCCAAGTGGGCGAAAGTGTTTGCGGGGGCAGGATCAGTCAGGTCGTCCGCAGGTACGTAAACGGCTTGGAAAGAAGTGATCGAACCTTTCTTGGTCGAAGTGATGCGTTCCTGAAGAATTCCCATTTCCTCTGAGAGAGTCGGCTGGTAGCCGACAGCGGAAGGAGAACGGCCAAGGAGAGCGGAAACCTCCGAGCCTGCTTGAGAGAAACGGAAAATGTTGTCCACGAAGAGAAGAACGTCCTGCCCCATTTCGTCACGGAAGTACTCGGCCATCGACAGACCGGAAAGCGCGACTCTCATGCGTGCTCCAGGGGGTTCGTTCATTTGACCATAAACGAGGGCCACCTTGGACTTTGAAATGTCTTCCTGGTTGATGACGCCCGCTTCGGACATTTCCTGATAAAGATCATTTCCTTCCCGGGAGCGCTCCCCTACCCCGGCGAAAACCGAATAGCCCCCGTGTGCCTTGGCGATGTTGTTGATCAATTCCATGATGACAACCGTCTTGCCCACCCCTGCTCCTCCGAAGGCTCCGACCTTTCCACCTTTGATAAAAGGACAAATCAAGTCGATCACTTTGATGCCGGTTTCGAGAATATTGGCTTCGGTATCCTGCTCGAGGAGTGTCGGGGGCTGCCGATGAATGGGGCGGGTTTCCTCGTTCCCGCATGGCCCCAAGTTGTCTACGGTGTCACCCGTGACGTTGAAGATACGTCCCAAAACTTTTTCGCCGACTGGCACCGAAATGGGTGCTCCCGTATTGATTACGTCAGTGCCCCGGACGAGTCCCTCGGAGGAAGACATGGCCACGGTCCTTACGCGGTTGTCGCCAAGGTGTTGCTGCGTTTCCAAAACAAGCTTTTTGTCTTGCTCGGAATCTGGAGTCCTGTAGGTGACTTCAAGAGCGTCATAAATCTCAGGGGTGGAACCCGGAGGGAACTCTGCGTCCACGACGGCGCCAATGACTTGTACGATTTTACCGACTTTAGAATTTTGGTTTTCCATGATGAAAGGTTAAAGAGAATCTATTCGGCGAATGAGGCTGCCGAGATTTCAAGAATTTCCTGAGTGATGGCCGCTTGTCTGGCCCGGTTGTATTGAAGGGTTAGGTCATCGATCAAGTTTCCTGCATTGTCGGTGGCTGTTTTCATGGCTACCATGCGGGCACTGTGCTCAGAGGCGATCGACTCAAGAACCAACTGAAAGATTTCCTGCTTCAGGTAGAGGCTAGCCACCTCCGATAAAACGGCATCCCGGTCTTCGAAAAGAATTTCACGAGTATCTTTGGGAGCGGCATGATCCCCCACCCCGAATCTCTCGTGCAGTTTCTCGGTCATGGCGTCCAAGTCATTAAGTGGAAAAAGCCTGATCAATTCTGGTTCTTGGCGAAGAGTATTGATAAAACTAGTGTAAAGCACCTCTATGGTGTCAATTCTACCCTCCTCGTAGCTGTTGAGAAGAAACTCGACGATATTTCGGATGTCGGAGAAGGTGGGTTTGTCGGGGAGAGTGAAGTCGGCAAGGAGGTCCTTTCGTGCCCGAGACAGATATTGGGATGCTCGTTTCCCTAGGGATACGAATTTAGCCGAATCTTCGACGTCGCTGAGGACCCTGAACAGATTTGAATTAAGCGCCCCGCACAATCCTTTGTCTGTCCCAATGACAAGGATGCCGCGATGTTTTACCGGGCGCTGTATAAAATAGGATTGAGTAAGTTCTTCGAACTCATCGGCGATGGAGACGATCATGTCGGCAAGAAGGAGTGCGTATGGCCTGCCTGCCTTGGCGCTCTCTTGTGCCTTCTTCATTTTGGATGTCGCCACCATCTGCATGGCACGGGTTATCTGGCGGGTATTTTTTACGCCTTTGATCCTTATTCGGATGTCTCTGGTGTTTGCCATTTTCCTTGAGAGAGAATCTTAGAAATCAAGCAAAGGTCGCCTTCCAACTCTCAATGGACGATTGGAGTTTGCGTTCGGTTTCTTCCTCAAGTTTGCCGCTTTTGTAAATCTCATCGCAGGCTTCCTTGCCCTGAGTGGCTAGAAATTCCTTGAGGCTTTCGACAGCTTCGGAAATCTTGTTGACGGGAATGCTGTCGAAAAAGTCATTCTGCATGGCCCACATGACGGCTGTCTGTACTTCAACTGGAACTGGATTGTAGGCTCCCTGCTTGAACATTTCGACGATTCGGGCGCCACGGTCAAGTCGGGCTTTGGTGGACGCGTCCAAATCGGATTCGAATTGTGAGAAAGCAGCAAGCTCACGGAATTGAGCAAGTTCGAGTTTCACCTTCCCTGCAACCTTTTTGTACGCCTTGATCTGGGCGGCGGAACCGACGCGTGACACGGAAAGTCCGACTGAAACAGCAGGTCTTACACCTTTGTTGAAAAGGTCTGTCTCGAGGAAAATTTGACCATCGGTAATGGAAATAACGTTGGTCGGAATATATCCGGAAACATCCCCCATTTGAGTTTCGATAATGGGAAGAGCGGTCAAGGAACCGTTCCCACTGTCCTCGTTAAGACGGGCGGATCGTTCCAATAGACGGGAATGCAGGTAAAAAACGTCACCTGGATAGGCCTCGCGACCGGAAGGCCTTTTGAGAATTAGGGAAATCTGGCGGTAGGCAACGGCATGCTTGGAGAGATCATCGTAGACGATGAGAGCATCCTTGCCGTTTTGCATGAACCATTCTCCGATGGCGCAACCGGCATAAGGGGCGAGGTATTGGTTGGCGGGGTTGTCGGCGGCGGGCGCTGAAACAATGGTAACATAGTCGATGGCACCCGTTTCCTCCAGAACCTTGATGGTACGGGCAATGTTTGAATTTTTTTGGCCGACTGCGACATAAATGCAATAAACGGGTCTAAAGTCAGGATCACCTGATTTTTCACCTTGTTTATTGATTTTGGCTTGGTTGATTATGGTGTCGATTGCAATGGTCGTTTTCCCAGTAGAACGGTCTCCGATAATAAGTTCCCGCTGACCTCTCCCGATTGGAATCATTGAATCCACAGCCATGATTCCTGTTTGAAGCGGTTGATCCACTGATTTACGAGGAATAATACCTGGAGCAATTCTTTCTACGGGAAACTCCTCGTTCGAATTGATCTTTCCTTTTCCGTCAATGGGTCTTCCAACCGCGTCTACGACTCTGCCGAGCATTTCCATTCCCACTGGAACGGAAAGTAGCTTTCCCGTCGTCTTGGCTTCGTCGCCTTCCTTGAGCGAACTCGTGTCACCTAGAATGACGCAACCGACCGTATCTTCTTCAAGGTTTAATGCAATCCCCAGCACATCGTTAGGAAATTCAACCATTTCGTTGAACATCACTTTGGAAAGCCCTTCCACTTTGGCTACGCCATCAGCTAGTGCCGTAATCGTTCCGACATTGGTCTTGGTTGGATCTGTGGAGAGACTCTCGATCTCTTCGCGGATTAAATCTGTTAAGGAACTCATTGATTGTAAGTAGTTAAGAAAGAGATTTGCGTAGGTTTATCAATCTTTGGCCGATCGAATCCTCGTAGACGTCGTCTCCGACTCTGAGTTTGTATCCGGCGATTAAATTCGGGTTTTGAGACCTTTCGATAGAGAATTTGCTTCCTTTGGAATCATTGACTTTTGCGGAGAGGGTTTGATTCACTTGATCGTCGACGCCTGCGGGGACTTCAAGACCACACTGAAAGCTCGGCAGGTATCTGCGAGTAGCAGTGAGATAATGTTGAAGAATTTCACGATGATTGGAGGGAGGGTTTTCCCTGAGTGAAGCAAGAACAGACTGAACTTTTTCCTTGTTTACCCTACCCTCTTCGTCAAGAGATAACAAAAGTAACTTGTTAGCTACTTTTTTGTTTTTTGAATTTGTCGCCATCGAACTGATTCGGGTCAATCGGAAACCTTGAGTTCCTCCGCCGCGGCGTTGGAGAATCGAGACTTCTCTTCGTCGTTGAGCTCCCTTTGCAGAACCTTGCCAGTAGTAAGAACGACGAGGGAGGAGATTTCTTCTTTGGCTTCGTTAAGAATTTGTTCTTTTTCGATGGCCATGGCTTCCCTTGCCTTGGAAATGATTTCCTCGGCTTGACTACGAGCATCCTCCTTCTGAGCTTCGACGTAGGACTTGGCTTGTTCTTTAGCGCCTGAAACCGTTTTCTTAGCTTCCAAGGAGGCTTCGGTTAAGGTTTCTTCACGACGTTTCTGAGCGTCTTCAAGCTCAAGCTTGATTTTCTCAGCGTGTTTAAGTGAATCGGAGATTTGTTTTTCTCTTTCTTGGATCGTTGACAGAATGCCTTTAAAGCCAAATTTGTAAATTATGCCCGCGCAAAGAACGAAGTTAACAGCTTGGGCTATGAGTAAATTGGAATCAACGCCGAACTCTTGGGCGATTGATTGCCCTTTGTCCAAAACGCTTTGGGCACTGGCTAGGTAAGAAATCATTTGGGCTTTGTTGTCGGGTCGTTGTGTTGCCGTTCAATACGGAACACCCTACTTAAAGAAATAGAGAGTAGAAAGCGACAGCTTCGGCAAGAGCCATTCCGATGATGGATTGAACGAGAATGGGCGTGGAAGCGTCTGGGTTGCGTCCGACTGCTTCTGCACCCTTCATGCCTACCATTCCAACGGCGATCGCAGCACCCAAGCATCCGAGTCCAGCTTGAATACTGCCGGTGATACCTTTTGCCTGCTCAACTGCTTGAGTTGCGTTACCTTCAGCCAACAAAGTGGCGTTTGCGTCTGCGAGTATTTCTATCATTTGAATTTTATATTTTTAGTTAACGGTTGGTTGCGATCGCCCACAATCAAAGCATGGTCACAATCGTAAAGTTAATGAGCCTCTTCATCGCCATGATTGCATATAAGGCCGATATAAACAGCGACAAGTAGCATGAAGACGAGAGCCTGAAC
>JAYOMW010000193.1:0-4927 GCA_038121045.1 Opitutia bacterium
GATTTACGTGGAGGATGCCTTTGCCGGACAGTCCTTTACCTTGCTCAAGGGACTGAATGGAAACAAGGACTACAAGGTCGAATGGATCCGCCATGGATCAGCGGTGCCCGTAATCCGAAGCCAAACCTGCAAGGTTCGGTTGGACGGCAAGCATCAGTTTCGTTTCAGCCTCGCTCATCCGGAGGAGAAAAAGGGTGACTTCATGGTATCCATTTCCGGCAGAGATGAAATCAAGGTTTACCTCAATGGCGTCCGCATACATATTGACTTTATATCCAATCCAAAGCCGAAACCCTCAAAGTAACCCTCCTCATGATCGAGTGCCGTCCCCTTCTCCTCCTTGTGCTTTCCCTTTCCTTCATTGGACAATCAAGGGCCATACCGCTTCCCGGCGCAGCCGAAGAGAAACAAGAAGACCGAGCGCTTTTGACAAAATCCGGTGGAATCGAGCGGGAATACGTTCCACGGGCCCAATTGACTGCCGAAGAGGAGAAGACCGTGCTCACGCTTGCCAGGAAACAGGGAATCACCAAGGTCGTGAAGATCAAGACCTACAATCTCTATCCATCCTCTGCCCGTGGCATCAGCGTGCAGGGTGCCGAGAGCGCCAAGGATCGCGAGATCTCCTACCAAGTGTTGAACGTAAAGTACAAGAAGTGGTTTCATCCCGGGGCAAAACCCGCAAAAGGTGAAATCCAGATGGGTGAGTTCTGGGCCGGCAAGCCATACTCCAGAAAACAGACTCTTCTTTGGGTTGGCGAGACAAGCTACCGTTGTGGATCCGTCCAGGGTCTAAGTTATAAAGAGGCCGAAGCGCTGCTTGGTCACTTTATCGAGGGAAAGTTCACCTACGACCCCGGACCGAGGATCAACGACAAGCTCTTGGATCAAGTCGATTGGGAGAAGCCCAATAGGATAAACAAGCGGGGCGATGCCATCTCCGTTGGGTTCCCTCACAAAGGCGGAACCGGCTCGGGTTTCTTCGACCTGCAGGTGGAACTCATTGGCGGGAAGCCCAACATCAAGCAAATGTTTCAGGCGATCCCTTAATCCCAGTTCCCCCCGTAGTCATGAAAAATCGTTACAAGACTTGGTTCGCAATTTTTCTCACTGGGCTTGTGGCCTTGACTACCTTCGATCTATCAGCTGCCGTAGCCCCCTATCCTCCTGAAGAAATGATGGAGGAGGCAACGCACGTCGTTGAGGGCCAAGTCATCGCCCTGAGCTCCAAAACTCAAAAATCAAAAGTCGAGCGAGGTCTGCTCGTCGCCCGCGACCGAATCTTCAAGATCACCGTGAAAGTCGGGGCCTTGAAAAAAGGCAGGGGACTCAAGGAAGGCGACGAATTGACTTTCGAAGCCTGGCAACCCTCCACCCGCTTCCCTCCCCTCCCCGGTCCCCAGGGTCACCAACCGGTCCCTGACATGGGCGACGAAGTCAAAGCCTACTTGCTATACAACGAGAAAGCCAAGACCTACCATCCCTTGATGCCCAACGGAATCACTATCCTCCCAAAGACAAAGAACTCCAAGTAAGTGATCATGCAATTGACCCCGAAAGCTTGTCGCATAAAAATGGTAAATAAACGCAATTAAGCGAACCTTCGTGTTCGTAATCTTGCCCACAAGCTCTATTTTCAGACTGACCGTCTCCATAAAACTGAAAACTCCATAAGCCCATGAAAAGTTTCTCCGAACTTTGGCTCGTCCTCATCTCCCTTCTAGGAGCTCCACCCGTAGGAATAACCCTACCCGACCAACCGCTGCCCGACCCGAGGGCCGATGCCGCGCGCTTTCAGGCAGTCACCGGCCAACTCGATCCGGGAGGTGTCGTTCATGCGTATGTTAGCGTGGATGGCGATCTCACCGCAATCGGTGGTTACGTAAATTCCATGATGGACGAGATGCGAAAGATCGAGCCAGACGTTCCGGCGGTCAACGTGCCCGCCCTGCTCCGGATTACGGGACTCGACGCCGTGTCGGCCATCGGTTTTAGCTCAGTCAGAACGGAGGACGGATTCCGCAACAAGAGCTACGTCCATACCCCCGATGGACGCAGGGGGCTTCTCCAACTGATGGGCGGAGACTCGAAGCCTTTTCAAGTCCTTAACTTGGCACCGGCCGGATCGGATTTCGTAATCGAGCAGGACCTCAACTTCAAGACGCTATACGAATCGGTCCTGGAAGGAGCCGGCGTAGTGATGGGGGAACAAGGAAAGGCCATGGTCCAAATGGCTCTCAAGCAACCCATGCCGCCTCCCATCACCTTCACCATGGAAAAAGTCATGGCCGACCTGGACACAAAGCTCACCGTCATCCTCGACGCCGACCCGACCAAGATGGTCCATTTCCCTAGCCCCGGCGCCCCCAAAGAATTGAAAATTCCGGAGTTGAAAGGGGCCGTCCTTGTGGATGGACTGGGATGGATAGCGGAGGAGTTGACCAAAGTTCTCGCACCCATGTTGGTCCAGGGCGGAAACGAAGCCCCGCCCTTCAAAATCCTACGCAACGCTAATTGGGTGGGAGTACAATTGGCCATTGACTCTCAAAACTTTTCAGAGAGAGAGAAAAAAGAAATCACCGAATTCGGTTGGGAAACAGCCTTGCTTGCCCACCATGTTCAAAGCGGAAAGCTCGTCCTCGCTTCGGGGAAGAATTTCGCCGACCAGCTCTTCGCGCCAAAGACCAGTCTTGGGCAAGACCCTGCATTCCAAAAGACGATGAAGGACTTACCGGAGAAAGGGACGGCTCTCGCTTACGTTTCCCCTGCCTTCTTCTCCAGCCTTCGTCAATTGTCGGAAAAAGCAAACCAACTGTCCAACGACAAGGAACATGAACAGGACGACCGATTAATCGTCAGCGCATTCATTGAGGTCCTCCTGCCCAAGAATGCCCGGGGCGAGGGAGCCGTGACCACCAACACCAAGGACGGAATGCTCACCGTTTCCAACTCGGCCCATTCTCACAAAACGAGTTTGATTACCAGCCTTGCGAGCCCTTTCTTTACCGTTGTAGGTTTCACCGCCGGTCAAGCTCTTGATCGAGCTTTGAATGCCAGAGAAGAGGCGATGGAGGTTCAAGTCGAAGAGTTCCCACCCCATTTTCACGAACACCAAAAGCCAAAATTCAAGCAAGCAAAGGATTTCGAAAAGAATGGCGACTAAATAGAAAGCGAATCACTGATACAAACTGAAAACCTTTGAGTAAACCTATATAAAACAACAATGAAAACCCACAACTCAATCACACGCATTTTCACGCTCGGCCTGTTAACGGCTTTGGCCCTGCCCCTTGGAGCCAAACCGGGCAAGGTCAAGGTCTTCATCATCATGGGCCAGTCAAACACCCTCGAGATGGGGCGGGTCAAAGGCGATAAGGAAGGCACCCTTGAACATGCGGTCAAGAACGAGCAACTCTACCCCTTCATGGTCGATGACAGTGGTAACTGGACGACCCGCAAGGACGTGCGCAACGTGCACGTCATGGGGAGCGGCGGCCCGGGCAAAACGCGAGAGATGCGCAACGACTGGCTGACCGTATCAGGCGGCAAGATCGGCATAGAGACCGGAATCGGACACCAACTCGGTGATGCTTTGGACGAACCCGTGCTTATCCTCAAAAGCTCGATCGGAAACCGTAGCCTCGGGTGGGATCTCCTTCCCCCGGGAAGCCCCCGGCACGAAGTCGAGACCACCGACAAGAAGACAGGAAAGAAGATTACCTTGGTCACCCCCGCTCACAACGACGAAGTCCGTCACGCAAGCTGGACCAAGGGCGAAGTACCTGCTCCGCCCAAGCACACCTGGCATGCCGGGCTCCAGTATTTGGGAGACGTTGCCCGGGCCAAGGACGTACTCAAGAACTTGGGCAAGTATTACCCGGATGCATCCGAGTACGAAGTCGCCGGCTTTCTGTGGTGGCAAGGAGACAAGGATCGCTACAACGAAGCCCATGCAACGGTGTACGGAAAGAATCTGAATCAACTTTTCAAGGCACTTCGAAAGGAATTCGATGCTCCCCAAGCCAAGATGGTTGTCGCCACCCTTGGCCAGACCAACAAGGACACGGCCTCCGGAAATGAGAAGCTTATTATCGATGGCATGTTCGCTTTTGGCGCCAAGCACAAAGGAGAAGCAGCCGTCGTCTACACCAATCCGATCAGCATGGGTTCCTCTTCCAATGCTCACTACGGCGGAAATGCCAAGACATACATGAACGTCGGATTAGCCATGGGAGAAGCGATGGTCAAACTGCTCAAGTAATGGCAAGGGCCCTGACCTTGATTTTTCAGGCGGCCTGATGAAAGAACTCGAATCGGCAAAAGTCGGAGCCTTCATTGCTTGGATCGTGGCGTTCGCCATGACTCTTGGCATGTCCTGCACCCGTGACCCCAATCCGGTGGATGGAATCATCCAAATGGAGGCGGCGACGGGTGTCATCTCCATTTCTCCCGGAGACTTGGAAAAAATCAAGGAGAACATCCCAAGCGGAGGCAGTGGAGTGAGCAGGAGCTACTTGAAGGCCAATGGCAAAGAAACGGTCAGGGTGACTGGATCGGGAAGCAATACGGCGGTTTTTCTTTCCGGAACGACTCCGGAAACGGCTGACTTCCGCATCAAAGGAACCAAGGATTTTGTCGAGAAGGCGATCGCAAAAGTGCATGAAATTACAGGCGACAGCCTGTCTTTGAACCGCCTTCAGTTGATCGCCGAAACAAGAACTTACGCCGCCTTTCGGGAAACCGAATTTTCCCTTCTTGAGGAAGAACTGGCCAAGACCATGACTTCCTTGAGTCGATCCAGTTCCTCGTCCAATGATTTGAAAACCATCAAGCACGCTTTTGAAAACGGTATTCAAGAAGTACGGGTCAAGTTCTCCGAGGAATTCTCGTCTCTCAAAATCACGATCGAGGGGGACCGGCAGTTCGT
>JAYOMW010000194.1:0-4906 GCA_038121045.1 Opitutia bacterium
CCCAAGATCCTCGCTCATCAAGAGAGAGAATCGAAGTTCAGTCCCCGGTCTTAACAAAAGCACCGGCTATTCCGTAAGCCAAGGTACGCTTTTTGATGAGACCATTTCCTCCTATCGAATAAGTGCTGTAAAAGATTCTGTTTTCCCTGTTTACGGCGATGGATACCAATGCTCCTCCGAACCCATGCTCTTCGACGTACCATTCCCGAAAGTCGCTCTCATCGGGGTTGCTGACCGCCAAAAACACAAGAACCCCGGCCAAAAGAATAAGAATGATCACTAGTTTCTTCATTTTGTTTTATTGTTCAGGCGTAAAGTGAAAAGAGCAAAATCGAACCGGGTCGAAGGACACTGGATTGTTCGTTCAACAGAACCAAACACTAGAACATTAAAATTCTTAATCAATACGCAAACTTCAAACCCATTGGAATTCGAGTCGAAAAATGGGAGATGACCGAAGCGAATCAACTTTCACCCTTTCCCGAATCAACTCATTCAAGTAAGGTTACTTCTAATGAAAAATCATTCGCCATGGCTTTGCCTCCTCCTTCTCCCTTTCTTCTCAGCTTGCGAAAAAATGGCCGACGTTAGCTCTCCACAACTCTATTCCAAGGACGGCCTTGCCTTTTCCTACCCCGGAAACTGGAATATAACCGGGGAAGAGGCTCTCGGCGATTTGGGAGAGAAAGCCAAGTTGCTAAATGTGGAAAGCCCGGGCGATGCAATCGTGATCATCTGCGTATTCGATTATGCAAGCGAACAGACCCTCTTGGAGTGGGCAACAGATTTTAGCCTAAGCATGAAGGAAGAAATCCCCTTTGGGGAAGTAGGTGATTCCCGATTCAGTGACGTAACGAGAATGGGAAAGACCGGAAAAATCAAAGGCATAAAAAACAAAGTTGAATTATCCTTCTTGGGTGAAACAGTCCCTCACGTTCAGGAATTCTTTTCGATTCGTAACAATGAAACTTCGGCATTCATCGTTTGCCAGAGCGCCAAGGAAGACTTGGAAAAAACCGAACCTGCTTTTAACCAAATCATAGGCTCTTTCGAACTGAAATAAATCGGAAAGCCTCGCTTGGTACCGGCGGAGGGATTCGAACCCACGACCAAAAGATTAAGAGTCTCCTGCTCTACCAACTGAGCTACGCCGGCTCCCAAGCAAAGAGATTGAATCTAAGCGTTTTCGCCTTAGGGTCAAGGGGAATGGACCTACGCATCATCAGCCTTTTCATAACCGCAATCTTTCTTTTTTCCCTCGAAGGGAGAACCCCTTCGCCCACGATCGCCACCTTTTCCATCGTCGCCCGCGATCCCCTGACGCAAGAATTGGGCGTTGCCGTTCAATCCAAGTTTATCGCCGTCGGGAGCGTCGTGCCTTATGCCGAGGCGGGCATCGGGGCCATTGCAAGTCAGGCATGGGGAAACGTCCGCTATGGGCCGGTCGGACTCCGTTTGCTCAAAGATGGCAAAAGCCCCGCAGAAGCGGTCCGTCTGATGACGGAAGCCGACCCGGTACGGGAACGCCGACAGCTAGGCATAATTGCCCTGGACGGGAACGCCTCCATCCACACGGGCAAAAAATGCATGGACTGGGCGGGCGGACAAACCGGTACGAATTACGCCGTGCAAGGAAATTTGCTCACCGGGCCGGAAGTGACGCAAGCCATGGCCCAGGCTTTCGAGGACGCAAACGGCACCTTGGCCGAACGGATGATCGAGTCTCTGCGAGCCGGCCAAAAGGCCGGAGGGGACAAAAGAGGCAAGCAATCGGCCGCTCTTCTGGTCGTAAGAAAGGGCTGGGGATACGGAGGGCTGAATGACCGCTTCCGAGACCTCCGGGTGGACGACCACCCCACCCCGATCGAGGAATTGGACAGAATCTACCGTCTCCACCGGAAGGTATTCAGGCGTCCGGACGGGAAGTGAGTTTCAAGTTCGACCTTCCATTTGCAAAAAAGTAAAATGGCCCGCTTGTGAAGGTCTCAAACGATAAAATCGAATGAAAGCGGTCGTACTCTTTTCCGGCGGGCTTGACTCGACCGTACTCGCATCTTACCTGATTTCAAAGGGGGCCGAGGTACGCTTGCTTTCGATCGACTACGGGCAAAGGCATGCCAAGGAACTCGCCCACGGGGAGACCTTGGCCAAGGAGTTGAACTTGCCTAGAAAAACCCTCTCCTTGCCCGGTCTGGGTGATTTGCTCAAGGGCAGTTCGCTTACCGACGATTCGGTCGAATTGCCCGAAGGCCATTACGCCGAAGAATCAATGAAAGCCACCGTCGTGCCCAACCGGAACATGATCTTGCTCGCCCTTGCCGGTGGCTATGCCCTTTCCTCGAGTTTCGACACGATCGCTTATGCGGCTCATGCCGGAGATCATTTCATTTACCCCGACTGCCGGCCCGAATTCGCCGAGGCCATGGAAAAAGCTCTTGGGTTGGCCGATTGGAAAGACTTGAATCTTTACCGCCCTTTCGTCGACATGACCAAGGCGGATCTAGTCAAGTTGGGAGCGGAACTCAAAGCCCCCCTTGAAACGACTTGGTCTTGCTATGCGGGGAGGCAACTCCATTGCGGGAGATGCGGGACTTGCGTGGAACGAAAGGAAGCCTTTGAGCTCGCAAAAGTTGCCGACCCCACGAAATATGAAGCGTAAAACAATCGCATGATCACCTGCAGCAAAACTTACCGGGACATCCCCCTGTCCCATCGCCAACCCTTTCACCAAGGCCGCTGCTCCCGCCTCCACGGGCACAGCTGGTCCATTACTCTGACTTTCGGGGCAAGCAACTTGGACGACAACGGGTTCGTGATCGATTTCGGAGACCTGCACTTTCTCGAGGATTGGATCGACGAGCATCTCGACCACGGGACCGTCCTCTGCGATCAAGACTCCCGCAAAGAGGAGTTGCTGGAACTTGAGAAAACGGGGCTTCTCAAAATCACTTGGGTCAACAGCGCCTCCTGCGAGGGAATCGCCAAGTTCCTTTTCGAGACTTTCAGCCCCATGGTATCCGATAGAACCGGCGGTCGAGTCAGCCTGCGGTCGATCCACCTCGAGGAGGACTCCAAAAACTCCGCCACCTACCAGCCCAACGCCGGCGAATGAAGGCCCTGCCGGTCTACGAGCGCTTTCACTCGTGGCAAGGGGAAGGCGTCCACTTGGGAAAATCCGCCTTCTTCATCCGCTTGCACGGTTGCCCCGTGCATTGCCCATGGTGCGACTCGGCTGGGACCTGGCACCCCGATCACTTACCCGAAAAGGTCGACCGAATCGAACCCGACGAACTCGCCGACGAAGCCTTCTCATCGGGTTGCGAAATCGTGGTCATCACGGGCGGGGAGCCAGCCATTCACAATTTGCACGACCTCGCCTACCAATTGAGAAACCGCAGCCTTCCCGTTCACTTGGAAACCTGCGGAGCCTACTCAATCCAAGGAGAGATGGATTGGGTCACGCTGAGCCCGAAATGGAATGCCATGCCCTTGCAAGAATGCTTGGACCTAGCGGATGAATTCAAACTGATCGTCGAGGCAACCGATGGCATTGAAAAATGGACCGACGCCCTGCCCCTTCATTCTCACGGCTGCCCGGTTTGGCTTCACCCCGAATGGTCGATGGCAAAAGATCCGGCAATTTTGCATTCGATCAATGACTGGGTGAAAGAACACGGAGCCCCCTACCGGGCCGGCTTTCAATTGCACAAGCTTTACCAAGTCGACGAGGCGGACGAACGCTCCCGCCCCGAGGCCTCCCTGAGCCATTCGTCCGCCGACGAAAAATAAGTGGATTGCCCGCTTCAATCACAAAGTCACCATGTGCGGACGATATTCATGGAAAAAACCCGGAGCCAAACGCTTTGCCAAGCTCACCGAAAAAGAACCTGAGCTCAATCGCCCCAGCTTCAACCGGGCTCCCGGCCAGCGCCAACCCGCCCTTACCCTTCGGGAAGACTCGGTTCGTTGGGATGCCATGTGGTGGGGTCGCCCGCCCGGAGAGCCTGCATCGGCCCGACCTCTCCCCATCAACGCCCGCTCCGAAACGGTCGATGAAAAGCCGACCTTTCGCGAATCATTCCGGAACAGAAGATGCCTGATTCCGGCGGATGGTTTTTACGAATGGCAAATCGCCGGGGATGAAAAATACCCGCACTTCATTCATCTCCCCGATCACCCGACCTTCGCCATAGCCGGGATTTGGACCAATGCCATGGGTAGCGAAAACGCCCAAGGCAGCTTCACCATCCTCACTCAGGAAGCTCACCCCGGGCTTCTTTCCTTGCACCACAGGATGCCCGTCATCCTCGATGAATCAAGCTGGGAGGAGTGGCTCGAGCCCTCTTCTCCCGTCGACAACCTCAAGGAAATTCTCGCTCGCCCCGGCCCCGAAATGATTGCCTACCAAGTGGGCAAACGGGTCAACTCGCCCCAAAACGACGACCCCGGCCTGCAGGATCCTTTCTCGGAAAGACAAGGGACTTTGTTTTAGTTGCTAACGCAGGGAGCCCTTTGATTTTCTCCCCAAAGCCATTAGAACTGAAATCCATGAAAAGAAAGGGTACAATCATGGTATTCGAACCGAGCAATCCTTGCCTCGGACCGGAAGTCACCTATGCAACCGAAACGAGCCGCAAGAGTTTTCGTTTGCCCCGCCCCAAGAAAGAACAACCGCCCGTGGCCATTGAGTCGTTTGCCCAAGACCCCGTGCGGTATGCCGAGTTAATGGAGAGGGTCGAAGATTACCTCTTGGGCCGTCAGAACGGACCTTCCGGAAAGTAAATCAATAGACATCTTCGTCCCAATCGTCGTCCAACTTTTCCTCACCCCAGGTAAACGGGCAGGCATAAAAGAAGTAATTGATCGAGCGCGGTGCCCCCCGATCGATCAAACGCGGCGTCTTTCC
>JAYOMW010000195.1:0-4899 GCA_038121045.1 Opitutia bacterium
TCTCCGCAACCTCGAGCTTGAGGCTTTCGCCTTTGGGGGTCGCTTTGACAATCCATAGAGTATTTTCCTTCGAGCTCGGGGAGTAGACATGGAAGGGCTTGCCAGGAAGTCCGAGATGGGAAAGTACGGTAATGAATAGAATGGATAGGGTGCGGGTCATAATCTTTTAGCGGTTAAAAATTTCGGTCCCGGGAAAGCGGCTTTCAATGTTTCCGATGAGTTCCTCCTTGGGCGGTTTGTTTTTGGGCCAATTGTTGGGACGAATACGAACAACACGACCGGGACGGAACCCTTCGAGAATCAGGTTCATTTTGATTTTTACCTGAATACCACTGCTGCCTAGGGGTGGGTTTTCGGATTTCTCGACCGCCATGAATCTTCCTTCCATCCCGTCATGGTCCGGCCAGTAGGTGCGTAAGGTATTTTCAGAAACCGCCATCTGTCCGCCAATATCCGGTTTGAAATCAGCATAGAGAGATTCGTGCAATCCTCCAAACAGAGTGACGGCGACAGTGGCATCCCCAAACTTTCCATATTCAATGGAATCCACCCAAGCGGGCATCCAGCGCAGTCGGATGAAGCGTACGTTCTTCTGCCCCTGTCTTTCTTTGGTACTGGCGATGGCCTGCTCATCGAGCCACAAATCAGAGGCGTGGAATTCCTGATATAGATAGCGGGGGTGCCAGGTCAGGTTGATCTGTACGGAAAGATCGTTCATGGGATTCTTTTGATTTTCCTTCCAAAAGCCTTCTTCTACAAGATCATCAATGCCCAAGAGTTCTTTGCCCCGCCAGATTCGTGTGGAATTATCAATCGTAATCCGGTGTTCACCTTCCAGTCCGTTTCCGTCTTTATGTGGTTTCAGAGTGGCAACCAGATGCCCATCTCGTTCATTGGCTGAAGTGGAATATTTTTTGGATTCCCGAGTGAGATCGACTTCCTTGAGTTTCCATGACTTTCCTTCCCTTAAACAGAAACTGATATCGTCTTCCAGAAGAAGGGCATGGTTTTCGGCAGGGAGTGCGGGATCGTTCCCACTGGAATTGGGAACGGATGAAAATTTCGGATCCGGAGCCAGAAAGAACTGACCATAGAGAACCGTTCCCAAAGGAATGTCCCTCAGATCGGCAGGGGCTCCATGGTAATAAATCATGCCGTATGGGAGCATGGCGAAATGATGAAGCCTGCGTTCCCGAAAATATCCGTCGGTGAAAATGCGCAGGCTGCCCCGCCGGTTGATATGATCAACAAAGACCAATTCCCCCCGGTGAAACTTGGCTTCCTTCAGGGAGGGGAATTCTCCCTGTTTCGGGCGGTATGGTTCTTTCTCTTCGGCGAAAAGAAAAAAGGAGATAAAAAGGGTGAAGAGAGAAAGTAGAGATCTCACCCGAGGCTCATCACGCGGTTACTGTCTCCAAACTGGTCGGTGGGCACATCCATCTTTTGAGCCATGCCGAGAAGGAGGTTGCTCATATGTGCCTCAGGATTGACCGGACGGCCGCATACCCCGTAGTGAGCACGGGGGTTACTGAGATCATATCCGTCAAAATGCCCCTGATTAAAATCGACATGGGTTCCATGTTTTACTCCCAATCCCATGCCCCCGGCAAGGACGAGGGGCAGGTTGGCATTTCCATGGCTATGTCCATAGGCCATGCCGCCACCCATCAGGGTCATGGTCGAGTCGAGGAGAGACTTTCCGTTCAGATCTTTGGTTTCGGCAAGACGGCTTATGAAGTAAGCATACTGTTCGAAAGAGAAGGTGTCGCTCAGGGTCAGGTTTTCCATGTGGTTAGGGTCGCCGTTATGGTGACTCAGTTCATGCCTGGATTGGGGAATTCCCAATTCCGGAATGGGCAAGCCTTGTCCCTCATTTCCACTACTGAAGGTGGCCACACGAGTTGCATCCGTCTGAAAAGCCAGAACCATCAGGTCATAGATGGTGCGGAAATATTCGCCTGCCTGCGTCTGCGGTACGTCCCGGTTGGTGCGTTTGCGGTCTGACTCGGCGATTTCGGGGCGGGGAATATCCAGCCAGGCATCGGCCCGTTCGGTACGGATCTCGGTTTCGCGAACCGAGGTGAGGTATTGTTCCATCCGTCCGCGGTCATCCCTGCTAATTTTCTGATCCAGTTTGCGTACTTCTTCGAGATTGGCGTCAAGCACGCTACCCTTGCGACGGAGAGCCCGGCGCTGGGCACCGATTCCATCTTTGGGTTCCTCGAAAAGATAAGCAAAGATTTCCTTGCAACGTCCCATGGCGGGCAGTCGGATGCCATCCTCTGTCCAGGAAAGGGATTCTCCTTTGTTGGCAATTTGAAGGGAATGAAAACGGGTGTGGGGAGAGGTAATCTCCGCCATTTTCTGATCGATGGAGATGGTGTTACGGTCGGAAGGTCCAAGTTGTCCACCGGTCAGCCAGATTTTTTGGCAATTGTGATGATGCCCCAGACCACCCGGATGATGGAGTCCGCTGATCGGGGTGATAACCGAACGGTGCTTCTCAAGCGGCTTGAGAGACCGTGAAAATTTGTAATCAGCCCCATCGGTAGTGATCTGATAGTCGAGTGTGTTCACTCCGTTGGGCAAATAAATGAACGCACTCCGCTTGGGCATGACCGGCTCGGCTGCCATGAGCGGAGTCATACAGTCGAGCATGGGCAGGGCAATAAAGGTTCCGAGCCCCTTGAGGGCATGACGGCGGTTCATGAGCCAGGATTGCGTATTTATATTACTCATAATGATTTTACCTTTTCCGTAGAAGATCAGATAGAGCTACTGCCCGGATGACCTCCCTGAGTTTTGATTTTTTAAGTTTTGCGTTTTGGACAATCGCGTCAATGTCTTTGCGATCATCCACGGTAAGTACCCGTCGCAGAGCATAGGTGCAGAGATGCTCGACAAACGCGTGCAGAAACCGATCCTTATCATCGAGAAGCAGATTCTTGAATTCATGGGCGTTGGCAAAGGGACGACCGTCGGGCATTTTTCCGCTCGGGTTGACCGGTGGGTTGGCGCCTTTTCCCTTGGCCACAATCTCATGGGTACGCCATTGTCCGATTGCATCAAATTGATCAAAGGCCAGACCCAGTGGATCAATGTTTTTGTGACAGGCCGCGCAATTTGGATCCTTGGCGTGAGCTTCCAGTTTTTGACGAATAGTGGCTTTGGGGCTGTCCGGGGGATTGGGTTCGATCGGGTCGACGTTGGCCGGAGGGGGAGGGGGCGTTTTTCCAAAAAAAGCCTCACTTACCCATACTCCACGATGAACCGGGCGGTGACGGGTACCATCCGAAGTGAGTCCAAGTACGGCACCGGTGGTGAGTAATCCACCCCGATTGTGCTCGGGTCGCAGGGAAACTTTATGAAAGCCTCCTTTGTCCGGTTCGGGTAGACCGTAAAATTCACAGAGACGTGGATTGGCCATGGTCCAATCCGACTGGATGAAAGAATCCAAAGGGAGGTTTTGATCAAAGACTTCGCGGAAGAAATGAACCACTTCTTCCCGCATACTCGCCTCCAGCCATACTTCATAATTAGGGTAGAGTTTAAGATCGGGAGGAAACATTCCCAGTTTGTGTAATTGCAACCATTGGCGTGGGAAGTCATCGATGAAACGGTTGATCTTGGAATCGGACAGCATACGGTCCACTTCGATCTCCAATGATTTTGGATCGGTGAGAAGTTCTCCGGTCTTCGCCTTGCCAAAAAGTTGGGAATCAGGCATCGAGCTCCACAGGAAATAAGACAGACGGGAGGCCAGTTCGTAATTGGTCAGGCGTTCACGCTTTTCAACTTCGCCTTCCACCAAATAGGTAAAGTTCCTTGAGGTGAGGACGCCAAGCATGGCCGCTTGGTAGGCATCGTTCATCGTTTCCCCGAGTTTTTTCTCTTCTTCGAATACCTTCAAATAGGGTTGCAGTTCTGCATTTTCGACGGATCTTCTCCATGCACGCTCCGCGAATATTTTGAGTTTCGCAGTCACTTGCTCAAGGGTTGCATTATTTTCAGGTATCAGTCCGCTTCGCGAATCCTTCTCAGTTTTAGAAACAATGGGACCTTCCCATTCAATCCAGTCGAGCAGGACAAAAGAGAAGATGCCGTTTGCTTCCTCGTCGAACATTTTGGGAGCTACGGGGTTGAGCAGGGTGGTCTCGCTGCTGTGGGTAAAGAGATAATTGCTTGAAGAAAGGGCGTTCCGGTAATGAGCACCCTTTCGCCGATCGATCACGTTGGTGCTGACAACATTGAAGTCCAAGCTAGCAGGCATTTCCAAAAAGACCTCAAATTCAATAACCTCAGGCTCGTCCTCCGGGGCGACCACGTCGATTTCAATCAATCCTTCGTTGGCTGCTTCGAATGTCATTTTCCCGATTCTCAAGTGGGCGATTTGACCATCCTTGGGCCGAATCCCGCTCACCTGCATTCTTGCCCGGTAGAGCCCGCTATGCTCGGGGCCGGTGCGACCGAACCAATTATGTCTGAATGCCTGCTGCAACCGGCCGGGAAAAATAAGGGATCGAAGAGGTCTTTTAATCCCAAACCGTTGGAGGGTTTCTTTGTGCTTGTCCGCCCCCCCGTAACGGAGATCCGCTGCGGTCTTGCGAATGATTTTAGAGGGAATGCCTTGAGGGGGGAAGGCACGGGACAGAACCGTCTGAGCCGCGTTGTAATATCTTTCAACATGGGAGGGGGAAAGCGTAAGTTGAGAACCGATCCTTTCAAAGCCATGCCAGAGAGGATCGGCATTGAGTTCGCCGGGTTTTGCGGGGTCGTAGCGTACGCCCAAAAGATCGTACACGGTGTTTTGATATTCTTTACGGCTCAAACGATAGTGGGCTACGGGGGGACGGGCAGCCATGCGGGCCGCTTTGCCCTCGCTTAATTTTTGATCCAGTT
>JAYOMW010000196.1:0-4836 GCA_038121045.1 Opitutia bacterium
TTCTCCGGTTCGCGGACGAACACCTTGATCAATTTCGGAAACGGCGAACGATCGTAACAAGAATCGTAATTGTGCAGAACTTGCAGGAAGTGCTTGGTGATGTCCGTGCCCTTCGGGGCGACCAACATGGCGGTGTCCAAACTCAAGTCTTCGGCCAAACGCATGCCCACCCTTAAATCGTCCAAGGGCAACTCGTTGACCACATACCGGGTCTTGGACTTTTGTTGCAATTGGGTGATCGCCTCGATCACCTCCCCGTTGAATTCCTTGCTCCCGGCCTTGAGGGTTCCGATGATCACCTCCGAATCGTGTCCCTCCACTTCCAGGTAGTCGTATTCCAGAGCCGCATCCAAAATCTCGAACGCTTGATAGACTTCCTCTTTGCCGGGTTTTTGGTAGGGGAGGGGGTTGCCGAAGAGGCAATCGAGAATTTCACGAACCTCTTCGAGACGGGGAATGTGTCCGAGCAAGTGATCGATCACTTGAGGGAATTTGTCGACCAAAGCGATGATCTGGGGCCGCAACCTCTTTCTTAGAAATACGTTCTCCGCTTCCTCTTCGGGCAAAGTGATCGATGCCATCTGCGAAAACACCGCGGCCGTTTCCACCTGCCAAGGATGTGGGAATTTCAAATACCTTGCGATTTCCCCGGCCAATCTCTTGACCCGCTGTGCCCGCCCGAAAAACCTAGGCTTCACCGTGGCCAAAGTTTCGGTCAAAGCATTGACCGCCCCGACCAAGGTTTCGTGCAACAGGACCCTTTCGGCCACCATCAAATCCCTCTGCCTTTTGCCTGCAATGATTGCATCGCGCAAAGTGGCCGGTGAATACGGTTTTTCCAAAAGACGAAAGACATGCCCCTCGTTGACCGCCGTCATGGCATCCGCATAGTTCGCGTGTCCGGTCAGAAGCATAGTGGAAACATGGGGGTCCCGCCTGATCACCTGAGCCAAAAAATCCGCCCCGTCCACCCCGGGCAGGATCTGGTCGGACACCACGACCGTGAACGGGCCCTCTTTCTCGAAGATCTCCAAACCCTCCTCGGACGTCGTCGCTCCATAAGGATCGCAAACGTCCGAAACCTGAACCTTGATATCCTCCAGAACCTCGTCCTGATCATCCACGAACAACACCTTGGGTAACCCTTTCATGCTTTCTTTCCTATTGCTCAACCCAACGCGGGACAAGATCTTTCAAATTCTACTCTTTCGAGCTTTGTCGATCTGATTTCGGTTGAAATTGGTACTCAAATGCAATCAAAGTAAAATTAATGAAATTAGGTGCAAGAATAGGAATAAAATATAATTCGAATTTCCGATTCGTAACGACCATGCCCGACCATGCGGACTCGTGAATTCAATGAACTGAAGGACGCGCTCATACGCTTTCGGGATGAAAGGGATTGGGAGCAATTTCATGATTCCAAGAACTTGGCCTTGGCTCTTTCCATTGAAGCAGCCGAGCTAAATGAATTGTTTCTTTGGAAAAAGGATGACGAATCGGAATCCGTTGACCGCGAAAAGTTGAAGGACGAATTGGCCGACGTCTTCGCCTACGCCATCATGCTTGCCGGCAAACACGATCTGGACGTGGGGGATATTGTACGAGCCAAGATGGAGAAAAACCGCCTCAAGTACCCCGTCGAAAAAGCAAAGGGCTCTTCGGCTAAATATGCAGACCTATGATCGTATATAAGAATTCAAAACAAGGCTTCTTGCAGGACGTCGACACCGGAGGTATTGGTGAGATTATTCGTGAAGAAGTTCAGCTGAAACTCGGGAAACGGGTCGGTCAAAGTGAATTCAGGTCATGGGGTAATTCTTTGGAATACATGGAATCGGTTTTGCACCCTGCCGACGTGCCTGAAGATGCGGGTGTTGCCATAGAGTACAGCATCCCCAGAACCTCCAAAAGAATTGACTTCCTCGTTTCCGGAAGAGACGAAGAGGGCGAAGATAACATCGTCCTTATCGAGCTTAAGCAATGGTCCGAGGCAGAAATGACCTCGGAGGATGCGATTGTCAGAACCAGCCTTGGTGGAGGGTTGCATTCGTCCGTTCATCCATCCTATCAAGTATGGAGTTACGCAGCCTTGTTGAAAGGTTTTAATGAAGCCGTGTACTCTGGAGGCATTAATCTCAAGCCCTGCGCATTTTTGCACAACTACGCGCGTGACGGAATCATAGACAACGAGTTTTACGCTGAACACATCAAGAAGGCTCCTTTGTTTTGCAAAGCTGACCGTACCGAGTTGCGTGAGTTCCTCGCCACGCACGTACGTCACGGAGACAAAAAAGATTTGATATTGGATCTGGAAAACGCTCGTATCCGCCCCTCCAAAGTCTTGGCCGAACAGGTGACGGAGATGCTCAAAGGCAACGACGAGTTCGTCATGATCGACAACCAAAAGGTCGTATACGAAAGAGCCCTGGCATTTGCACGGAATACGAAGCAGGAAAAAAAGAAGGTCTTGATTGTTGATGGTGGTCCTGGCACGGGGAAATCGGTAATCGCAATTAACTTGTTGGCCAACTTGACGAAGCTTGGGCTTTTCGGCCAATACGTGACCAAGAATTTGGCTCCGAGATCAGTGTATGAGAGCCAGCTTACGGGAACTTTCAGGAAAACTGAGATTTCAAACTTTTTCAGGGGGTCGGGAGCATTCACTGAAACCGAATCCAATTCGTATGACGCATTGATAGTGGATGAAGCCCACCGGCTGAACGCCAAGTCCGGGTTGTACGGTCACTTGGGCGAAAACCAAATCAAGGAGATTATACACTCGTCCAAGGCATCGATCTTTTTCGTGGATGAAGCGCAGCGCATTCACATTAACGACATCGGATGCATGGAAGAAATTCGTAACTGGGCAAAACATTTCGGTGCGGAAGTCGAGGAGCTCAAATTGACCGCTCAGTTCCGTTGCTCCGGTTCCGATGCTTATCTCGCATGGATCGATCATTGTTTGCGCATTAGGGAAACGGCCAACCCCGATCTTTCCGGAACTAATTATGATTTTCGGGTATTTGATTCCCCCTCCGACTTGAGAGATGAAATTTTCGAGAAGAACAAATCAAACAACAAGTCGCGTCTGGTTGCGGGGTATTGTTGGGATTGGGTGAGTAAAAAAGATTCGTCTCTGAAAGAAATTTCCATACCAGCGCATGAAATTTCCATGCAATTGAATTTTGGGGCCCAAGGTTCTCTGTGGATCGTCAAACCGGATTCCGTAAACCAGATTGGTTGCATTCATACCTGTCAGGGACTGGAGCTCGACTACGTGGGTGTGATCATCGGACCCGACATGCGAGTGGAACAAGGCGAATTGATTACGGATCCAACAGCCAGGTCCAAAAACGACCGATCCATTTTCGGTTGGAAAAAACAAATGAAAACTGATCCGGAAGGTACTTTGAAGAAGTTGGATTCAATTATCCGCAACACTTACCGTACGCTCATGACCCGAGGAATGAAAGGTTGCTACGTCTACGCGGTGGACAAGGAATTAAACGAATACCTCAAAGCTTCTGCAAATGGAATCTGAATTAGGTAAATCCCAGAAACTTCGGTGCTAACCCGAGCACCAATCCATCACCTTCCAGAGCTAAATTCGACATACTTGAGGCCTTTCGAGTTTGAGTCCAGAACGCCGAGCTTGATTCTCCTTTTCTGTGTTTGCAAAAAACGGCTCGCCACGCCTTCGTTTTACGCATCAATAGACGGCGATGACAGCCGACGATATCAAACCCGGTCAACGCTGGGTGAGCAATTCCGAGCCCGAGTTGGGACTTGGCGTGGTCCTGAGCACTGGGAGCGGACGAGTAACCATTTTGTTTCCGGCCGCCGACGAGCGCCGCGAGTATGCCCTCGGCACCACGGTTCGTAGAGTCGCTTTCGAAGTCGGGGATAGCCTGAAGACCCACGATGGCCTTTCCGGCTCCATTGAAGCGGTCAAAGAAGAGGAAGGCTTGTTGCATTACCAAATGAAAGGGGAGTGGATCCCCGAAGCCGCCCTGGCCGACACCATCAGTTTTTCCAGCCCCCTCGATCGCTTGATGGGCAGGCAACTGGACGACCCGCACCTCTTTCAAGTCCGCAACGAAGCCCTCCATTGGGAGTCCAAACTCCGCAAAGCTCCCAATCGGGGCTTCACCGGAGGACGCATCGATCTGATTGAACATCAGCTCTATATTGCCCAGGAAGTAACCGGTCGCCTGCAACCAAGAGTTCTTCTCGCCGATGAAGTCGGTTTGGGAAAAACCATCGAGGCCTGCCTCATTCTTCACCGCCTCTACCTGACAGGACGGGCTGAACGCACCCTGATCATCCTTCCGGAATCCCTGATGCATCAATGGTTCATCGAGCTGATGCGGCGGTTCAACCTTCTCGCCAGTCTCTTCGACGAAGAACGCTGCCAAGCGATCGAAAGCTCCAACCCCGAAACCAACCCCTTTCTCGACAGTCAGATTATTTGCGTGAGCCTCGATTACTTGACCCGTTCCCCGGAACGGTACGCTCAGGTGCTTGATACCGATTGGGACCTCTTGATCGTCGACGAAGCCCATCACCTCGAATGGACACCCGGGCACGCCAGCACGGCCTACCAAAGGGTGGAAGGCTTGGCGGAGAAAATCCCCTCTGTCCTTCTTCTTACGGCGACCCCCCAACAACTCGGGGCCGAAGGACATTTCGCCCGGCTCCGCCTGCTTGATCCCGCCCGCTACAACGATTTGGAAAAGTTTATCCAAGAGAGCGATCAGTATCAGGAGATGGCCGAACTCGTCGACCGTATCGATGGCACCGGCAAGCTCTCCTCCACCGACTGGGAATTAATCC
>JAYOMW010000197.1:0-4734 GCA_038121045.1 Opitutia bacterium
GAAAAGGACTGGCCTTGAACGTTACCAGAGGTTTTCCGTCTTTCCATTTAGCTACGATTTGGGCGCCTTTTGTAACTTGGAGGTGGGGCAACCTGTACTTTCCGGCGAAAGAACGGACCCCGGTCAGCAATGGGTGAGAGGGCATCGTTTTTTCTCCCATCGACGAGGAAGTCGAAAGAAAAGACTTGGTTGGGCTGAAGACTGCGTGGTCTTCCTTCCTCCACTGACCGCCAAGCGACCACTTTTCGACAAGGTTTTCGAAAGCCATGGTGACGACCCCACCCCCGGCTTTGGCGAATGCCGTCACATTGTCGCCGAGTTGGTTTGAATCTTTGTAGGAATAATTGCTGTGAACGAGCACGGTGTCGAAGGCCTGGAGTTCTTTTATGGTAGGGGTAACGCTTTTGACATCGATCACGGTGATTCCGGCAAAGCGCTTGGTATCGGCCAAGCCTAAGGCAATGTCCTTGTTCTTCTCTGCGGAATTGGCTCCGAGAATCGCTACCTCAAGGGCGGAATGGATGTTTCCTCCCAAGATCCTGAAGGCTGCTTCGCTTCCTTTTTCACTCGATGCATTCGTAATTTGATCAAGAGGAAGGCCGGGGTTGTTGATTTCAGGAGCCCTGTTGTTTAGCCCTTCGAGCAATGAATTCATATCTTGGTTCCTTGATCGACTTCTTTCGGTCTCGACAAGCGTTGCCTCCCAAACGGTGGTTGCTTGCCCTGAGTTTGCGAAGCTCAATGTCTCCACGCCCTTTTGGTTTGGTTCCAGAGTCTTGACGATGGACAAGGGAGAGACCAAAAGGGAAGGGGGAAGAACTGATTTGAAGACAACCGGAACTTTCAGAACGCTGGAATTCTTCGCATTGGAGACAATGGTCAAGTGAGTCGCAATCATTCCGTTTGATTGTCCTTCTAGCTTAATGGTCAGAACTTCCATTTCTCCGGGTTTGAGCGATAAGGTCGATGGCGTTACAGTCAGATCCTTGTGGCTGAGGGTAAGGCTTGATACCTCCAAATCGGCCGTTCCGGAGTTAGAGACGGTGAGTTCGAGTTCCTTCTTGTTGCCGACCCACACTTCGCCGAAATCCAAGGACTTCTTGTCGGTCGCGATTTCAGGATCTCCCGTCACCGTGAGTACGACCGGGAATTCCAGAACTTTGGCGAGAGGATCGTTGGTGTCGAAACAAACGACGGCTCGTTTGGTTCCGGCGTTGAGCTTGGTTGCGTCGACGGCAAAGGTGAGGGTGGACGAATTTCCGGCGGTTACGTTTCCGTTTTCGGGGGAAACGCTCAACCAACCCGGCGAAAACCCTTCCAAGGCCTTAAGCAAGTTGAGTCTGCCGGGGGCGACCATTTTGCCTTCGTAAGATTGGACGGGATCTACCGATTCCATGAGCGTCCGCTTGAGTTCGGCATAACCGGCACCCTGGTTCATTGAGAGCACGAGAGCCGCCGCTCCGGCAACATGAGGGGTGGCCATGGAGGTTCCACTTAGCTTGGCCAAGCGGTTGTTGGGTACGAGATTCAGAATGCTGACTCCGGGAGCCGCCATGTCCACGCTTGTCCTTCCGTAGCAAGTGAAGTGGGCAAGCCGGTCGGCGCTGTCGGAAGCTGCGACCGCCAGGACGTTGGGGCTGAGGTAACTGGAGGGGTAATGAGGTTTACGGTCGTTGTCAGTACCGGAGTTGCCGGCGGCAGCGCAGAAGAGGTGTCCGTTTTGCCCGGCCCGGTCGATTGCTTCCTTCATCGCTCTGCTGGAACCTCCGCCTCCCCAGCTGTTGTTGCTGATTGGGAAATTCATGGCGGTGCAATAGGCGACCGCATCGATGGCGTCCGAAACGCTTCCCGATCCCCGGTCGCTAAGGAACTTCAAGGCCACGAGTTTGGTGTTCCAGGCTACGCCAGCCACTTGCAGACTGTTGTTGGTTGCGGCCGCAATGGTGCCCGCAACGTGGGTGCCGTGCCGGTTGCCGTCCATTGGGTTGTTGTCGTTGTTGCAGAAATCCCAGCCATACACGTCGTCCACGTAACCGTTGCCATCGTCGTCCTTGCGATTATTGGGGATTTCACCCGGGTTTTTCCAAATATTTCCCTGGAGGTCCTTGTGGTTGTAGTCGATGCCCGTGTCGATCACGGCAACGATCACAGTTGAGCTGCCTTTGGTCTTTTCCCATGCCTGAGCGGCTTTGATCTTCTGCAAGGCATATTGGTTTTTCCACTCCGGGTCGTTGGGAAGCACCGAGGAACGTCGGATATAGTCCGGTTCGACGTATTCGACGGCAGGGTCTTCGGCCAGGGCTTTGGCGACGTCCCTGAGATTCGCGCTTTGAACCGTTTCGACCAGGGCGAGGTTCAAACCGTTCAAGGCTCTGACTCCATTGCCCGTTTTGCGTGCTTTGGCCAATTCCCTAACCATCTTGACTTGGGTGGAGAGAGCCCCCGGGTTGGAGAATCCGGATTGTCCGTCTTTGTATCGAACGATCAAACGGTTGGGTACGTGTTCGTCGGCAAAGGGATCGGTTTGTTCAACGGTGGGCCCGTCCATGCCGATTCCATTGTTTCCATTTGCATCGTTACGGATTTCCTTGAGCCTGAAAGTGCCCGTGGCTTTCCCCTTGTTGAGAAGCGAGGCCAGAGACTTCGTTTTTTGTCCGGCTGCAACGGTAATGGAAAGGTTGTCTGGGTTGAATGCGAAACGGGGAGACGCGACGCCCATGCCGCGCAAGCTGAGGCGTGTGGGGGAATTCTCCGCGTTTGAATAAACCTGAGCCGTGCTTGCATAATTGGTTCCGTTGACGGGGCTGAAGCGGAGCAAGAGGCTTGAAGTTTCACCCGGAGCCAGAGACTTGGAGCTTGCGGAAGCCGTAAAGACTCCGTTGCCGGTGTTGATTTGTCCGATCGTCACGGCTGCGTTCCCCGAATTCGTGACTTGAACCGTTTTTTCGCCCTTTGCTCCTACGGAGACTTTTCCGAAATCAACGCTTGTTGGGTTGACCGCCAAAGTTCTGGTGGCTTGGATGATCAGGCTTACGGGGACTTCTACTGAAGGCCTTTTGGGGTCGTTCCCTTTGATTTCGAGGGTAGCTTCGTAGGTTCCCGCGAGAATCAATCCTGATTTGAAAGTGACGGGAACATTCAGGTATTTGCCACCGGCGATCGTTCCCGAGGTCGTTGCAACGTGAAGCCACTTGGGGGAAGTGGAAATCCGGACGGTGGAGTTTGCTTTGACTTGTTTGTTGTTGTAAGCGACGAGCAAAGCCTTGTCGGCGGATTCGTTTTGAATGCCCGTGGTGGCCCGCTCGATCTTCCCGTCCATTTTCTCATAGTGGAAGTAAATGACCCCGTTGCGGTTGAGGGAGGCTTGGAAGGTGTATTCGCCGATTCCGGCAAAGTCCTTGACCCGGTTCCATTGGACGAGGAGTTCGTTGGAGGTTTCTTGAACGTAGACGTCACCTCCGCGGGAGGGATCCAGGTCCATGGCGAAAGGAGCGATCAGGTTGCCCGGCATCATGGCAGTCGGCAGAGGGAAATGACCGTGCTCGGAAGATCCCTTGCCCAAAGTCAGGTAACCGTTGGAACTTACGAATAACTCTTTGAAAGTCTTGCCGTACAATTCCATGGGGAAGGGGAGGGCGACCTTGTCGAACGCGTCGTCGGATTTGGAGGCTTCGCTCAAGAGCTTGCCTGTTTTGGAAATATCCTTCCACTGGTGAGCGGGTCCCGCTGCATCCTTCGAATCCGTCCAACTGTACCCATGCAAGTCGGGGCCCCCTCCGAGGGTCGAAACGGGCATTCCTTCGCGGTCGTCGGTGGATCCTTTTTCCATGGGCGTGAAATGGGATTGGGCGAAGAAGGGAGCGGAGAGTGATTTGCCTCCACTCGTGGTCGCTCCCTTGAGGGTCCAGGTAAGGGGGCTTCCACCGGAATTGGAAATCCGCAAGTTGACGGTTCTTTCCTGTTTGCTCTTCAAGCTGGCGGAAAGAGAAGAGGGGGTGACGACCATGACCGGTGGAAGGGATCCTTCTCCCGAGATTTGGAAGGTTCTTGTCTTGCCTCCGTCTTCATCGGTCAAAACCAAAGCCGAACTCGCAACCTTACCGGCTGATTTGGGGCTGAAGTAGATCGTTGCATCCCTCTTTTCACCGGCCTTGAGGGTAAAGGGCAGGGGGAGTCGGTGGGAAAAGGCCGAATTCCTGAAGACAAACTGGGTGACGGTCAGTGCCTTGGTTCCGGCGTTACTGAGGATCAAAGGTTTCTCGGCGGTTTGTCCGACGTAGGTGTTATCGAAGGACAGGGAAGACGGGCGGAAGACCAACCCTCCCTTTTCGCTCAGTTTCTGAGCCGTGACCTTGATTTTCTTTTGCGGTTCGTCCGGGTCGTTGGAACTGATGAGGATGTGCGCCTCCTCGTACTCGGTTGGCATTTTGGATGCATCGGCAATAGCCTTCACTTCGATTGACTTTCCGGCAGCGAGACTACCTTGAAGTTCTTTGCTGCTAGCAGCATAATGTATGATACCATTCCATTTTCTCCCTTTGTGTAGGCTTTGCGTTCCCGAAGGAGAGGTACGACCCGTACCGTAGCCAACCAAAATAGAAAGATTTTCGTCTTTGGCTGCGATCGAGCCAAAAGATGCATTCGTGTACTTAACCCCTGTGCTATTGACGAATAAAAGAGTGTGCTTGCCTTGAGATAGATGAAAATTCGCAGGGAAAGTTGCTTGTCCGGAAG